>NZ_JASNRB020000008.1:0-361574 GCF_030411975.2 Massilia orientalis | reverse complement strand
GGCGGAATTGGTAGACGCGCATGGTTCAGGTCCATGTGCCGCGAGGTGTGGGGGTTCGAGTCCCTCCGTGGGCACCAAAAGCTACCCGGTCTTCGAGACCACCAGGATACTGGCGCAAAACGCCGCAATCTTTGCAAAAGGATTGCGGCGTTTTGCGTTTCAGCGTTCGTCCGCGACAGATACCGGATCCAGATGCGCCGCCAGGAACGCGCCGATGCGCCGCTCGTACTCCTCGCGCGCGTACGCATGCAGGTTCACGTGCGCGGCGCCCTCCACCACCCACAACGCTTTCGGCTGCGCGGCGGCCTCGTACAGCCGCTGGGTTTCGGCCAGGGTCGTATGCAGGTCGGCGCTGCCGGACGCGATCAGCACCGGTGCCTTGACCCGTCCCACATATTTGATAGGGTGCAGCGCATCCGGCTGGATGCCGAGTCGCAGCGGCAGCTGCCACAGCAGCAGCGCGGACAGCGGCCCGCCCACGGGTCCCAGCCGCATGCGCAGGCGGTTGGCGACGGCTTCCTCGATCGTCGGATACATCGATTCCAGCACAACGGCATCGACGGGAGGGCAATCGCGGCACAGCACGAGCGACGCCGCGCCCAGCGACACGCCGATCACGCCGATGCGCTGCCCCGGCACCCGCCGCCGCAACTCCTCGAGCGCGGCCCGCACGCCGTCCGCCTCGCGCAGGCCGAACGTGACGAAGGAGGCCGTGCTGGCGCCCTGGCCCGGCAGGTCGATCAGCAGGACCGCATAGCCCTGGCCGTTGAGAAAACGGGCGCGCTCGGCCATGTCGCGGCGGTCGCCGTGGATCCCGTGCAGCAGCAGGACGACGCCGCGGTCCCGTCCCGGCAGCCACGAACCGACGACACGCTGGTCCGGCGCCGCGCGCAGCACCACGTCCTCGAAGCCGGGGCCGGCCAGCGCCACCGGCCGCGGCTCGACCGCGATCAGCTTCGAACCGATCGCCCATACGACGGCGGCGCCCACCAGCAGGAGGACGGCGAGTGCGATCAGGCAGGCGGAGAGCGGCAGGCGGAACGGCATGTCGGCCATTAGACCGCAATGCCGGCCTCCGGTCCAGCCGGCTTGTTCAGTGGGCCGCCAGATCGTCGAGGATGGGGCAGTCGGAGCGGGCGTCGCCATGGCATGAGCTGGCCAGCGTCGCAAGGGTCCGCTTCATCGCTTCCAGTTCCGCGATCTTGCGGTCCAGCGAGGCTACGTGTTCGAGCGCCAGGCGGCGCACGTCGGCGCTGGCCCGGTGCTTGTCGCGCCACAGCGCCAGCAGGTCCGCGATCTGGTCGAGCGAAAAACCCAGCGCGCGGCCGCGATGGATGAATTGCAGCATGCGCACATCGTCGTCGCCGTACAGCCGGTAGCCCGCCTCCGTGCGCCGCGCCGGCGGCAACAGGCCGATCGCTTCGTAATGACGCACCATCTTCGCCGTCACGCCGGACGCCTTGGCCGCCTCGCCGATGTTGAAATATGTGTCGTTCATGGTGCCAGCATACACCTTCCCACGATGGGAAGCTCAAGGGGCCGCTTGACTTGCCGCGCCAAGAGGTTAAGCTCGGCTAACCATGAAGAAGACTGTCCTCATCCTGTTCGCCATCGCCCTGGCCGGCCCGGTCGCCCTCAACGCGGCCCCGGCGCCGTGGTATCACTGGCGCAGCAAGAGCACCGGCACGATCGTCTGTTCGCAGACGCCGCTCGGCGAAGGCTGGGCGCGCGCCGACGGGCCGTATCGTGACGCCCGTTGCGAAAAACCATTGCCTGCTAAATAATCCACCAGAGGAGCTTGCAACAAGAAGGTCGCCGTAGTCCCCTAACCGAGGAGAAATCGATGTTCAACAACCCCGAGCAATTCGCAAACGCCACCAAGACCCTGTTCGACCTGCAGATGCAGACTTTCAATGCCCTGGCCACTAAAGCCGTGCAGGGCGTCGAGCAGGTGGTGGCGCTGAACCTGGCGACCGCCAAGCAATCGATGGAAAACACGCTGGAGGCCAGCCGCCAGTTCAGCCAGGCACCGGACCCGAAGACGGCCATCGATGCCCTGCAGGCGCGCGTGCAGCCGGGCGTGACGGAAGCGACGGCCTATGGCGAACAGCTCAAGCAGATCATCGGCGATATCAAGAGCGAATTCGAGCAGGCCGCCGACACCCACTTGGCCGAAGCGAAGAACACGCTGTCCGCGCTGATCTACGACGTCACGCAAAACGTCAAGCCGGGCCAGGAAAACGCAGTGGAAATCATCAAGGCCGCGATCGAGAATGCGTTCAAGGGCTACGAGCAGGTGACGCAGTCGACACGCGACGCCATGCGCCGCGTCGAGGAGGAGGTCGCGCGCGCGACCGAGCGGTTGAAAGCCGCCCAGTCGCAAGCGCCCACGTCGCACTGAATCAGGACGGCCGCGGCCCGACGCCCAGCATCTCTTCGATCTGGGCGAACGCCGCGTCGTCCTTCACCACCGACCGCAGCCACACGTGCAGCGGTTGCTCGCCCCAGTGCGCGGCCTTGTCGGCCAGGTAGGCGACGGGGCTGTGCGGCTCCGTGCGGCGGAAATAATCCGCCACGGCGCGCAGCTGGGCCAGCGCCTGGGCGCGCGATTGCAGCGGCCCGGCCGCCATCGGCGCCGGCGTCGCGACGACGACATCGGCCGCGCCGGGGACCGGCACCGCCTCCTTCAATGCGGGCTTGATGAACAGGACGAGACCTTCCAGTCCCGCGCGCGCGGCGCTGAAACTCGGACCGTCCGCACCGACGACCGCGTCGACACTCTTTTCCAGCCGGTCGAGCGCGCCCGCGCAATGCTCGCATTCGCGCATCAGGTTCGCGTAGAACGTCTGCGACGTGCGCTGGCGCGCGCCTTCCAGCTTCGCCAGCGAATCCCCGCCCTGCATGCGCGCGGCGTCGAAGTCGCGCTGGGCGTGGCCGTCCGCGCCGTCGGTGAGCGGCACGGCGCGCAGCCACGGCGCGATGCGCGCCGCCAGCCAGGACAGGTTGCCGATGCGGCGCTCGACCCCGTCCTCGTCCGGCAGCGGATGCAGGCCGTCCCAGTAACGCTCGCACAGCATGGCGATCAACAGCAGGCTGTCGGCCAGCGCGCGCACGCCGGCCGTCTGCACGCTGGCCTCGGCCAGCCACACGGCCAGCTGCAAGTCCTTGCTGCGCTGTTCGATCAGCCGGACGCACTCCCGGCCCACGAACTCCCAGTCCGCCTCCTTCAGCTCCGTGACCCAGGCGCCCTGCTCCAGCGACGGATCGTCGGCCTGGCGCGCACGCACGATGGCGTCGATCTCGCTGGAAAACGCGAGGTCGTCGCCGCAGGGCTTGTCCGCGCTGACGGGCGCGAGCAGCCGTTCCAGATTCAGCATGGTGCCCTCCTCACGCCGGTTCGACGGCGTACTTGATCTTGCCGGCCTTCGTGGCGCCGACCTTCACCTTGCCGATCGCGCCGCCTTCGGCCATGCGCGCCAGCACGGTATCCGCGATCTCGGGCAGCAATGTGCCGTTCAGGATCGTGTCGACGTTGCGCGCGCCCGAATCGACCTCCGTGCAGCGCGCCAGCACGGCCGCCACGAGCGCATCGTCGTATTCGAAGCGGGCGTTGTGGTTGACGGCCACGCGCTGCTTGATGCGATCCAGCTTCAATCGGATGATGCTGGCGAGGACGGCGTCGTCGATCGGATAGAACGGCACCACCGTCAGGCGGCCCAGGAACGCGGGCTTGAAATGCTTCATGAGGGCGGGCCGGATCAGTTCCGCCAGCTGGTCCGGCGTGGGCCGCTCGTTCGGTGCCTTGTTCAGGCAGGCCTGCATGATCTGGCTCGACGCCGCGTTCGACGTCAGGATGATGATCGTGTTGCGGAAGTCGATCTGGCGGCCCTCCGCGTCGTCCAGCACGCCCTTGTCGAAGACCTGGAAGAACAGCTCCAGCACATCGGCATGCGCTTTTTCGACTTCATCGAGCAGCACGACGCTGTACGGATTGCGCCGCACCGCTTCCGTCAGCACGCCGCCCTCGCCATAACCGACATAACCCGGCGGCGAGCCTTTCAGGCCGGAGACGCTGTGCGCTTCCTGGTATTCGCTCATGTTGATGGTGACGAGTTTCCGTTCGCCGCCATACAGCAGGTCCGCGAGCGCGAGCGCCGTCTCCGTCTTGCCCACGCCGGACGTGCCGACGAACAGGAACACGCCCTTCGGCTTGTTCGGGTCCTCCAGGTGCGCGCGCGCCGTGCGCACGCGCTGGGCGACGATCCCGCTCGCGTGGCCCTGGCCGAGTATCCGTTCGTCCAACAAGCCCTGCAGATTCATCACGGTGCGGATCTCGTCCTTCACCATGCGCCCGAGCGGGATCCCGGTCCACGCGGCGACGATGGCGGCCACCGTCTGGCCGTCGACCTGCACGGGTACGAGCGGCGTCTCGCCCTGCAGCGCATGCAGCGTCGCGACCTTCGCGCGCAGCCCGGGGCTGTCGCCCTGCCCCGCTTCCAGCCGCGCGCGCATCGCGTGGATCTCGGCGCACAACGCCTGCTCGGCATCCCAGCGCGCGCGCAGGCGGTCCTGTTCGTCCAGCGCCTGTGCGCGCTCCGCGTGCAGCGCGGCCAGCGCGGCGCCGTGGTCCGCGCCCGCGCTCTCCTCGCGCACGAGCGCCTGGATGCGCGCGTCCAGGCGCTCCACCCTGCGCGCGCAATCCTCCAGCACGGCGGGTGTCGCCTTCTGGCCCAGCGCGACCTTGGCGCAGGCCGTATCGAGCACGCTGACGGCCTTGTCCGGCAGCTGGCGCCCGCTGATGTAGCGGTGCGACAGCCGGACGGCTTCCACGATCGCCTCGTCGTAGATGCGCACGCCGAAGTGCGCCTCCATCAGCGGCGCCATCGCGCGCAGCATCGCGCTCGCCGTCTCCTCGTTCGGCTCCTCGACCTTCACGACCTGGAACCGGCGCGCCAGCGCGGCATCCTTCTCGAAGTATTTCTTGTACTCGCTCCACGTCGTGGCGGCCACGGTACGCAGCTCGCCCCGCGCCAGCGCGGGCTTCAACAGGTTGGCCGCGTCGTTCTGGCCGGCCGTGCCGCCCGCGCCGATCATCGTGTGCGCCTCGTCGATGAACAGGATGATCGGATGCAGGCTTTTCTTCACCTCGTCGATCACGTTCTTCAGGCGGTTCTCGAACTCGCCCTTGACGCTCGCGCCGGCCTGCAGCAGGCCCAGGTCCAGCGTGTGGATCTCGACGCCGCGCAGGACATCGGGCACGTCGCCCTGCGCGATGCGCAGCGCGAGGCCTTCTACGACGGCCGTCTTGCCCACGCCCGCCTCGCCCGTCAGGATCGGGTTGTTCTGGCGCCGCCGCATCAGGATGTCGATCACTTGCCGGATCTCGGCATCGCGCCCGATCACGGGATCGAGCTTGCCCTCGCGCGCACGCGCCGTGAGGCAGGCCGTGTACTGGTCGAGCGCGGGGGTCTTGCCGGGCGCGCTCGCCTGCAGTTCGGTGACCGGGTCCGCGGACGGCGCCGGGGCGGCGGCCAGCACGGCCGGCGCTTCGTCGGAGCCGTGCGTCAGCTTGTCGAAATCGTGTTTCAGGCGGTCGAGCGGGAAGCCGGCGAAGTGGCGCGACGCGCGCTGGGCCAGTTGCGCGAGGCCCGGCTCCGTCAGCAGCGCGAGCAGCAGATGACCGCTGCGAATGTGCGACGGATGACCCGAGGCGCCGAGCGATGCGATCAGCCAAGCGTGCTCGAACAGCACGGGCAGGTGACGCGAGAACACGGGCGTGCGCGCGCTGCCCGACGGCAGGCGCTCCACTTCCTTGCGCAAATCGGATTCGAGGCCGGTCAGGCCGACGTCGGCCGCGCGCGCCACCACCACGAGGTCGCTCCCGGGCTGCTCCAGCAGCGCGAGGAACAGGTGCTCGATGTCGACTTCGTACTGGCCGAGCCCCACGCAGATACCGGCAGCGCGCGTGGCGGCCGAGCGCGTGACGTCGTTCAGCTTGGCGATCAGGGTCTTCAGGTTGATATCCATGTCGAGGTCCTTTGTGGAGTTGACGCGGCAGCCCTGCAGATCGCGTAGTTCAGCGAGGATGGCTGCAGCACGGCGTTGAAATTGACAGGAACGACAGCCGCGCCGGGACCGGCGTGCAGGGTCGCATTGATCACGAAACTGAGGCGGTTGACGCCGCCCTGCTCCGAAGCCAGGGTCGCGCTGACGTTTTTCAGGCGCGGTTCGTGGCGCTCGATGGCGTCCTTCAGGCAGGCGCAGATCGCGGCCCGGTCCTCACTGCTCGACAGGCAGAACTCGGCGAAGTCGGTCAGGCCATAGTTCAGGACCGAAGCGCGCGCCAGCGGCCAGGCGTCGAATGCTCCGGGCGGCAGGCCGGCGCGGGCATTCAGCAGCGCTTCCAGGTCGCGCGCGATGCTGTCCTTGAGCTGCTCGCCCGCTGGTCGGCCGGGGTGGGCCCGCTCGCCCATCAGGCGGTCGAGCAGGCCGGGAACATAGGCGGTCATCGCGGCTCCCGTACAAAGACGCAGTAAAAAAACCGCGGCCCGGGGGCCGCGGAAGACGCGGGGTAAGTCAGGAATGCGTATTCAGACGACCCGGTTGGTGGCGAGATCCCAGCCGCCCGACGTGTTGCCGCCGGCGCCGCCGCCGATCTTCTGCTGGGTGTACTTCCATTTGATCTTCGAGAATTTCAGGCCGACCTTCTCGTGCAGGAAATCGCCTTCCGCGACCGTCGGCTTGACGGAGCCGATCAACACGTTCTCGATCTCGATCTCGAAGTACTTGACGCGTTCGCCCTGCCCGTCGGCGCGCATGAATTCGAATTTCGCCTTCGGGATCGTCTTGCCCGACGAGCAGGTCTGCAGCAGCAGCGGCGAGGACAGGTCGGCCAGCTTGGCGATCTCGATCTCCTCGTGCTCGCAGCGCTCGGCCGTATGGCCACCGCCCGTCGACGCCGTCGCCGACTTCGGCTGGGTCACGCCCCAGTTGACCGCTTTGCACTCGATCCAATCCTTGTGCTTGTCGTCGGCCGATTCGCCCTTGATGCCGTCGATTTGCAGGTACACGTCAATTGCCATGTTCTACTCCAGTTCAAGTTGGTGAAAGAATCAGTTCTTGGTCGATTGCGGCAACTCCGCGACCAATCGGAGCGAAACAGACAATTCGTCGAGCTGGAAATGGGGGCGCAGGAACGACACGGCCCGGTACACGCCCGGCCGCCCGGGCACCTCGGCCACCTGCACGCTCGCCTCGCGCAGCGGGAATTGCGCCTTCTGTTCCTGGCTCGCGTTGTCGTCCAGGAGGACGTATTGCGTCAGCCAGCGGTTCAGGTAATCCTCGACGTTCGATGCGGCGGCGAAGCTGCCGATCTTGTCGCGCATCATCGCCTTCATGTAGTGGGCGATGCGCGACACGGCGAAGATGTATTGCAGCTGCGACGACAGCAGCGCGTTCGCGTTGGCCGCCTCGTTCGCGTACTTGCGCGCCTTCTGCGCCGACTGCGCGCCGAAGAACGCCGCGTACGACGTGTTCTTGCAGTGCACGAGCGAGATGAAGCCCAGGTCCGACAATTCCTTCTCGCGCCGGTCCGTGATCGCCAGCTCGGTCGGGCATTTCAGCGCGATCTCGCCCTCGTCCGTCTTGAACGTGTGGGTGGGAAGGTTTTCCACGAGGCCGCCGCCCTCGACGCCGCGGATCGCGGCGCACCAGCCATAGTCCTCGAACGCCTTGGTCAGCTTGGTCGCGAAGGCGTAGGCCGCGTTGCACCACAAGTATTTCTGGTGGTCGGTGCCGTCCACGTCCTCGACAAAATTGAAGCCTTCCGTGGCGGTGCCGTCGGCCGGGTTGTACGGCAAGCGGCCCAGGAAGCGCGGCAAGGTGAGGCCGACGTAGCGCGCGTCTTCCGATTCGCGGAACGCCTTCCATTTCGCGTATTCGACGGTGTCGAACACCTTGGCCAGGTCGCGCGGCTTGCCCAGGTCGCCGAAGCTCTCGATGCCGAACAGTTCCGGCCCGGCTGACGTTATGAACGGCGCATGGCTGGCCGCGGCCACGTGCGACATCTGCTCGAGAAAATAGATGTCCTCGGGCTGGCGCGTGATCTCGAAATCGCCGATCAGAGTGCCATACGGCGCGCCGCCGAAGCTGCCGAATTCTTCTTCGTAGACTTTCTTGAACAGCGTGCTCTGGTCGAATTCGAGCGCCGACTGGAAGTCCTTCACGAGCTCGCGCTTGCTCGCATTGAGCATGCGCACCTGCAGGCCGTTGCTCGTCGCCGTGTTCTTCACGAGGTAGTGCAGGCCGGTCCAGCTGCGTTCCAGCTTCTGGAATTCAGGCGCGTGCATGATCGCGGACAACTGGGCCGAGATCATCCGGTCCAGCTCCGCCAGGCGCGCATCGATCGTGGCCGACAGATTCGTCGACACGACCATCGTGCCCTCCATTACCTGGCTCACGAGCTCGGAGATGATGTCGCGCGCCCGTTCATGTTCGCTGCTCGATTTCGCCACCCGGCTCTGTTCGACGATCTGGTCGAGCAGGGACATGTCCAGTTCAGGAGCCGCTGCCTGCGCCGCGTTCGCCGTATCGAGGATCGCGCTCATGCTTCCTCCTTGCCGCCTTTGCCGCCTTTGCGGAGACTGCCCAGTTTTTCCGTATTCGACAGCACGTCGCTGAGCAGGTCTTCCAGCTTGTCGTTGCCGGCCAGCTTGTTGCGCAGGTCGGCCAGCTTGCCGCGCGCTTCCAGCAGGCCCTTCAACGGCGCCACCTGCTGCACGACGGCTTCCGGACGGAAGTCGTCCATCTGCTTGAACTGCAGCTGCACGGCGAATTCGCCGCCTTCCGGCGACAGATGGTTCTCCACGCGGAAGCTCGTCGCGGGGGCCACGGCGCCCAGCACTTCGTCGAAATTGTCGGCGTCCACGTTGACGAAATTGCGGTCCTTCAGGCGCTTCTTGGCCGCATCGGGGTCCGAGCCGAAGTCGCCCAGCACGCCGACCACGAACGGCAATTCCTTGTTTTCGATCGAATCGCCGATCTCGACGTCGTACGTCATCTGCACGCGCGGCGCGCGCACCTTCTGCAGGCGTTTCTGCACGCTTTCATTCTTTGCCATGTCGACTCCAGTGGGCTGTGGACGGATTATTTGAGCGCGCCGAACGGATCGCTCGATGCGGTGGTACGGGCAGTGGACGCGGCGCCGACGGCCTTCTTGATCGTCTCCTTCACGCGCGGCGCGGCGGGACGGTTGTTCGGCACCAGCACGTCTTCGTTGAGGCTCGTGCGCAGCAGCTTGGCCAGGTCCTGCGCCTCCGTGCGGACGTTGCCGGTGAGGTTGTTTTTCTGGCTCAGGTCGAACAGCGCCTTGCTCGTCACGCGCAGGCCGCTGACGGCGACGATGCTGTTGGCCAGCGTATCGTCCGGGTCGCGCTCGAGCGCTTCCAGCGCGTCGACGATCGCCTCGCCGTAATTGGTGCTGTCGAAGTGCATCTGGGCCATGCGCACCCATGGCGTCTTGTCGGTCGGGAAGGCGGTGCCGGCATTCTTCAGGATCGCGTAGGCCTTGTCGTTCTGGCCCGCGAGCACGGCGGCATCCACCTCGGCCATCGCGCTCGCCATCGTCGGCGCCGCCTTGGCCGCATGGCTTGCCGCCGGCGCGGTACTGGCGCAGGCCGACAACAACATGACACATGTGATGGGCACCGCCGCAAGCGGCATCAGGCGTTCGAAGGTCATCTGGCTCTCCCGGGTTGAAATCAGACGCCATTATTGGTGAACGGTTTCTGGGGAGAATTGCGTGCCATCAACGCAGGTTTGCTGCCTCATTGCGCCGCGTCGAAGAGGCTGTTGAGCGGGTATTGCGCCTGCTCAGGGCGCATGGCGGGCGATCCCGTTAAATCGTCGTGTTCTCTTTATCAGATGCAAGGAGCAACGATGAAACGAACGTGGATCGTGTTGTGCGCCGCCGGTCTGCTCGGCGGTTGTGCCGGCGGCACGCTCGGGCTGCGCAAGCCGGCGCCCGTACCGGAATCCCAGCAGCCGCCGCGCAACGTCGTCATGCACCTGCATGCGGCGCCGCGCCTGAACGTCGACGCGCGCGGCCAGTCGCTGGCGCTGCTCGTCAAGATCTACAAGTTGCGCCAGCGCGGCGCGTTCGACCAGGCACCCTACGCCGCGTTCCTGTCGTCGCAAGCGGAGCGCGAGGCCCTCGGCGCCGACCTCGTCGAGGCCAGGGAAGTCACGCTGGTGCCGGGCCAGCGCCTCGACATCAACGACAGGCTCGCGCGCGACACGCCCTGGCTCGGCGTCGTCGCCCTGTTCCACGCGCCGTCAGGCAATGCCTGGCGCGCCGTCATCCCGGCCGCGGATGCTGAAGGCACCGGCGCGACCATCGGCCTGCACGCCTGTGCCCTGTCGGCCGGCAATGCCGCCAAGGCTTTGTCTCTTGTCCACTGTCAATAAGCGCCGCAACGTTTCCAGCAAGCTAGAGATTTGCGAAGGGAGGCTCATGAACACTCCGGCGAAAGTTTTATGGGGCGAAGGGCTGTTCCTGCGTCCCCAGCACTTCCAGCAACAGGACCGCTACCACGAAGCGCGCCTGAACGAGACGGCCAGCGCCCTGCATCCCTATTGCTGGGGCGTGCGCCGGCTGGCCATCGATGCCGATGCCCTCAAGGCGGACACGCTGCGCGTGACCGAGCTGGCGCTGATCTTCCCCGATGGCGACCTCGTGCGCGCTCCGGACCAGGATCCGTTGCCGCCCCAGATTCGCCTCGACGAGCTGCCGCCCGACGTCCAGACAATCACCTTCCACGCCGCTCTGCCCGTGCTGAAAACGCATGGCGACAATTGCGCCGAGCGGGGCGCGGCGCGGCCGGATGCGCGCTTCGGCCAGCGCGAGCACGACACCCAGGACCTGTTCAGCCAGGCCGCGCCGGCCCCCGTGGCCTACCTGACCCGCACGGTGCGGCTTGTGTCCGAACTCGATGCGCTCGACGCCTACGACAGCTTTCCGCTCGTGCGCCTGCAGCGCGTGGCGACAGGCGGCTTCGAGATCGACCAGGCGTTCACGCCGCCCAGCCTGTCGATCGCGGGCGCGCAAGGCCTGCACGCGCGTCTGGTGCGTCTGATGGAAAAACTGCTGGCCAAGGTGAATGCGCTGTACGGCCATTACCGCGAACCGGGCCGCCACGTCGTCGAACTGCGCGGCGGCGACGTCGCGTCGTTCTGGCTGCTGCACACGGTCAGCACCGGCTACGCGGCGCTGACGCATTACCTCGCCCACCGGGAACTGCATCCGGAGCGCCTGTTCCAGGAGCTCCTGTCGCTGGCCGGCGGGCTGATGACGTTTTCGCGCACGGCCCGGCTGGAAGACCTGCCGGCCTATGCCCACCAGGATCCCGGACCGGCCTTCGCCCGCCTCGACGGCATCCTGCGCGAACTGCTCGACACCGTGATCTCGTCGCGCTACTTCGCGATCGCGCTGTCGAACGACCGCCCCTCGTATCACCTGGGCGCGCTCGACTCCGGCAAGATCAATGTCCAGACGACCTTGTACCTGGGCGTGGCCGCCGACCTGCCGGCGCTGCAGCTCGTCGACATCGTCCCGCTGCGCTTCAAGATCGGCGCCCCCGAAGACGTCGACAAACTGGTGCTGACCGCCATGCCCGGCGTGAAGCTGGCGCATGCGGCCCAGGTGCCCAGCGCGCTCCCCGTACGCCCGGACATGGTGTATTTCGTGCTCGACAACCGCGGCGTGCTGTACGACAGCATGCTCAAGGCGCAGGCCATCTCGATCTATGTCCCGAACGGTATCCGTGACCTTAAACTCGAACTGATTGCGATCGCAGCATGAGCCATCCCGTCGAACGGCGCGCCGCGCCCTCCCCGCGCGGCGCCGCCGGCACCGCCCCCGCCTCCCTCGTCGACCTGATGTACGAGGGTTTCTACGCCCTGTTCCTTTTGAAAAACGGTTGCGGCCCGCAGGAGCAGGCCGCGTTCGCCGACCGCATGACGGGCTTCCTCGGCGAAGTCGACCGCAGCGCCAGGTCGCTCGGCATCCCGGCCGACGACGTGACGGCAGCCAAATATGCGTTTTGCGCGGCCGTCGACGAGATCATCCTCGGTTCCGAGTACGCCATCCGCGAAGCGTGGGAAACCCGTCCGCTGCAGCTACGCCTGTTCGGCGACCAGCTCGCCGGTGAACATTTCTTCCAGCGCCTGGAAGACTTGCGCGCCAAGGGCAGCGCGCACCTGCAGGCACTCGAGGTTTATCACCTGTGCCTGCTGCTCGGCTTCCAGGGCCGCTTCGCGCTGGACGGCCGCGACAAGCTGAACTACCTGACGGCGCGCCTGGGCGACGAGATCGCCCGTATGCGCAACAAGAGCCGCACGTTCGCCCCGCATGCGGAACGGCCGGACCAGATCGCCCACAGGATCGGCAGCGACACGTCGCTGTGGATCCTGTGCGGCGTGTTCGCGCTGGCCGGCCTGGGCGCCTACCTGGGCTATCGCAGTGCGCTGGGGCGCGAGACGGATCGGGCGCTCGTCAGCTACAACGACCTCGTCAAGCTGCCGCCGCGGTCGGCCAATGTGACGATCACGCTACCGTGACGTCCGGGTGCCCGAACGTCTGCAACGAGTGCATGAAGTAATGGCCTATCAGCACGTCGGACTCGGCGCACAGCCGGCGCGCGGCGTCGAACATGGCGTCTTCGACCGGGTCCAGGCACGGCCGCAGGATAGTCGCCATCTGCATCGGGGAATGCAAAGCGGAGCTTGCGGATCTCGTAAGCCGTCCCGCCGACCGTCTGCTGCTGTTCCGGCGCGAGCACGGGCGACGCGACGACGCTGATCTTCGCGCGGCTCGCCGACACCATGCCTTCATGGGCACCACTGTCGACGCAGGTGATCACGAGGTGGACGTCGTTGCCCACCGCCTGCAGGCCCTCCGCTAGCGCCAGGAAAGGCCGGATGTCGCCACGGCCGCCCCACGTTTGCATGGCGATGTTCATACGCGCCATTGCAAGAATATTAACCCTGCAAATATATAACGAAAACGCGTGCGGGGCTTATTGGACGACCTTGAATTCAATCCGGCGGTTGCGCGCCCTGCCCTCGGGCGTGCGGTTGTCGGCCACGGGGCGATCCGGGCCTTCGCCGGACACGGCGACCATGTCGGGCTTGACGCCGCGTCCGACGACGTACGCCTTCACGGCCTCCGCGCGCGCCTGGCTGAGCGATAAATTGCCCGCGCGCGAGCCGGCATTATCCGTATGACCGATGACTTCGACCCGCTTGTCCTTCAGGCGCAGCAGCGCCACGCTCATCTGGTCGAGGATCGCCTTGCCGGAATCCGTCAGCGTGGCCTGGCCCGATTCGAATTCGATGATGCGGTTGGCGAGCGCCGCATCCAGCATGCCCTGCTCCGAGGCCGCCACCCGCAGGCCGTTGTTGACCGTGTAGCCCGGATCGAGGGCGAGCGCGATGTCGCTCGCGATCTGCGTGCGCTGGGCTTCGCTCGCGACGTCGCCGCGCAGGCTCACGCTCGTGCCGTCGACCTGCAGCTGGCCGCGGCTGATCAGCTTCAGGTTCGGGCCGATCAGCTTGCCGACACGGTCGTTCCAGTTCGCCGGCATCGAAACGCGGCCGACCGCGAGCTGGTCCACGATCCGGTCCGCGCCGTACACAGCGCGCAGGCGAGCCAGCAGCGCGGCCTTGCTGGCGTCGTCGGCGACCGTGCCGGACACGACGATGGGTGCGGTGGCCTGGGCCTGGGCCTGGGCCTGGGCCTGGGCCTGGGCTTGGGCTTGGGTCTGCGCGCTGGCGGGCACGCTCGTGACGGCCACAATGGCCGCGTAAAGGATCAATGTCTTCGGCATCACAGCGCGGCTCCGATAAAGGTTTTCAGGAACAGTTCGTGCGCGAGCCGCAGGGGCAACGCCGGCTGCTCGAGGTAGCTGGCCAGCGCACGCACGTCCACGTCCAGGCCGAGCTGCTCGTCGATCCAGGCGTTGTCCGCGAGATGCACCTGCTGGTCGGCGGCGACGATCGGATCGATCAGGGCGTGCAGCGTACCGGGCGCCGCCCCGCCGAAGCCGACGACGAGCGCGGGATGCTCACGCACGCGGGTGACGAACAGCACGAGGTCGAAGCCGCTGCGCCGGATGAACGGCAGCACCAGTTCCAGCCAGAAGGCGGCGGCCGCATGGCGTTGGAGACCTTCACGCGGCAGCGGCAGCACGAGGCTCTTGTGCAGGCTCGCGGGACGGCTGTGCATCACGGGCTGCAGCAGCAGGCCGAGCCCAAGGATCATCCGGTTGACCTCCAGTTCCAGCTGCGTCGTCAGTTCGCCGACAGTGGACAGGGCCAGATAGCTGTCCAGCGCGGCGTCGTGTTCGCCCAACGCCACGGGCGCGTCCGCGATCGCCTGCAGGTAGGCGCTCGGGTCGGTGCTGCCCAGTATTTGCGGCGCCATGCCCTCGAGGTAATCCCACAACGGCGCGAACGCGAGTGGGCAGCGCGCGACGAAGCGGGCGGGGTCGGGCAGGTCGACGGTCCGCATCATCAGGAACGGGAAGCGCCGCCCCGACCGGTCGTGGCTGGCGACGAGGTGGCCGGCGACGGCATGACGCCGGTCCGGCCCCACGAAGGCGAAGCTGGCCGGGGCCATCGCATCGTAATTCAGCTTCCAGCGCGCATCGGACGGCAGCCGCGTCATGACCTGCGCGATCCAGTCGTCCAGCATGCCGATCACGGGCTGGTCGTCGGCCAGCTTGACGAAGTCGCTGTGCGCCGGGATCTTGCCGAAATAGCCGATGCGGCTCACGGCGGGCGCGCGCTGGGCAGTTCGGTTCGGGGCGCGGTTCACTGCGCCGCTCCTGCAAGCGCCGGGCCGGTGCCGCTGGCGCCGATCGCACCTGCGCGGCCGACGATGGCGTCCGGCAGGCGCAGGCCGCGGAAGCCCTGGCTGGCCTGGGCGTTCCCACCGGACGTGTCCGTGCTGCTGACGCGCTTGAGGTTGACGGCCACCGAGACGTTGCCTGCGTTCCAGCGCAGTTCGTGCGTACCCGCATCGAGGCGCTTCTTGGCCGCTGCCTCGATCATCTTCTGCAGCCCGAACTCGCCCGCCTCGTTGAACAGTTCGACCGTGCGGCCGTCGAACGTCACGGCGCTGATCTTCGCACCGCTGCTGCCCTGCGGACCGGGATGCACCATGTTGACCCAGGCTGCCGGCGTATTCCGGTAGCGCAGTTGCTGGCCGTCGATCTCGATCGTGTATTCGGTGACGCCGGGTGCGGTCAGCGGCAGCAGCTGGAACACGGTCTGCGGGCCGCCGCCGGCCGCCACGCCATTGGCCGACAACGGCGCCACCCAGCCGGGGAAGCCACTGACCGCTAGCGGCGCCAGCGTGATGCCGATGTCGGCCCAGGTGCGGCTGCTGAGCACGTCGCCACGGCGCACGACCAGCTGCCCCATCGTCGTGCCCACGAATTTGGCGACGACGCCGTCCGGGCCGAACACCTGGCCGATCTCGGCCGGCGTGGCCTGGATCTGGGCAGACGGCGCGAACGGATACTTGGCCGCCAGCGTCTTCTGGAACGGCTCGACGACCTGGGCCTGCCACGTCTTGTTGATCTCCGATTCCGAGGGCAGCACGATCATTGCGAACGTCTGCACGAGCGGCCGCACGAGCAGCGGGCGCAGCATCTGCTTCTGTGTGTCCGTCATCCCCGTCAGCATCTGCTCGTCGACGTACTTCAACGCTTCGGCCAGTTCGGAACCATTGCCCTCCAGCGTCTGCTGCATCAGCTGCTTGGCGCCGGGGCCGGGATCGCCCTGGTTCTTCAGCTGGTTCAGGCGGCTGCGCAGCTTCGACAACGCATCGAGGTAGCCGGTCATCAGCGACGCATCTTTTTCCTTGACGCCGACCAGGCGCGCGACGCCGCCGAATTCGCGGCCGACCGGGCCGGCCGCCTGCACGCCCCCCACCGGCAGCGGGCCCATCGCATCGGCCACCTGGCGCGCCTCGCTCGGCGCCTGCCGCAGCACCACCTCGCGGAACCAGCCTGCAAGCCCCCGCTTGAGCTTGACGGTGTCGACCCGGGCCTGCGTGGGATCGTCCCAGGATGTCTGTTCGTGGACAGTCTTGAGCACTTTCGCCAGCGGCGACGTCAGCGGATCGCCGAGGCGGTTCATCGCCTGCACGCTGGCGTCGAAACCATTGAGGTCGGCGATCGTCACGCCCTGCACGAACTTGCTCCATTCGCGCGCATAGTCGCTCTTGTACATCTCGACGAGGGCTTTCTGGATCTGCTCCGGGCTGCCCTCCAGCGTGAGATCGTCCTTGGCAACGCTTTTCAATACCCAGTCGCTGCTCTGCAGTTCGCGGGTCGACGCCTCGCGGATCGCGCCCTGCACGAATTTCTCCCAGGCATCGCGGGTGTACGCGCCGCCGACGGCGTAACTGCCGACGACCAGCGCCTGGTCCTGTTCACCGACGATCCGCGCCACCGTCACGCCCGGGAATCGCGTCGACGCGCGGGTGCGGATGTCCGCATACACGCGCTCGCGCGCGGGCGTGCCGCGCACGACGCGGCGCAGGTTCTCGCGAGCGGTGTCCAGCAGGCTGAGCTTGGGCGTGATCTGGGGCCACGCCTGGTCGTCGATATGGGCCAGCACGAAGGTCAGCTGGCGCTCGGCGCTGCGGATCATCTGCTCGCGCGGCATCGTGCCCCGGTTCGCTTCGAGCCAGCCGCGCCAGAAGCGCGTCAGCTGGTCGTTCAGGTGGCCGGGTTCGGCATGGCTCTTGTCCGCCAGCATCAAGTAAGTCTTGAGCGCGTTATAGGCGTCGCCGACGTTCGTGGCCGAGACATCCTGGTAGGGCTGGCCGGGTTTGGCGGCTGGCGTCGCCCGCACGTTCGGGTCGAGCTGCGACGCGTTCGCGTTCATCTCCGTCAGCAGGTTCTCCAGCGCCCCCGCCACCGGCTGTACCATGACTTCGCGCACGCCGGCGAAATACTCGTCGCGCAGCTTGCGCTCCAGCGCCTCGCCCTGGTACAGGCCGAACGCCAGCGCCCACGGGCGGTCCTGGCGATACTTGTCGAGCTGCTCGATGCGGTCCTGCAAGATGTCGAGCCCTTCCAGCCGCGACTGCAGATCGGTCCGGCCGGCCTGCAGCTTCATGACCTTGTCCAGGTCGGCCCTGACGTTCGCGACCAGCTGCCGGTTCCCCATGTAAGACCAGCTCCAGCCGCCCAGCGCACAGCCGAGCAGCAGGGTGGCGACGAAGAACGCGCCGATCTTCATGCGTGTGGCGGCTGGACTCGTATAGCGCTTGACCAGGTCGCGGTCGGCGAAGATCACCTTGCGGAACAGCTGCAGCAGGAAAAAGCCGGACTGCTCGGAGCCGGGCGCGGCGTCGTCGCCGGCTTTCTCGCCCAACGGGCGCAGCTGCAGGTCGAACCGTCCCGCGACGCGCCGTGCCGACTGGTTCTCCACGCTGCCCTCCTGCAACGCGCTCGTGAAATAAAAGCCGCGGAACACGGGTTTGAACTGCCACGTGTTTTCCTCGAACAGGGTGGCGAGGAAGGCCCGCAGCTGGGGCTTGAGCGCGGCAAATTCGAGCGGGAACGTGAACACGCCAGGGCGCAGCGCGGTGCTGCGGTTGCCCGCCATGCTGGCCACGCTCATCTCCTTGAGGCCGTCGTGCAATTCATCGAAATGCTGGTCGAAGAATGCCAGCACGTCCTGCGGCGTGCTGCGCCGGTTGTAGCGCAGGGTCGCGCCCCAGACGCGCTCGCGCTCGGTCAGTTCGCTGCCGTGGAAAAAGTCGGCAAAGCCGGCAATCAGGTCGGCCTTCGTGAAGATCACGTACACGGGCGCGTGGACGCCCAGCCTTTCGGTCAGTTCCTGCACGCGCGTGCGCAGGCTCTTCGCCAGTTCGATCGACGTCTCGGGACTCCCGCCGCCCAGCTCGGCAACGCTGACGGCGATCAGGATGCCGTTGATCGGCGCGCGGGGGCGGTACTTGCGCAGCAGGTCGAGGAAGCTGAACCACTCGGCGCGGTCCGCGTCGAATACGGAATAGCGCCCGGCCGTGTCGAGCAGGATGCCATCCGTCGTGAAGAACCAGTCGCAGTTGCGCGTGCCCCCGACGCCCTGCACCGCCTTGCTGCCGGGGATCGGAAACGTCAGACCGGAATGCTTGATCGCGCTGCTCTTGCCGGCCGCCGGGTTCCCGATGATCATGTACCACGGCAGCTCGTACAGCGCCGCGGCGCCGCGCGTCAGGCCCAGCTTGGACGTCTTGATCGTGTTGATGGCTTCCAGCATGCCCTTGCGCAGCACGGCCGCGTCGTTGCGCGTCGCCTGGGCCTTGCCGTCGGTCTCCGCGCCGGTCAGGATCGCTTCGCCCAGCCGGCTGGCCGCGCGCTTGCGCAGCCAGGCCCGGATGAGCCAGGCGATCCCTCCCGCACACAGGAGGAGCAGGCCCAGCAGTGCGGCCCAGATGAGGGCCGTGTCGAGGGAATCCGCGCCCAGCAGCACGAGTGCTGCAAGCACGCCGATGCCGATCGCGGCCAAAACACGTCTGTCGGTGAGGAACTGCCAGAGTCGGGCCATCATGTTCGTTCGGAAGGTTGGTGAATACCATCAGCAATACTGGCACTATTTCCTTGTCGAAAATTTGAGGTGAGACAACGCTCCGGGAACCGTCCGCCATCAGCGCCGCATCACCCCGCGCATCCGCAACTCCGCATGGCCGAAGTCCATCATCGTCCAGCGCCCACCCCAGGTCAGGCCCAGCGATTCGGCGACCTCGCCGTAGAGCTGGTAGCCGCGCATGGCCCAGGGGTCTTTTTCCGAGATCACGAGTTTGCCGTCCCGCCAGAACGCACAGTCCGCCGCCAGCCCGTACTGGTGCCAGCTCTGGAATGCACGTGCGTTCGTCACCTGTGAACCCATGCCGGCCAGCATGTCCTGACGGGCCGGGCTGCGGTACCCCTCCAGCAGTGCCATCTCGTAACCGTATTTTTCCTTCATGATCTTGAACACCAACAGCAGGCGCTGGCTGAACTCCGGCCGCAGCAGCCCCCAGTTGCGGCTGGCGTCCACGAGCATCGGACGCACCAGTTCCACTTCGCGCGTGCCGAACGCGAGCGGGGGCAACGCGGCCGGCGGCACCAGCTGCTCGCCCTTGAGCAACGCGGCCACCTGGGCGTCGACGACGGTGTCGGTGGGCTCGTAGTCGGGCAGCATGTCCGGCCGGCGCATCAGCAACGCGAGCAGCGTCGGGATCAGCACGAGCGGCACGCCGACGGCGAACCACGCCCAGTGCCGCCGCAGCATCCTGCGGCCGTCGAACCACACGCCGCGCGCGCCCGACCAGGACGCCCGCAGCGTGGCATTACCGCTGCGCTGCCAGCCCCCGACGCGCCATTGGAGCCGGCGTTGCAGCATGCCGAGCACCTGCAGCACCGACGCCCGTCCGCCCGGGAACAGGGCGAGCCAAATGACGCTGCAAGCCAGGAAAAAGTACAAGAATGCGAGGAAGATCAGCATCGGATTCTCCGGTTTGTTTCTAATTGGAACTAGTTTTCCAATCTTAGGAGTAACGCGGTGCGCCCTACAGATGAAAATCAACCTGGCTCCAGACGTCCCAACCTGATGTCGTCGTCGCGCCGGGCAACCAGCGAAATCAATATCCTGGCCATGCTCGACGGCCAGGCACCCGGGCGCCGGCTCCGCGCCCTGCCGGTCGTCGTCTGGTACGGCGCCGCCGGCGTGCTGGCGTGCTCCCTGCTCGTCGTCATCGCGTGGCTCGTCCACGGCGCGACGCCGGCGCGCGACAGCACGCCCGTCGACGTGCCAGGCACGCGCGCCACGCTGACCACGGAAAGTCCGCTGTCCATGCCGGTGCCCAATACGTACGCGACACCTGCGGCAGCCGTCCCAGCGCGCGGCGCCGTCATCATCGATCTGCCCCAGCCTGCCGCCATTGCAGCGTCCGACGTGGCCAGGCGCGCCCCGGCCGGTACGACGGCGCCCCCTTCGTCTGCCCCATCGCGCCATCCGGTCACGCGTCCCGCCACGCCGGCCGTTCCTTATGCACGGCCACAACCGGAGTCCCGGACGACCGCACCCCGGGCGCTGGCCCATGCGGACCCGGCACCGCCGCGCCAGAAGCGGACCGCCGGCGCCTCCAGGACGACGCCGTCAACGACCGGGGTCGATACGGACGTCGCCCTGATCTCGGCCATCCTCCAGCACACCGGCACCCGTAACGAGGCGGCCGATGGCGCGGGAACGGCGGCGTGCACCGACAAGTCGTGTGGCCCGCGCATGCCACCCCGACAATAGGGCAGCCTGTCCGGAAAACCACGCCGCGGGCTGTAACGACAGCAAAACTGCTGGGCCATCGTCGCCGGCACCGTTATACTGTACAAAAGTACAGTTGGCGCGGTATGACGATGATCAGAGTCCTGGAAAACGAGTTTTATTATCTGGATAACTTCCAGCGCGTGCTGGACTGGATCGCCGAGCGCTACGCCGACCTGCTCATCGACGAGGAACACGCGTTCATCGCCGCCTTCCCGCAATTGCCGCAACCGGCCCGCGCCCTGTTCGTGAGAATGGCGATGCGCAAGGGCACCCTGTTCCGGGCCAGCAAGCTCAACTACGCGGAGATCGGCTGCCCGCGCGCCGCGGCAGAGGCCCTGCTGCCCAGCGGCTGGATCGAGTCGGACCCCGTCCTGACGCTCGACGAGCTGTTCGACCTGCTCTCCAAGCCGGAACTGGCCGGGGCGTTCGGCCTGACCGGCGCGCAGAAGAGCGCGCGCAAGGCCGACCAGCTCGAAGCGCTGCGCGGCGATCCCGCGCACGAGGCGGACCGCCCGTTCTCGCATTGGCACCGGCATTGCGACGACCTCGCATTGCGCCTGCTCGTGCAACCGCTGTGCGACCGCCTGCGCCTCATCTTCTTCGGCAACCTCTCGCAGGACTGGACGGAATTCGTGCTGTCCGACCTCGGTCTGTTCCGCTACGAGCGCGTCGAATTCTCGTCGGCGTCGCGCGGCTTCCGGGCCCGTCACGACATCGACCACTACCTGCAGCTGCACGCGTGCAAGGAACGTTATTACGCGGGCGAGGCGGCGCTGGACGTACTGGCCGACCTGCCCCGCCATGCGTTCGGCAACGACTGGCTCGACAGCCGGCGCGAACGTCTGCTGTTCCAGCTCGGCCAGCTGCTCGAAAAAGAGCGGGACTGGGACAATGCGTATGCCGTGTACGCGGATTGCCGCTATCCGGGTGCGCGCGGCCGTGCGATCCGCGTGCTGGAAAAGCACGAGAAATTCGACGAAGCCCATGCGTTGTTCGAGACGGCGCAACAGGCCCCGGAAAGCGAGGCGGAGCGCCAGCACCTGCTGCGCCTGGGCCCGCGCCTGGCGCGCAAGCTGGGCCATCCGAAAGGCCCGCCGCGCCGCGCGACGCCGGCCGCCCGGCTCGACCTGAGCCTGCCCCTGCCGGGCGGCGAATGGCGCGTCGAAGGCGTCGTGCTGGAGCATCTGGCGCGCGCCGACGCGCCCGTCTTCTACGTCGAGAACACGCTCGCCAACACGCTGTTCGGCCTGTTGTGCTGGCGCGCGATCTTCGCGGCCGTCCCGGGCGCGTTCTTCCACCCGTTCCACCGCGGCCCGGCCGACCTGTTCGCGGCCGACTTCTACCAGCGCCGCAAGGACGCCTTCGAGGCCTGCCTCGCACTGCTGGACGACGGCCGCCACCGCGCCGCCATCCTCGCGACGTACGACGAGAAGGCAGGCCTGCAATCGCCGTTCGTCGCGTGGGACTGGCTCGATCGCGGCATCATCGAACTGGCGCTGGACTGCATCCCGGCGGCGCACCTGACACTGTGGTTCCGCCGCATCCTGCAGGACGTGAAGGAAAACCGCACGGGCTTCCCCGACCTGATCCAGTTCTGGCCGGGCGAACAGCGCTACAACATGATCGAGGTGAAGGGCCCGGGCGACCGCCTGCAGGACAACCAGCTGCGCTGGATCGATTACTGCGCCGAGCACGGCATGCCGATCACGGTGTGCTACCTGCAATGGGAGCAGGCCGCCGCATGAACGACGCACGCTACGTCGTGTCCGTGCGTGCCCTGTGCGAATTCACGGCCAAGCAGGGCGACCTCGACCTGCGCTTCACGCCGTCGCCCACGGCGCAGGAAGGCATCGCGGGCCATGCCGTCGTGGCATCCCGCCGCGACGACAACTACCGCAGCGAAGTGACGCTGGCGGGCGACTGGGGCCCGCTGCACGTGCGCGGACGGGCCGACGGCTACGACCCCGACCGCAACCTGATCGAAGAGGTCAAGACGTACCGCGGCCAGTTCGCGCGCATCCCCGACAATCACCTGCGCCTGGCCTGGGCCCAGTTGCGCGTCTACGGGCACCTGATGTGCGAGGAGCTCGGGATGGACGACGTCAACCTGGCGCTCGTCTACTTCGACATCGGCACCCAGCAGGAAACCGTGCTGCGCGAGACCCACACCCGCGCCGACCTCGCCGCGCTGTTCGAAGACCAGTGCCGCCGCTTCGTCGCCTGGGCCGAGCGGGAACTCGCGCACCGCGGCGCGCGCGACGCCGCGTTGACGGCGCTGCGTTTTCCGCACGCTGACTTCCGTCCCGGCCAGCGCCAGCTCGCGGAAGCCATCTTCCGCGCCAATGCCGGCAAGCGCAGCCTGCTCGCGCAAGCCCCGACCGGTATCGGCAAGACCGTCGGCACGCTGTTCCCTGTGCTGAAGGCGGCACCCGGCCAAGCGCTCGACAAAGTGTTCTTCCTGGCCGCGAAGACGCCGGGACGCCAGCTCGCGCTGGACGCCGCTGCCACGTTGAAGTCCGGGGGCACGCTGCCGTTGCGCGTGCTCGAATTGAGCGCGCGCGACAAGGCCTGCGAGCATCCGGACAAAGCCTGCCATGGCGATTCGTGCCCGCTGGCCCAGGGCTTCTACGACCGCCTGCCGGCCGCGCGCGACGCGGCGGCGCACGCGGACATGCTCGACCGCGCCGCGCTGCGCGAGATCGGTCTCGCGCACGACGTCTGCCCGTACTACCTGGGCAGCGAGATGGTCCGCTGGAGCGACGTCGTCGTGGGCGACTACAACTACTGGTTCGACGGCGGCGCGATGCTGTACGCGCTGGCGCTGGAACGCGGCTGGAAGGTCAGCGTGCTCGCGGACGAGGCGCACAACCTGGTATCCCGGGCACGTTCGATGTACACGACGACGCTGCAACGCGCGGGCCTGCGCGCGGCACGGGCCATCGCACCGCCGGCGCTGCACAAGCCGCTCGACAAGGTCAAGCGCGCGTGGACGGACGTGAGCAAGTCCGCGCCCCTGCCCTACCAGGTGCTGGACGGCCTGCCGGACAAATTCCTGAACGCGCTGCAGGGCGCGGCCAGCGCCATCACGGAGCACATGGCGGCCTTCCCCGTACCGCTCGACCCGGAACTGCAGGATTTTTATTTCGGCGCGCTGCAGTTCGGCCGGCTCGCGGAATCGTTCGGCGAGCATTCGCTGTTCGACGTCACGCGCGAGGACGAGCGGAACACGACCCTATGCATCCGCAACGTCGTCCCCGCCCCCTTCCTCGGCCCGCGCTTCGCGTACGCCCATTCGACGACGCTGTTCTCCGCGACTCTGAGCCCCTGGCATTATTTCGCCGACCTGCTCGGCATGCCGGCAGACACCGCGTGGATCGACGTCGACTCCCCGTTCACCGCGAGCCAGCTGGACGTGCACGTCGCGCACGGCATCTCGACGCGCTACCAGGCCCGGGCCGGTTCGCTCGCGCCGATCGCGACCCTGATGGCGGACCAGTACCACGAAAAGCCCGGCAACTATCTCGCGTTCTTTTCCAGTTTCGACTATCTGCAGCAGGTGGCGGACCGCTTCGAGCGCGACCATCCGGACATCCCCGTATGGCGACAGGCGCGCCGCATGAGCGAGCCGGAACGTGCGGACTTCCTCGCGCGCTTCGTCGCGGGCGGTCGCGGCATCGGCTTCGCGGTGCTGGGCGGCTCGTTCGGCGAAGGCGTCGACCTGCCCGGCGAGCGCCTCATCGGCGCCTTCGTCGCGACCCTGGGCCTGCCGCAGGTGAACCCCGTCAACGAGCAGCTGCGCCAGCGCATGCAAGCGATGTTCGGCGCGGGCTACGACTATACCTATCTCTATCCCGGCATGCAGAAGGTCGTGCAGGCGGCGGGCCGCGTGATCCGCACGGAGCAGGACCGCGGCGTCGTGTGGCTGATCGACGACCGCTTCGCGCGGCCGGAAGTGCAGGCGCTGCTGCCCGCCTGGTGGCCCGTCGGCAAGGCCGCCTCCTAGCGCCTCATTCAGGGTGGACGGGGCCAGGCGCGGCGGCGACGCCATGGCCGCCCTGAATCAGCCGCTAGCGCATCAGGTCGCGCACCTTCTGGTAACCGCTGCGGCTGATGGGAATGCGCGCCCCCGACTTCAGCACGGCGCAGTGACCATCCTTCCCGGTCGGCTCGATGCGCGCGATGGTGCCCAGGTTGACGATGTACGACCGGTGCACGCGCAGGAAGGCCTGCGGATCGAGCTGGCTTTCCAGTTCGGCCATGCGCTGGTTCTTCAGCCACTGCCGGCCTTCCGAACAGATGGCCACGTAATCGTCCTGGGCCTCGATGTAGTCGATGCGCGCGACGGGAATGACTTGCACGCGCGCGCCGTCGCGGATCAGCACGCGCTCGATCGGCTGGCGGCGCGCCTGCGCATCGCTCACGAGCGCGCGCATGGCCTCCTCGCCCTGCATCGCGGCGGCGGGGGCGGCGAGGCGGGCGCGCGCATGCGCCAGCGCCTGCGCGAGGCGTTCGCGCGTGAACGGTTTCAGCAGGTAGTCGAGCGCGTGGACGTCGAAGGCCCGCAACGCGAACTGGTCGTACGCGGTGACGAACACGTAGTGCGTCTTCGCGCCGGCCAGCTCGACGACTTCGAAGCCGTCCAGCTTGGGCATCTGGATGTCGAGGAACACGAGATCGGGCGCCATCTCCGCGATGGCCTTCACGGCCTCGAAGCCGTTGGCGCATTCGCCGACGATCTCCACGTCGGGGTGGAGGCCGAGATGCTCGCGCAGCACGGCGCGCGCCAGGGGTTCGTCGTCCACGATGATCACGCGCATGCGTCAGATCCTTTCGGGTTCGGGATGGGGTTCGTCGGCCGTCACCGCCGGCAGTGCGAGCTCCACGATGAAGCGGCCGTCGCGCCGCATCCAGTGCGCGCTCGCCTCATGCCCATGGTCCGCCGCGAGGCGCTGGCGCACGTTGACGAGGCCCAGGCCCGTGCCGCGTGCCGAGGCTGTCCCGTCGACGCTGTCGGGATCGACATCGTTCTCCACGCGGATGCGCAGGATCGAGCCGGCGCGCGTCGCCTCGATGCGCACGAGGCCTGTCTCGATCATCTGGCCGATGCCGTGCTTGATCGCGTTCTCCACGAGCGGTTGCAGCAGCATCGGCGCCAACAGGCACTCACCGGCGGCGGGATCGATGGCGGTATCGAAGCGCAGCCGGTCGCCGTAGCGCACCTGCTCGATGGCGACGAAATGCCGCACGATCTGGAGTTCCTGGCCGAGCGTCACCTTGCGGTCGGCGCGCAGGCCCAGCGTGTGCCGGAAGAACTCGGCCAGTTGCACGGTCATGGCACGTGCGGCCGCGGGGTCGAGCGACGTCAGCGCGCTGATCGAATTCAGGCTGTTGAACAGGAAGTGCGGATCGACCTGGGCGCGCAGCATGCGCAGCTCCGCATCCTGGGCCATCAGCTTCATCTCCAGGCGCTGCGTCTCGAGCTGGCGCACGCGTTCGGTCTCGATCAGCAGGTAGTTCACGGCGGCCGCCAGGCCGTACAGGATCAGGCCGAGACCGAACATCGAC
Source organism: Massilia orientalis (assembly GCF_030411975.2). Taxonomy (NCBI): domain Bacteria; kingdom Pseudomonadati; phylum Pseudomonadota; class Betaproteobacteria; order Burkholderiales; family Oxalobacteraceae; genus Massilia; species Massilia orientalis. The sequence goes on along the minus strand of NZ_JASNRB020000008.1, from coordinate 335,627 downwards.
GCCAGCACGGGGCCGCTCGCGACGGGCACGTAGCCGTCCGGCGCCAGCGCGGACAAGAGGCTGTTCCACACTGCGCCCATGCCGCACCACAGCCCGGACACGCAGGCCGCCGTCATGCCGACGCCGGCGGCGATAGCGAGCGGACGGCGCCGTCCCAGCGGATACGCGCGGCACACGTAGTAGGCGGAAAAGCCCGCCGCGTACGCGAACCAGAGCGCCAGCGGCACGGCGAACAGCACGCTCGCCCCCCAGCCCGCGCCGCTGACGGCCAGCATGGCCGCCAGCAGCAGGCCCAGCATCAGCCAGGCCAGCAGGTAGAGCGCCGTCGCGCGCCAGCTCGCGAAAATGCCGTGCATCGGCCGCGCCTTTAGTTACGCACTTCCACGCCGCCCATGATGGCGTAGCCGGTGATGACGAGGCGCTTGCTGGCGTCGGGCGGCCGGGCCGTCTTTTCCGCAAAGCCGCCCATCACGGGCGTGCCGTTCAGGACGACGGTCCAGTCGGACGGAACCTTGATGTTGATGCCGCCCCAGACCGTGAAGACGTTGATCACGGCTTCCTTGACGATGGACGCGTCGCGCAGGTCGAGCGCGCAGCCGCCCATCACGGCCGTGATCTCGCCGCCGCGGAAGTCCTGAGTGCTCACGCGGCGCTCGAAACCGCCCAGAACGGCGACGATGTCGACGACGTTGTCCGGACTCGTGCCCGCGGCAACGCCGTCGCGCACCACCCGCCCCGGGCCCAGCGAGCGGTACAGCACGAGCCCCCCGAGCGCGATCATCACGAGCGGCCACAGCGTGCCCCAGCTGATGGTGAAGTAGCCCATGCGGCTGACGATCATCAGGAGGCCGATCCCGATCAGCACGCCGCCCATGTAATTGCCGCTGCGGCCGCTGCGCGTCCCGTTGCCGAACAGGGCGGCGCAACCGGCCACGATGAAGGCGAGCGGCCAGAACCCGATCGCATGGCGGAAATTCAGGATGTCGAGGTTATCGAGCAGGAACAGGACGCCCATGCCCACGACGATCAGGCCCAGCACGACCTGGCTCGACGCGCGGTTCGTGTTATTTTCCATGGCCGTCCCCTCCCTTCGGGCCGAAGCGGCGCTCGGCGATCGGCCGGATCGCCATCGTGATGCCGCTGATGATGATGAACAGGGGCCAGCTGTTGCCGAACGTGAGGCCCCACAGGCCCTCGAGCACGGCGAACAGCCACAGGCCGATGAACACGGTCCACAGGCCGTTGGAGAATTCGCGGGCGCTCGGGTAGCCAATGGTCTGGTTGATGCCCACGACGACCAGCAGCAGCGGCGCATAATGCCACAGCGAGCGGACGTCGAACACATCCATCTGGTCCAGCAGGAAGGCCACGCCCAGCCCCACCAGGACCAGGCCCCACAACACCTGGCGCCGCAGGTGGTAGGAAGCTTCGCTATTCATGTTTCCTCCGTTGTGATCGAATGTCGACACGATAACGGAGGTCGGCGCGCGGGTGGAAGTGCTTTTCGGCCAATGGCGGCGCCGTCCCGGTGAATGGCGACGGGGCCGGCGAATGGCAAAGGGCCCGCCATGTCGCCATGGCGGGCCCTTCGGAAAGCCGATGAATCAGGCCGCGGCTTGCGGACGCTGCCCCTTCTGCTGGTTGCGGTACTTGGCGCGCGCAGCGGCCAATTTAAGGGCTTCGCGCGCGACGTTCATCTTGTGGATCTCCTCGCGCTCTTTCTTGCCGCGGTGCTGGGCCACGTGTTTGCTGCCGATCTTGGCGGTCATGATGCTTCTCCTGTTCGGTGACGGTGAAACTGGTTCAAGAGCGGGAGGTGCCGATCCGGTCGTCCGACGGCATCAGCATGCCCCACCCCAGCTGGCGCCGGATTTCTTCCGGCGTCGGCGGCGGTTTCGGGTCTTTCGAACGCCGCTCGAGGTACTCGCGCACGAGATGCTTGGGGGGATGGTTCGTCGTCGTCGTGGTCATGGCAACCTCCGCTTCCGTTGAAGCCGGCGCGTTCATCGCCGGCTTCGAAATTGGTGCCGGTCCTCGAGGCGACCGGCTGACCTGTCGAGGTGGTTGGCCACCTGCGGAAGATCGCTTGGTGCCTCACTCGACGCCTCCATCGTAGCGAGTCCAACGGGGTCGCAACCGTTAGATGCCGCACACTGTGCGCCCCCATGAGTTCCAGTCCTACAGGCCATCTTCAAAGAGACCTACGCGGCAACAAGAAATGCAATAAAAACGGGGCCGCAGCCCCCTTGCGCCTGTCGGCGACAACGTCAGAAACGATATTTCAGGTTCACATAGAACTGGCGGCCGCTGACGTCCAGCTTCTGCTGCTCCTCCTCGCTGTAACGATAGTAGGCGCGCTTCGCATTGGTCAGGTTCGTCGCATCGAACGTGAGCAGCAACTGCGGCGTGAGGTTGACGCTGGCGTTGAAGGCCAGCGTCGTCACCGGCGCGGCCATCGTCGGCGCCGTCGGCATCAATACGCCGTTGACGCTGTACAGGCCCTGGCTGTTGGCCGTCGGCGCGGGCGCCGTGGAGCTGTTCACGTATTCGCTGCGGTAGTTCGCGACGAGGCGCAGCGACACCTTGTCGTTCTCGAAATAGCCGCCCAGGTTCGCGGCCCATTCGGACGCGCCGACCATCGGCCGGCCGTCGTCGACCTTCGTGTGCGCGCGGCTGATGTTGCTGGTGAAGCCAAAGCCCGTCGTGCCGAACGGTTGTTCGTACGACAGTTCGAGGCCGGCGATGTGCGCCCCCTGCTGCTCCGACGTCTGGACGGTGTACGTCTTCATCGCCTGCGCCGCCGAATCCCACAGGTCGATCGTGGCGCCGCCCGTGGTGCCGGTCTTCGCATAACCCTGGATGCGCGAGTAGAACAGGTCCACGCCCACCATCGAGCGGCGCGAGAAATACCACGCCCACGACGCGTCGAGGTTGTCCGACGTGAGCGGCTTGATGTCCGGGTTCGGGCCCGTCACGCGGCACCCCTGCGCATCGCACGTCGGGGAGCCGAAGCCGGCGCCGAGCAGGTTGTAGTTCTGGCGGCCCACCGTGCGGCTCGCGCCGAAGCGCAGGATCTGGTCCTTCGTCAGTTCGTAGCGCACGTTCATGCTGGGCAGCCAGTTGTTGAAGCGGCGGTCCGTCTTGATGAAGTAGTAGGTGTTGCCCGTGTTGTTCTTGAAGGGCTCGTTGTCGTAGACCGGCTGCAGGTCGCCCGAGGTCGTGATCGCATCCGGATAGGCCGCGCATGGAATCGCCGGCTGGCCGGGCGCGGCACGCAGGCAGACGCCGGCCGGAATCGGCGTCGGGATGTCGGCGTTGATACGCGTCTGCACGAAGCGCAGGCCCACGTTGCCGGACCAGCGCTCGCCCTCCAGGTTGGCCATCACATAGGCCGCACCCTGTCGTTCGCGCATGTGCAGTTCGGACGCGATGCGGCGCTCGTACTGGTCGCTCGTCGCCTTCGTCGCGCCCTGGAAGTATGCCATCAGCACGGCGGGGTCGAACGTATAGCCCGTGTTGTCCCAGCCGGCCGGGCCGTCGAGACCGGCGCCGAAGTCGGACGGCCACGGAATCGTGCCGGTCGGCGCGCCGATAGTGATGTCGCGGTTGTGATAGGCCGGGTAGCGGCGCGCGCTGTCGCGGTGGTGGTCGGCGTAGCGCACGCCGCCTTCGACCGACTGGACCCAGCCCTTGTCGACGCGCCATTCGCCGTCGACCTGGCCGCTCGTCTCGCGGTCCGTCGTCTTCAGGCCGGAGATCGTCCGCACCACCAGCTGGTCGGGCCTGGCGCCGGTGCCGTAGTACTTCACGTACGGCGCGTTGTCGACGCCGGCCAGCGCGTACGACACGCCCGTGCCGAAGCTCGCATAGGTCAGGCCCTGGTCGTAGTCCGTCTTGCCGACGCCGCGCGTCGTCGACAGCAGCGTCCTCAGCGTGAGGTCCTGGTTCACGCGCCACTTGCCATCCAGGTCGAGGAAGGAACTGGTGGCACGCGCGCCTTGGCGGTAAAAGCCTTCCGAATTGCCGATGTATTGGGGCGGCGTCCCGTCGGGGAACATGATGTCGGCGCTTTTCAGCACGCGCAGCTGGTCGCCGTACATCGTCGTCTCGGTGACGATGACGGGGTTGCGGATCGACGCGAACACCTGCTGGCCCTGGGCGCCCACGGTGTTCGGCGCCGTCGCGCCGGTGGCGCCGTCGGCCAGCGACGCTTTACCGAGCAGCATGCTGTACATGGCGCCGGCCTTCAGGCGACCGTAGTTCGGCGCCTTCAGCGTCGACGTGAAGCCCGTCACCGTGACGTCGACGTCCTGGTTCGGCTTGAACTCGAGCGAGAACATGCCGCCCTTGCGGTCGCGCACGCCCTCGACGAATTCCGTGCTCATCGAACCGGGCAGGCGCACCCCGTTCAGGTCGGCGGCCTTGTAGCCGCTGCCCGCCAGCGACGCGTCCGTGTTGCCCTTCATCGTGGTCGTGTTGATGACGTCCCAGCCGCTGCTCGTGCCGTACGCGAGGCGCGACGCGGAATCGCGGCGGATGTAGCGCTTTTCCGCGAAGCCCTGCAGGATGAAGCCGAACGTGCCCGCCTCGTTCTTCCAGTTCACGGACGCGTTCAGGTCGGGCGCCGTCTTGCCGGGCAGGGTCGCGTAGCTGGCGCCGACGCTGGCCACGCCCGACAGGCGCTCCTTCTGCGCCAGGGGTTTGCGCGTCGTGACGTTGATGGTGCCCGCGAGGCCGCCGTCGACGATGTTCGCCTGCGACGTCTTGTACACGATGGCCTGGTTCAGCACCGACGACGGCATCAGGGACAGGCTCGTGGAACGGCTGCTCGATGCCTGGTCGGCGATGTACCAGTCGCCGCTGCTCACCGCGTGGCCGTTGAACACGATCAGCGACATGTCCGGATTGGTGCCGCGCATCGCCACCTTTTCCGCTTCGTCGTAGTCGGTGCGCACCGCCACGCCGGGCAGGCGCTGCAGCGAATCGGCCAGGTTCTTGTCCGGCATCTTGCCCACGTCCTCGGCGGTGATCACTTCGACGTTGGCGGTGGCATCGCGCTTGACGGCCAGCGACTTCGCCATCGACGCACGGATGCCCGTCACTTCGACCGTTTGCATCTGCGTGCTGCCGGCGTCGTTCTGGGCCAGCGCGGGCGTACCCGCCACGCCCAGCCATGCCAATGCGACAGCGGCCGCGAGCGGCTTCTGCTTCAACATTTCTCTCTCCTCTGTAGTCATCGTCGGGGCCGGTGTTTCCCGGTCTCGCGCTCAGTATTGACGATGACAAAGTCGTTGGATAATGATTACTGTTGAAGAATCTATAACTAAAAGGAATGCTCGGACTGCAATTTGTTTTTGACGGCTCCGGCCGGCCGGGTTAGCGTAGCGTTTTATCCATCGAGACCCGCCATGCGTCCTGTCCGCGCGCTGCCCGCGCTCCTGCTTTCCATACTCGTTGCCGGCTGCGCGACCCCGCCCGCCGTGCCGCCCGCCGCCGATGCGGTCGCGGTTGCGCAAACGGCGGCCACCGAACCGCTCGACGCGATCCTGGCCAAGCCCCTGTACCGCATGCACCCCGTCGAAGCGGGCCGTTACATCGCCTGGGTGCACGAGGCCGAGCCCGACCTGCGCAAGCGCATCGCCGCCATCGGCCGCAAGAACCTCGGCCAGCCGTATCGCCTGAACCTGCTGGGCGAGTTCCCCTACCAGGTCCATGACGACCTGCCGATGTTCAGCCTGGATCACAGCGACTGCGTCGTGTTCGCGGAGCACACCTACGCGATGGCCCTGTCGCAGTCGTGGGAAGAATTCTTCTGGATGCTGCAGCGCATCCGCTACCGCGACGGCGTCATCGGCGTGGCCACGCGCAACCACTACACGGAGATGGACTGGAACGTGGCGAACCGCTGGCTCGTGACGGACATCAGCGCCGACCTGGCCGGCCCGGATGGCCCGGCGTACACGATGACGATCGACCGCGCCCGCTTCCTCAAGACGCGGCACCACACGGACGCCAGCATCCCCGTCGAGACAAGCCGCCAGGCCTACGTGGCGAAGGACCGCGTGGCGGCCATCGCAAGCCAGCTGCGCGAAGGCGATCTCGTCAACGTGATCTCGACGCGCGACGGCCAGTACTGGGCTTCGCACGTAGGGCTCGTCGTGCTCGGTCTGGACGGCGAGCGCCACTTCCTCCATTCCTCCGAGCCGCAGGTGCGCGAGGAAACCTTCGAGTCCTACATCGCCCGCGCCGCCGCGCGCGAGGAACGCAACCGCCAGGCGGGCAAGAACGGCCAGGTGCTCGCCGGCTTCAAGTTCCTGCGCCTGAACGACGACATGGTGGTGCCGCCGATGGCACCGCAGCCGCGCCCGGGCCGTCCGGCCGGCGCCTGAATCCCGCCTCTACGGCGTCCATCACCCGTGATGGACGCCCTCTTTCACTCCCCCTTCATTGCCGCCTTCCGCCTGGCAGCCCCTCGCATCACGTTTTGAATCGGCGCGAATTCCAATTAGAAAATAATGGGAAATATTCTTTGAATTAATTTCCCAATGTTATCGCTTATGGATTCCGAAAAGAATTCCCTATTCCCGGTTGAGCATGGTCAAATCTTTATCGATGTGTATCGAGATAATAAATAGACCTGCTCATCAGAATAACAAACGACAATTTATCCGCGAATAAATATAAGTCTGACTTCGCCTTTCCGGGATACCAGTGCTTGTTTCAAACTTTGGAAGTTTGCATTCATTAACTCACGCAATGCTTCAGAATCATGGCCAAGCTCAACCAAGTATTCGTTCGTCGAATCTGCTCCCGGATGGTGTCCCTGCATCGCGCGTCGAAAATCGCGCTGATGATCACGGCCGACCTGATCGCGCTGCCATTTTGTTTCCTGGGCGCGATGCTCCTGCGCGGCGGCGATTTGAGACTCGCCTCCCATTTCGGGCCGGGTTCTTATGTTCTCGTAGCAATCGTCACGATAGCGGCGTTTTCCATTTCGGATCTTTATCGCGCCGTGATTCGTTTTATCGACCAGCGTTTATTGAGCGCGACAGGCGTGGCATTGGCGATTGCCGTTCTCTGTGCATACACCATCACGTTTTCGGTGAACGAAGCAAATTTTCCACGCAGTGCCTTGGCCATTTATTGGTTTATCGCTTTTTCGTATGTCGTTGCATCGCGCATCGGTGTACGCAATCTGCTGCGTAACCTGAACGGGAACCAGCGCGGCACATCGGAAGTGGTGGCAATCTACGGCGCCGGGGAATCCGGGGCGCAGCTGGCGCAGACGATGCGCAATAGCGACGAATATCGCCCTGTCTGCTTTTTCGATGACAAACGCGCCCTCAGCGAACGCACCATCGGCGGCCTTCGCGTTTTTCCCACCGATCGTCTGGTGGAAACGGTCAATGCAATGGGTATCCGCTCGATTGTGATCGCCATCCCGGCCGTGGCGCCCGGCCGCCTGCGCGACATCATGCAGCGGCTGGCCCAGGCCGGTATCACGACCAAGATCCTGAGCCGTCTCGTCGACCTGGCCGACGACAAGGTCACGCCGCGCGAGAGCATCCGCGACCTGAAGTTCGAAGACCTTCTCGGCCGCGCGCCCGTGCCGCCGCGCCTCGACCTGTTTGCGCTCTGCGTACGCGCAAAAAACGTCATGGTCACGGGCGCAGGCGGCTCCATTGGCAGCGAACTCTGCCGCCAGATCGCCACCTTGAGGCCAAGCCGGCTGCACCTGCTCGACCACTCCGAATTCGCCTTGTACACAGTCCGCCAGGAGATGGCCAATCGCTTCCCCGACGTCCCCGTGGACGCCCATCTCGGCTCGGTCTGTAATGCGGACCTGATCGAACGCATCCTGCGCGACAACCGCGTCGACACCATCTACCACGCCGCCGCGTACAAGCACGTTCCTCTTGTGGAAACGAATATCGTCGAAGGCCTGCGCAACAACGTGATGGGCGCCCAGGTGATCGCCACACAGGCCGCAAGACACGGCGTCGAAACCTGCGTGCTGATTTCGAGCGACAAGGCGGTGCGTCCGACCAACATCATGGGTGCCAGCAAGCGCATCGCCGAACTCATCTTTCAGGCAGCGGCCGCGCGCCCAGGCACGGACACGACGTTCTGCATGGTTCGCTTCGGGAATGTGCTGGGGTCGTCGGGTTCGGTGATTCCGCTGTTCCAGCGCCAGATCGCACGGGGCGGCCCGGTCACCATCACGCACCCCGACGTATCGCGCTACTTCATGCTGATTCCTGAGGCGGCCCAACTGGTGATCCAGGCAGGGGCGATGGCAAAGGGCGGCGACGTGTTCGTGCTCGACATGGGCGAGCCCGTACGTATCCTGGACCTCGCACGGACGTTGATCGCCTTGTCCGGCCTGACCGAGAAGACGCCGCAGAATTCGGGCGGGGATGTCGAGATCAACTATGTCGGCCTCTTCCCCGGCGAAAAGCTGCACGAGGAATTGCTGACCGACGGCGTCGTCTTCCCAAGCGAACATCCGCGCATCATGCGCATGAAAGAGAACGCCTTGCGGCCGAGCGTGCTGGACACCTTCATCAACTGCCTCATGATGGCCTGCGACACGCATGAACGCGGCCTGATCGAAGGCATGGTCAAGGCCATCGTGACGGAGTACAACCCCGGCCGGCATACCGAAGGGGCCGCACCGGCCCCCGCCCCGGCACCGGCCGTGGCCGCGCCGGCACCCATCGCTGCGCCGCAGGAACGGCTGGCCCTGATCAAGAAATTCGTGCCGTTCCGGATCTAGGCGCGGCAACCGGAACGCCCCTTTTACCCAACCAGTTCGGCGAGGACCCACATGCGTGACGAAAGCAAACCGGCTTATCTCGAACAGCTCACTGCCCGTCTGAGTGAGCGCACTGCCCTCATTGGCATTATCGGCCTGGGCTACGTGGGCCTGCCACTGACGCTACGCTATGCCGAAGCCGGCTTCCGCGTACTCGGGATCGACATCGACGGCAGCAAGGTCGAACGCCTCAACCGGGGTGAAAGCTACATCAACCACGTCCCTGCTGCCGACATCGCGCGTGCGCGCAGCCAGGGCTTCGAAGCGACCACCGATTTCACCCGCGCGGGCGAGCCGGATGCCTTGATCATCTGCGTGCCGACGCCGCTCAACCCGTATCGCGAACCCGACCTGTCTTTCGTACTGGAGACGACGGAAGCCCTGCTGCCGTTCATGCGGCCAGGCCAGGTACTGTCGCTGGAAAGCACCACATACCCGGGCACGACTGAAGAGGAACTCAAGCCGCGCCTCGAATCGCGCAGCTTCGTGATCGGACGCGACATCTTTCTCGTCTTTTCTCCCGAACGCGAAGACCCGGGCAATCCCGACTTCCACACCCGTACGATACCCAAGGTCTGCGGCGGCGTGACGCCAGCCTGCCTCGAAGCTGGAGTCGCCCTGTACAGCGCGGCCATCGACCGTGTCGTCCCGGTCAGTTCGACCCGCGCGGCGGAGCTGACCAAGCTGCTCGAGAACATCCACCGGGCCGTCAACATCGGTCTCGTCAACGAGATGAAGATCATCGCCGACCGCATGAAGATCGACATCCACGAGGTCATCCGCGCAGCCGCAACGAAACCGTTCGGCTTCACCCCCTATTACCCTGGTCCCGGTCTCGGTGGGCACTGTATCCCGATCGACCCGTTTTACCTGACGTGGAAAGCGCGCGAATACGGCCTGCACACCCGCTTCATCGAGCTCGCCGGCGAAATCAACAGCGACATGCCCCACTGGGTCGTCAGCAAGCTCACGGATGCGCTCAACCAGCGCGGAAAAGCCGTGATGGGAAGCCGCGTGCTGGTGCTGGGCATCGCCTACAAAAAAGACGTCGAGGACATGCGTGAATCGCCTTCGGTCGAATTGATGGAAATCCTGCGCGACAAGGGCGCCGTCGTCGACTATGCCGATCCACACGTGCCCGTCTTTCCACGCATGCGCGAACACCACTTCGACCTGAAAAGCGTCGAACTCACCCCGCAGCGCATCGCGTCCTATGACGTCGTACTGCTGGCCACGGCACACTCCGCCTTCGACTATGACCTCGTACGGCAATACGCCAGCCTCATCGTCGACACGCGCGGCGTCTACCTCGCCGCGCTACCCAACGTCGTGAAAGCCTGAGGACCGCCATGATGCGCCACTATCCTGCCCCCATCCAGGACCGCAAGATCCGCTTCGCGCTGGTCGGCTGCGGCCGCATCGCCAACAATCACTTCGAGGCCCTGCGCAAACACCAGGACCGCGCCGAGCTGGTCGGCATATGCGACGTCGACCCGCGTGCGCTCGACCGCGCGGTCGGACTGACCGGCGCCGAAGGCTACGCCAGCCTCCACGAGATGCTGCGCCGCGCCGACGCCGACATCGTCGTCGTCACCACGCCCTCGGGCCTGCACCCCGAGCAGTCGATCCAGATCGCCAACAGCGGCCGCCACGTAATGACGGAAAAGCCGATGGCGACCCGCTGGGAGGACGGCAAGCGCATGGTGGCCGCGGCCGACGCCGCCGGCGTACGCCTGTTCGTGGTCAAGCAGAACCGCCGCAACGCCACCCTGCAGCTTCTCAAGCAGGCCGTCGACAAGAAGCGCTTCGGCCGCATCTACATGGTCAACCTGAACGTGTTCTGGACCCGCCCGCCCGAGTACTACCACAGCGCCAAATGGCGCGGCACCTGGGAATTCGACGGCGGCGCCTTCATGAACCAGGCCAGCCACTATGTCGACCTGATCGACTGGATCGTCGGCCCGGTCGAGAGCCTGCAAGCCTATACCGCCACCCTGGCGCGCGACATCGAGGTCGAGGACACCGGGGTGCTCAGCCTGCGCTGGCGCAACGGCGCCCTGGGTTCGATGAACGTCACCATGCTGACCTACCCGCGTAACCTCGAAGGGTCGATCACGATCCTGGGCGAGCACGGCACGGTGCGCATCGGCGGGGTGGCCGTGAACGAGATTCAGCAGTGGGAATTCGCCACGCCCGATCCCGACGACGACAGGGTACGCGACGCCAGCTATGAAACCACCTCGGTCTACGGTTTTGGCCACCCGCTGTATTACGACAACGTGATCAAGGTGCTGCGCGGCGAAGCGGAGCCCGAGACCGACGGACGCGAAGGCCTGAAGTCGCTCGAAGTACTGATCGCCGCCTATAAATCGGCGCGCGACGGCAAGCGCGTGGCCCTGCCGCTGGAGTACTGATCATGAACGCTCCCATCGACAGCAAGGACATCCACCCGAGCGCGATCGTCGACGATGGCGCCGTCCTCGGGCCCGGCACCCGGGTCTGGCACTTCTCGCATGTCTGCGGCGGCGCCCGCATCGGCGCCGGCTGCTCGCTCGGCCAGAACGTCTTCGTGGGCAATGACGTCGTCATCGGCGACCGCGTCAAGATCCAGAACAACGTCTCCGTCTACGACGCCGTGACGCTCGAGGACGAGGTGTTCTGCGGTCCCAGCATGGTGTTCACGAACGTCTACAACCCGCGTTCCGGCATCGTCCGCAAGGATCATTACCGGCGCACGCTGGTCAGGCGCGGCGCCAGCATCGGCGCCAACGCCACCATCGTCTGCGGCGCGACGATCGGCGCCTACGCCTTCATCGGCGCCGGCGCCGTGGTCAAGCACGACGTGCCCGACTTCGCCTTGATGGCCGGGGTGCCGGCGCGCCAGGTCGGCTGGATCAGCCGTTTCGGCGAACGCCTGCCGCTGCCGACGGCCGGCAACGGCGAGGCGGTCTGCCCGCACACCGGCGAATCGTACGTCCTCGTCGACGGCGTCTGCAGCCTCGTTTCCGCCCCCTCCCGACTCTGAAGCGCCCCGACTCGCGAACGGACCGACTACCATGGAATTCATCGACCTCAAGTCCCAATACCAGGCATCGCGCGACCTGATCAACGGCCGCATCCAGACCGTCCTCGACCATGGTCAGTACATCATGGGCCCCGAAGTGGGCGAACTCGAGGCTCGCCTGGCCCAGTTTACGGGCGCCCGCCACTGCATCACCGTGGCCTCGGGCACGGAAGCGCTGCTGATTGCGTTGATGGCGCTCGGCGTGGGCCGCGGCGACGAAGTGATCACCACCCCGTTCACGTTCATTGCCACCGCCGAGGCCATCGTGCTGCTCGGCGCGACCCCGGTGTTCGTGGACATCGATCCGGTCACCTGCAATCTCGCCCCCGCGCTGATCGAAGAGAAGATCACGGCGCGCACCCGGGCAATCATCCCCGTGTCGCTGTACGGGCAGCCGGCCGACATGGACGAGATCAACGGGATTGCCGTGCGCCACGGCCTTACCGTCATCGAGGATGCCGCCCAGAGCTTCGGCGCCACCTACCGCGGCAGGCAGAGTTGCAACCTTTCCGGCGTCGGCTGCACCAGCTTCTTTCCCAGCAAACCGCTCGGCTGCTATGGCGACGGGGGCGCCCTGTTCACCAGTGACGACGAGCTGGCCAAGGCCATGCGTGAGATCCGCGTGCACGGCCAGTCGAAGCGCTACGTGCACACGCGCATCGGCGTCGGCGGCCGCATGGATACCCTGCAGTGCGCGATCGTGCTGGCCAAGCTGGAGCTGTTCGATTGGGAACTGCAGCAGCGCCAGCGCGCCGCCTCCGCCTACGATGCGCTGTTGCTCGGCAAGGACATGGGGGTTCGTCCGGTCGGCCGGCGGGACGACCGGACCAGCGTCTACGCCCAGTACACGGTGGTCGTGGAACAGCGCGATGCGCTGCAGGCGGCGCTGCACCGGGCCGGAATTCCGACCGCCATCCATTATCCCGTCCCCATCCACCGCCAGCCTGCCTATGCATCGCCGGGTGGGGCGGATGCCTGCCCCGTTGCCGTCGAGATGGCCGGAAAAGTGATGAGCCTGCCGATGGGCCCATACCTGTCGACGGCGAGTGCGCAACACGTTGCAACGGTATTGCTGGACGCGGCTGACATCAGCCGGCGCAGCAGCGTGGAACCCGTGGCATTGCCGGAGTAAGGCCGTTCAGCAAAGGATGCCTCACAATGTGCAAGGTCGTTCATCTCACGTCGGCCCATCCTCGCAACGACACGCGTATCTTCATCAAGCAGTGTCGGACGCTGGTCGCACACGGGTATGACGTGACGCTGGTCGTTGCCGACGGCCTGGGCGACGACCAGCGGGATGGGGTAGCGATCGCCGACGTCGGCCTCCCGGGTGGCCGCGTCAAGCGCATCCTGCGGACCACCCGCCGCGTCGGCGACAAGGCAATTGCGCTCGATGCCGATATCTATCAATTGCACGATCCCGAGCTGTTCCTCGTGGGATTGCGGCTCAAGCGGCGCGGCAAGAAAGTGATCTTCGATTCGCATGAAGATGTTGCGCGCCAACTGCTGGGCAAGCCCTACCTGGGACCGCTGTCGCGCAGGCTGCTGTCCTCTGCCTATCTGGCCGTGGAGCGTCACGCCTGCTCGCGCTTCGACGGGATCATCACGGCAACTCCTTTTATTAGAGAAAATTTTCTCAAGATTCATCCTCTTACTGTCGACGTGAACAATTTCCCCATGAAGGGGGAACTCGACGGTGACGCCCCCTGGGAAAACAAGGAGGCCGAGGTCTGCTATGTCGGCGGTATCGGCAGTATTCGCGGCATCCGCGAGCTGGTCCAGGCGGGCGAATTGCTGGCCTCGGCGGCGCGGGTGAACCTGGTGGGGACATTTTCCGAACCCTCCGTCGAGGCGGAAGTGAAGGCGAACCCTGGATGGCGTCGCGTGAATGCCCATGGGTTCCTCGACCGCCAGGGCGTGCGCGAAGTGTTGAAACGTTCGATCGCAGGCATCGTGACGTTCCATCCGCTGCCGAACCACCTGGATTCCCACCCGACCAAGATGTTCGAGTACATGTCGTCCGGTATTCCCGTGATCGCCTCGAATTTCCCGCTCTGGCGCGACATCATCGAAGGCAATCGATGCGGGATCTGCGTCGACCCACTCGATCCCGAAGCGATCGCAGCCGCGATAGATTACGTCGTGACCCATCCGCAGGCCGCGAGGGCGATGGGCGAAAACGGCCGCCGGGCCGTGCTGGAAAAGTACAACTGGACTGTCGAGGCAAACAGACTGACCGACTTCTACGGAGCGATATCCCATGACAAGCAAGCTGTCGCAGCTGTTTAACCTGGCCCTCGACATCAGCAAGCTTCCGGTCGCACGCCTCGAATTCCGCCTGGATCTGAACCCGGATAGCGTACGGCGCATGCACGCCCATTTCACCAAGCCCCACCCGAGGTACAAGATCTTCCAGAATAAATCGTTAGGTGCGGCACTCGTCGACCTGAAGCGCTTTGCGGACCCCGACGAGTATATGGCGAATATGAAAGGGCGTAACTCGGCGGGATCCTACGCCAGGAAAGCCAGGTCACGTGGTTACTCGGTCGTCGAGATCGACAGGAACGTGTTCGTCGAGGACATCCATGAAATCAACACCTCGCTCGATCAGCGCCAGGGCCGGCCGATGGCCGACGCATACCGGCAAAAACAGACGCACTTCAGCCCAGAGAAGAACTACAAATATTTCGGTGTGTTGAACTCCGCCGGGAAATTGACGGCCTACAGTGACATTGGTTTTTTCGGCAATTTTGTCGCCTTCGACCGCCTGCTCGGCCTGCGCAACAATGACGGCGCCATGCACCTGATGGTAACGGAAATTATCTGCCGGATGATCGAAAGCCACGCCTACGGCTACCTGATGTATGACACGTTCTTCGGTGCCAGTCCCGGGCTCAGGACCTTCAAGACGATGCTCGGTTTCGAACCCTATCGCGCAAAATATTCACTCCAATGACTCCATTACTAAGGCGTATCTATAGCGATTACGGGATGCCGTCGCGCCTGCGTACGCACGAAAAGCTGATTTGTGCCGCCAGGGATGCCGGCTACCTCCAGACCTCGATCCGCGATTTCCTCGACTGTACGCGGGCCGGCGTTTCAGCGGCCTCGACATTCATCGTGCATCGGCATGACATCGATACGGACCTGCGCACGACCAGGAAATTATTTGAGGTGGAAAAGAAGTATGGCGTCAAGGCGAGCTATTACTTCAGACTGTCCACGCTTGACTTTGGCCTGATGCGTGAAATCGAAGATTACGGCAGCGAGGCCAGCTACCACTACGAAGAAGTGGCCTCTTTCGCCAAGAAGAACAAGATCAAGGATCCTGCCCTCGTGCGGGATCGACTCCCGGAAATCAGAAATGTCTTCCGCAAGAATTTCCAGTGGTTCGAACAGCAGCTTGGAAAAAAACTCCGCACCGTTGCCGGCCATGGTGACTTCGCGAACCGCCGCCTGAAGGTGAACAATACGGAAATCCTCGCGGACCAGCAACTGCGCGAAGAATGTGGCATCGAGTGCGAGGCCTACGACCGCAGCCTGCTCGACCATATCGACATGTATATCGTGGACCGTCCGCCTCCACAATATTACTGGCCGACCTCGCCCCTGAACGTCGTCTCCGCACACCGCAGCCTCTGCCTCGTGACCCACCCACGGCAATTCGAAACGAACTGGAAGGAAAACACCAAGGACAATCTTTTCCGCTTTTATGAAGCTGTGACGTGGTAAGCGGCATCCCGCATTCAACCGGTAAGCAAAGAAAGCTCATGAATACAAAGAAAATCGTCACAGTGATCGGCGCTCGCCCCCAATTCATCAAGGCGAGTGCGGTCTCGGCCGTCCTTGCCGAATCCGGCCAGCTTTGCGAGACCGTCGTGCACACCGGCCAGCACTTCGACGCCAACATGTCGGATGTATTTTTCGCCGAGCTGGGCATGAAGCCGCCCGCTTATCAGTGCGGGATCCACGGCGGTACCCATGGCGTCATGACTGGACGCATGTTGATCGACATCGAGAATATATTGTTGCTAGAGAAGCCTGATGCCGTCCTGGTATATGGCGATACCAATTCCACACTTGCAGCATCATTGGCGACGGTCAAGCTACATATCCCGGTCGCGCATGTCGAAGCAGGTTTGCGTTCATTCAACATGAGATCTCCGGAGGAGGTCAACCGCATCCTTACGGACCGGGTCTCGCGCTGGCTGTTCACGCCGAACCATGAGGCGGGCGTGCATTTACTGAGCGAAGGCGCCAGTGCCGATCGTATTCATCAAGTCGGCGACGTCATGCTCGATGTCGCGCTTCGGCATGGCGCACGGGTCACGCCCGACGGGGGTGTACTGGGGCGGCTGCGGGACGAGCACGGTATCCGGGCAGGCGAGTATTGCCTGGCCACCATACACCGGGCAGAGAACACCGACGATCCCGCCAGGCTGACAACGATAGTCGAAGCCCTTTCGCGTTTCGCCAGCGATATCGACGTCGTACTACCCCTGCACCCCCGTACGCGCAGCACTCTCGCGAAACAGGGCAAATTGAAGGCCTTGCAAAACGCAGTGGTCGTGCTGGATCCACTGGGCTATCTGCCGATGGTGCAGCTGGAGAAATACGCTGCGATCATTGCTACCGATTCCGGTGGCGTCCAAAAGGAAGCCTTCTTCTATGGTGTTCCCTGCGTGACCTTACGGGATGAGACCGAGTGGACGGAGTTGGTGGATGCCGGATGGAACCGGCTGACGCCACCAGTCGATGCCGCTTCCGTGCTGCATTCCCTGCAAGCGAGCCTTGGACTTACCGGCAAAGACATTGCTCCTTATGGCGTGGGGGACGCGGCGACCCGGATCGTGAAACGTCTATCGGACGAGCTTGCCTGAACCACCGACGCTGTGCCAGCGCGCCGTCGGCGGACACCACGGAGGTACGCATGAGAAAGTCCACACCCTACAAAAAGCCAAGCCATGTGCCGAACCGTCACGGAGCCCGGGCCGGCGGCGACCTGCAGCGTCAAGTGGCTGCGCGCATGGTTTCACTCATCAGCTTCGCTGCCCTGCTCGCCTCCTGTGCCGACACCAGACAGCTGTACGTGGCCCCCCATGGCGCCGACTCGAACCCTGGAACGAAAGACGCGCCCTTCCTGACGATCGGACGTGCCGATGCCGCCGCTGCTCCGGGCTACACGATCCATGTGGCGCCCGGCGAGTACAGGGTCTCCGCGCCACGCGCGGACAGCGCTGGCATCAGCACGCTGCGCAGCGGCACCTCCTCCGCTCGGCTCAAATTCATATCAGACGTCAAATGGGGTGCAAAAATCATCGCGTCGGGAACCGGCATCGCCTGGCATTCAAAAGGAAGCCATGTCGATATCGAAGGTTTCGACATCAGCGGCACCGGGCGGCACGGCATTCTGGCAGACGGCACGAATCTCACGATCGCGAATAACTTCATTCACGAGCTGACGGTCAGCGGCGGGTGCACCGGTAATGGCGGCGCCGCGATCGATACCAACGGTGGTGACGGCAACGTACTGATCAAAGGGAACGTGGTCAGGAATATCGGCCATTCGATGATTGGCAAGTGCAACACGGTGCAGGGGATCTACATCGCCAACCCGAAGAATACGGTCGTCGACAACATCGTGTCCGGCGTTGCGCTGGCAGGTATTCAACAGTGGCATGGCGCCACGGATTCAACCATTGTGCACAACACGGTCTTCGGCTGCAAAATCGGCATACTCATCGGCGGTGGCGACGCCGGCACCTTGCCGAACGGTTCAGAAAACAATTACGTCGCAAACAACATCATCTACGACAACATCACCTACGGCATTATCGAAGTCGGCAAGGTCGGCGCCAACAACCGCTACATCGATAACCTGGTGTACTTGAGCGGAACCAGTGTGCGCGCGGCCGGCCACATCAGCGGCACCATCTCAGCTGATCCCGAATTCGTGAATTATCAGGCTGACGGCACCGGTGATTATCGTTTGCGGAAAAGCTCGCCGGCCATCCGCAAATACGCCACCGCTTCTTCCCACGAAACGCGAGCAGAGCTCGGGGCGTACAGCATTGGGGCTGCCGGACATTAACCGGGACTGTGCAAGCCCACTTTCGACGCACCTTGCTGTGCTCGCGGCTGCCGAGCGGCACACGCGTCTACACCGCTGGTCCATCGATATGGCTGGTCACGCCCGGAGAAATAGAGCGCGACGTCGACCAGCCGGTGGTTGATCGTGGACGGCTTTACACTGCAGATAAAAAAGAAAGTAAGCAAACTCATCGCCACGGTCTGGCGATTTGCACTGGGCGCCGGCAGTGTCGCCGACAGGCGTACAAACACACGGCCGGCAGCGACGCCGAGCACCAGGCTCGCCAGAACCTCCGAAGCCGTATGGAACCTGAACAGGATGAGCAGTGCGCCGAGACCAATGCTGAGCGCCACACCGGCCGCGAATCCGCGTTCGCGCCAGCGGTCAGGGGCGCCTTGCAGAAGGACGAACAACAGAACGGGCAGTACTGCCGCTGTCCGCCACGCGTGACCGCTGAGCGCCTTGAAACCAAGCGAAGGCACATACAGCCCCCACCCGAGGAAGGCAAGCTTGGACAGGGCAACCAGCCCCAGGCCGGCGGCAAAGATCAGGCACCAGCATGACGCCAGCTTCCACGCCCGGCCGCAGATGAGCCAGACGGCGATCGCACCCGCCGTTGGCACCATCACCGCCGTATGGCCGATATCGATGACATGCATCCACGCCATCATGGACTCGCTGGCAATGCAGCGCCTTCCGCCATGGTGATGACTTCCCGAATGACCTGACAGGTCTTCTGCATATCCTGCTCGCTCAGCGACGGGTGTACGACGAACATCAGGCTTGTCTCGCCCAACGCCTTCGCGACCGGCAACCGGTTCGTCGGGCGGTAGCCTGTGTTATCGAAAGCCTTCTCCAGATAGAGTTCGGAACACGTGCCTTGCACGCACGGGACACCTCTTGCAGAGATTTCCTCGATGATCCGGTCACGCGTCCAGCCGCCTGCCAATTTCTCGGGCTCCACAAACACGTAAAACTTGTAGAAGGCGTGCTGCACGTCAGCCGGCACGACGGGCACCCGCAATGCCGCGAATTCCCGGCATGTAGCAGCGATCCTCGATGCATTCGCCTGCCGCTGGGACGTCCACATGGGCATGTGCTGGAGCTGGATACGCCCGATAACGGCCTGGATTTCCAACATCCGCCAATTGGTACCAAAGGACTCGTGTACCCAACGGTAACCAGGGGGATGCTGACGTTCGTACATGGCCTCCCACGACTTGCCATGATCCTTGTACGACCACATGGTGGTCCACCATTGGCGGGAATTGGTGGTCACCATGCCGCCCTCCCCGCCCGTGGTCATGATCTTGTCCTGGCAGAACGACCAGGCGCCGATGTGTCCGATGCCCCCCACCATCCGCCCTTTGTAGCGCGCGCCGTGGGCCTGGGCACAATCCTCGATCACGAAGATGCCGCGTTCCTGGGCAAGCTCCATGACAGGGTCCATGTCACACGGCCAGCCCGCCAGGTGTACGCAGATGATGGCCCTGGTACGTGGTGTCAGCACGGCCTGGATGGTCTCGGCCGTAATATTCTGGCTGTCCCGGTCGACATCCGCGAACACGGGAATCGCGCCCGCATTGACGATGCAACTCGCGGAAGCCAGGAAGGTTCTTGGCGTCACGATCACTTCGTCGCCCGGCGATATGCGGAGTGCCTTGAGAGCCACGTCCAGCGCGAGCGTACCGTTCGACAGCGCGACGGCGTACCGGGTCCCGACCCATGCCGCAAATTCCTTTTCGAACTCCCGGCATTCCGTGCCCGTCCAATAATTGACCTTGTTCGACAGGATGACATTCCTGACAGCGGTTGCTTCCTCGAGTGAGAAACTTGGCCAGGTAGCGCATGAAGTACTCATGACCTTATCCGAAAATGGTGTGAAAAATATAGCGAAGATCGCGCAGCAGGGAATAATTATTAAAATACTCCCGGTTTATTCTTACCTTGTCGGGCCAGATGATCCGGTCGTTGTACGTCTCTGGATCATCGACCGCCGCCAATATGACCTCCTCATCCTTGTATTTGATGGATGCCGGGCCGGTAATTCCTGGCCGCAATGAGAGAATGATGCGGTCCTCACCCTGCAGACGGTCTGCATACCCAGGCACATCCGGCCTGGGACCGACAAAGCTCATGCTTCCAGCCAGAACATTAAACAGCTGAGGCAACTCATCGAGTTTGTATTTCCTGAGAAACCGGCCGGATTGCGAAATCGAAGCGAGATTTCTGGATGCGATGGGACTGCGCTGGGTGTTGCTCGGATACATCGTCTTGATTTTACAAACACGGATGACGCGACCATGGCGTCCGATGCGCTTTTGTATAAAAAAGCCATTACTCCGAGTATCAATTGTCGCCGCAAGCCAACATAAGACGATGACTGGCGCGAGCAACAGCACCCCCGCAAGCGATGCAACGATATCAAATGCTCTTTTAAATAAAATGTCGGCTTTTGACATTTCGCGCCTCATCGATCGGCAATACGCACGGCCTGCCTTTCAGGCACTGCAGGCAGCCAGAAAACGTTCGCTCAGGATTGGATAAATATGGTTCTCCATGACAAAACGCTTGCCGCACAGCCCCATGGCTTGACGCTCGCCGGGACTCAAAGCCAGCAGGTTCCGGATGCCTTGCGCCGCGACTGCCGGATTTTCCGGTACGACCGTCAAACCGCATCCCGCGTCGCCGACCGGATCGTTACCCGCCTCGACGGCGTGCAATACCGGGCGGGCAGCCATCATGTAATCCATCAGTTTGTTTGGCGCGATACCGAAGCGGTAGAGAGATTGGCGTTGCCAGCCGATATACGCAATGTCGAAACGTTGAAGCAGTGCCGGAATCTGCTCCTTGGCGATCGGATCGATGAAACGAACGTTTTGCAACTGCTCTGCCTGCGCCCGGCGCTGCAAGTCCGCTTTTTCCGGACCGCCTCCGACCAGCACAAAAACCACTTTGTCGTCGCGCATAAGTGCTGCGGCATCAAGCAAGGTGTGCAGCGAGTTCGATACGCCATGAGTGCCTGCGTAGCCAACCACGAAGTTTCCTGCATCCCTGATAGCGGAAAGTGCCGCCTCGACGCTTGCCTGGAGTTCGGCGCCCCCTGTCGTCCACTCCCGCGGATCGACGCCATTCGGGACGATGTGCAATCTGTCACGCGGTACCCCGCGGGATTCCACGTAGTCATGCACTTTCGGAAGCATGGACACGACCGTATCCGCATGACGATAGGCATAGTCCTCTGCGGCTTGCACCAGCATGATGAAGGGATGCCATTTCGACATCCGCCCCAGTTCCATTGGCGTCAGCGGCCATAAGTCATGTATTTCGAAGATGAGTTTCGCACCGGCCAATTTTGCTATCCGGCGCGCGGGCCAAATGTCCATTGGATAGGTGCTCGACGCAATGACCACATCCGGTTTGAACGATGCGGCAATTCGCTTGCTCTCGAAATATAAACGGCTGACGAAGGAAGCCATATTGCGCACCCGTCCAATGCCGTTACCGCAATACGCGGGCGTCTCAAGCCATGTGTATTGAATACCGTCGATGGTCTCGTTCAGGCCGTCCTGGCCTGCGAGTCGAGGCTGCCGGCTTCGGATGTGAGATTGGGAAGCCGCAATAATCTGCACATCGTGCCCCATGCGCGCCCATTCTCGTGCCAGGTAATACGGCCGGTATTCCATGCCATAGTGCGGCGAACCCGCATAATGATTGACGTAAAGAATGCGCATCGTTTCGACACCTGGTAATCCAGCACGACGATCGAACAACAAGTGCGATTATCATATTTTTAAGACCGCACAAACTGATTAGCATCAATCGTAACCAATCCGACTATTTACCGAATTTTTCTTCTATTCCATTGAGCGAACTTAAAAAGTCGAGGCCGAAGTATTTTCTCGTGTTTTAATGTGATTTAGCTTTATGCAGCATCAATAACACTAATTGCCGGCATCGATATCGTCCGATAGAGAACCAGTCGCATAGCTCCCAAAAGGAAATGAATCATGGCAATCAATAAAATGCCGAGAATCACATTCCAGGCACACAGTCAGGCCGGCGATGACTGCTGGCATTCGGTCGTGATTTCGCTGTTGCGCGGGCTGGCTGCGATCGAGGTTGCCGCCGCGCACCTGCGCGCGGACGTATACCCGGGCATGCGTACGGTTGTGGATCCATCGATCTGGTTCAAAGGATTCACGTTCGCTACCGGCTTTGCGCACCACGCGGTACTGGTGTTTTTCGTCATCAGTGGCTGGCTGGTGGGGGGCAGCCTGCTCGACAAGATCCGGCAGCCCAATGCGATAGCCAGCTATGCGATCGACCGTGTAACGCGTCTGTGGACGGTGCTGATGCCGACCTTCGTGCTGACACTGCTGTTCGGTTTCGCCACCGGGATCGTGGATGCGCAAGACGTCGACTTTCATCTTGCCAACGATTACTCCGCCGTGGTGTTTGGCGCCAACCTGGTCGGCTTGCAGACCATCGCCGTGCCTGCGTTCGGCGGCAACTTCCCACTCTGGAGCCTCGCCAACGAGACCTGGTATTACATCCTGTTTCCGCTCCTGGTCGTGCTGTTGCGCGCG
This sequence comes from Massilia orientalis, assembly GCF_030411975.2. Classification (NCBI taxonomy): domain Bacteria; kingdom Pseudomonadati; phylum Pseudomonadota; class Betaproteobacteria; order Burkholderiales; family Oxalobacteraceae; genus Massilia; species Massilia orientalis. The sequence goes on along the minus strand of NZ_JASNRB020000008.1, from coordinate 313,068 downwards.
CCCGGCCGCGCCCTGCGCGTCGCGTGCGGTGCCACACTTCTCGTGCTGGCAGCCCTGTTGCCTGTGGCGATCGTCGGCTACTTCGTGATCTGGTTGCTGGGCGTGGCGTTCTCGCGGATCAGGATCGAGTGCGGCACCGGGCAGCGTACGGGCTGGCTGATACTGGTCGCCGCGCTGTGGGCGTATTATCGGCTGACCGGCGACATGAACGCGTTCACCCTTGCCAACCTGCTGCCGGACCTCGGGTGCAGCCTGGTGTTCCTGGTGCTTTTGTCGAGCCTGCAATTCAAGGCCGCCGCAACGTCCAGGCTGCGGCCCCGCCTCACCAGGATCGGCAGCTTTTTCGCGGAATTCTCCTTCAGCCTCTATGTCCTGCACGTGCCGCTGATCGGCCTGCTGCAGCATTGGACATTGAAGCGCTGGGGGCTGCGCGAGCTGTCGCCGCACGAGCCGCTGCACTTCGCGCTCTATCTGGCCATGCTGGCCACATTGCTTGTGGGTGCCTATTTGTCATACCGGCTGTTCGAATCGCACACTTACCAGATTCGGCGGCTGCTCAAGCGCATGCTGCTGCAGCGCCCCGCCCGCACGCCCGTCGCCCCGACCTTTCGCGCCGATTGAAGCCCGCGGACGGCTCGGCGCGCGCATTCACGGACGGGATGCGATGTCGACCAGGGATTGGCCGAACTGCGGGTAATTGTGGGCGGCGCTATATTTTTCCTGCCAATCGGCGCGCGCACGCGTCCGGTATGCCACAGCCGACGCCCTGTCGCGGAAGCGCGCAAGCGCACCGGCGATGGTCGCGACGTCCGGATCGGCCGGGATCAGGATGCCATTGCTTTCATTGACGATTTCGCTGTTGCCGCCGACGTCGGTTGCCACCATCGGAATGCCGACCGAACTCGCCTCCATGAGACTGACAGGGATCCCTTCGCTCGAACTGACGTTGACGAACACATCAAAGGTTCGCTCCCGGTACAGCTTCATCACGTCTTCCTGCGCAAGGTAGCCCGTAAACACGACCTCGGCGCGCCTTCCTCCCAGCTTCGACTGGGCGTATGCCTGTAACTCCTCGAACAGCCCGCCGTCCCCGATATGGGTCCACCGGACACTGAGCGATGGTGCTGCCTCCAGCAGGTGCGCAATCGCATCGACGATGAGGTGCAGGCGCTTCTCCTCGACGACGAAGGAACACGAGACGACGGAGAGCGCTTCCTCATGCGGCTGCGCGTTCTTGAACCCGGGGTCATCCACGCCGAGGCGCGCGGTGAAGCACTTGCGAGCCGCCGCCGGATGCTCGCGCGCCACGTAGGCCCGGCCATGCTCGGAGATGCTGAAGATAGCGTCGATCCCGGCCAGTACCCCCTGCCGCAAGCCTGCATAGCCACCGCTGCGCTTGTCCTCGTACAAGTCGCCGCGATGGGCTCGCGACACCACCTTGAGCGAGGGCTGGTACACATTCCGGAAACGGATCGCTCCTGCGATTTCCGGGAACATCCAATAAAAATAAACGATGTCGATTTTCTTGTTCGCGTACCGAACCTGCTCGACCAGAAAGCGCTCGAACAGGCGGGCGCGGTACAGGGCGCGCGCCAATTCCTTCACGTTCTCCCAGCGGTGCGCGCCGCGCATGACACGCCGCGCATCGTCGAGCCACGCGTAGCGCCACAGCCCTCCCAGGAATGAACCGACCACGATGAAGCGTCGCTGCACGCCCCAGCGCGCATTCGCGTAATCGAGGTTGACCGGTAGCGAGGTCGGGCGCGGCGTGGCGTCCCGCGGGTAGAAACCCGGCACGAGTTCGACATGCGCGAAACACTGGGCAAGATATTCCAGTTCGGCCTTGATGAAGGCTTCGTTCCGGCCGTAAGGGTAAGAGGTGGTCACCACCAGTATGCGTTCCTGTTTCATTCACTCGTCTCCCTCGACAAAGGTCTCGACATCGGTGCGCGCGCCACTGGCCTCTGCCCGCTTCGCGGCCATGATCTTCCTATACATGACAACGGTATACAAGGCAGTGATCGAAAACGCGACCGTCGACGCGAGTGCCGCACCGCTCGTTCCCATGACTGGAATGGCGAGGACGCCGCAGATGGCATTGATCACCAGGCACAAGATAGCGCCTTGGATATTCACTCTTTGAAATCCCATCCCGGCAAGGGCATTCGATACGATGCTCATATAGCTCCAGGTGACGATCCCCGGCAGCAGAATGATGAACGGTGCGACACTGCCCCGGAAATCCTTGCCGAACGCGAGCGGGATTGCGAACGACGAGATGGCGGCAGCGGCCAGCGCGCCGGCCAACGTCACCTGCACCACCAGTTTCGCCACTTTCGCCACCATGGCTTCCAGCGCCTCCGGCGACCTGCTGTTGGCGGCCGATTCCGGGTACACGATCGACGACGCGGCGCCCGAGAACAGCCACAGCATCTCTGCCAGCTGTACCGCCAGTGCGTAGAATCCAGTCGCGGTGGCGCCCAACATGAAGCTGACGAGATACAACGCGAGCCTGTAGTTAAGAAAGGTGATGACATTGCTGACGTGAGCGCGCAGCCCGAACGCAACCGCATCGCGCAATCGGTACTGGCCGGTGGCGCCAGGCGCGATTTTCCCGAGCCGCGATTCGCTCATCAGCCAGAGCGACAGTTGGCCGATGAGGTGGCACGTCACCACGGCCGCCACGCTGACGCTGCCGGTCAGGCCCAATAAGGCAACCATGGCGAAAAAAATGAACGGGTGGATCAACAGTGTTCTGTTGTAGGTGCGATAGTCACGCTGGCCCCGGATCATCGACGATGACCATCCTGCCAGCAGCAGCAGCGGGAACAGGAGACTGGCATACAAGGCCAGGCCTTTGTGTATGCCTGGAAGGAAACGGGCGATGCGTTGCTCGCTGCCGGCCGCCAATACCAGCGCGACGACTACCCATAGCAGGGCTGCAAGAATCCAGTTCGCGGCGCGCATCTGCCGTGGATTGCCGGAACCGGAGCTCAGGTGGTACACGTGGCTCGCGCCCATGCCGAGGTTGAGAAATGCGTACAGCGCCTGGGGCAGCAACATTGCCGTGGCCAGCACCCCGTTACCCGCCGGCCCGAGCAGCCGCGCGGTGATGCACATCCCGGCAAAGTACAAGGAACCTGACAGGATCTGGCGGGCGACGGTCGCGCCAATGGTGGCAGACAGGTTCAAGTGCGAACCCGGGGATCGCCCCAATGAGAACGCTGCAAACAGGCTTCGCATCATTGTCTTCATCGTTGGCCTGGCGGGTTGGGTTCTGGTCCTGCCAGCTGAAGGTTCGCGCCGCGAAGCGCTAGGCCGAGTAGCCCAGCTGCGCCGCATCGTCGATGTATCGCGTACGACCGGAGCCAATTCGCAAGGCCATGTCGTTGAACAGCACCCCGCGCGGCGCAAGGCCTGCATGGTTCAGACGCTTGATCGATTCCGTGATCTCGGCGTCGGTCGTGACGCGCGCGCGCGCGAGGAGGAATATGGCACCGGCGTGATTGCCGATGATGAGGGCGTCGGATGCCAGCAGGATCGGCGGCGTGTCGATCAGCACCAGGTCGTAGTTGGCGCCGGCGGCTTCGAGTAGTGTGCTGAAATTCGCGTGCAGCAAAAAGTCCGAGCGGTTGGGCGGCAACGGGCCCGTCGGGATGAAGTCGAGATTCTCGAAGATCTCGTGGTGCACGACGTCTTCGATCCGCATCGATCCATTGATGGCCTTGGACAATCCCTGGTCGCGGCTGACACCGAAGTAGCGGTGCAGGTGGCCGCTGCGGAAGTCCGCATCGATCAGCAACACCCGCTTGCCGCTGGCCGCCATCACGGCAGCGAAGTTCGCCAGCACGAAGGACCTGCCGAGGCCGTGGGTCGGCCCGGCGAACATGACGATGTTGTTCCTGAAGTGGGGCATCGCGAACTGCAGGGCAGCCCGGAAGCTCCGCAGGCTTTCCACGGCGGCGTCCCCGGGAATGACACGGGCCAGCAGAGGCAAGGGCTCCATGCCGCCCCGCGCCTTGTGCATCAGCTTGTCCTGGTTGCTGCTGTGCGGGATCGTGGCGTAGACCACGCGCGCATGCAGCAAGCGCTCGATCTTCTGCGGATCGTCGATGCCGCCCTTCATCGCATTGCGTGCAAACGCGATCATGGTACCGAGCAAGAGCCCAGTGACCACCGCGAGCGCGACGATCAGGGGACGGTTCGGCTTGAGCGGCTTTTCGGGCGGCACCGGCTCATCGACCATGCGCACGTTGCTTACCCGACCCACCGAAATCAGCCGCAACTGCTGGGCCGTGTTCGACAGTGCCGTGTACAGGTCCGTGCTGACCTTGATCTCCCGGGTCAGCCGAGCTTCTTCCTGCTCCAGTGCCGGCAAGGCTTTGATGCGCGCGTTGACTGCATCGATTTCCGCCTGGGCTTCCTTGCGCTGGCGATTGATGGTCGCGATGATCGGATGGTCTTCCGTGAACCGTCCCAGCAGTTCCGTTTTTTTCTGGATCAGGTCGAGGCTGCGGGTGCGCGTCGCTGCCGCCTGCGCGAGCATTTCCTTGGCCTCTTCCTGCAGGTCCACGGTGCCGTGGGTGTTGCGGAACTGGTTGTAGCGGTCTTCAGCCTGCTCGAGCTGGCGCTTGAGGATCGGCAGTTGCTGGTTCAGGAAGGCCAGCGACTTTTCCGCTTCCTCGGTCTTGCGCGCCAGATTCTGGCGCATGTACTCGCGGCCGATCTCGCGCAGGACCGCGTAGGTGCGCTGGGCATTCTCGCCCTGCAGCTTGACCTCGATCACACCGGACTGCTTGCCCTGCTCCGAGATCACGAGGGCGCTCTGGATCGCCTGGATCATGGCCACCCTCGAGATGCGGCGCAGGCGGAAACGCGCGCCGGCCTTCGCCTGGATCCGATCGACCTTCAGCTCGATGGTCCCGTCCGGCGTCGGCACGCGGTAGCGCTGGCCGACGATGCCGTCGAAAACGGTGCGCTGCCCGCCGCCGGAAAAACGGAAGCGCCCGCTCCCCAATGACGTCAGTGCGAACTCGCGGCCCAGCCAGGCCTCAGGCACCTCGAACACCGAAACTTCGGCCTTTTCCCCACCCCAGACATAGCCGCCGTAGCCGAACAGTCCCGGTTCGGACAGCGCGCCGCTGTTCTGGTTGGCGAACCAGAATCCGGCGACCGGGAAATACTTCGGCTGCGTGTCGATGTACAGCTGCAGGTTGTCGATCGCGCGCGATACGACCATGCGCGAGCGCAGCAACTCCATCTCGGCGATGGCTGCCTTCTTGGTCTCGAACAACGACGACGCTTCGCTCAGGATGTTCTTCGTGGCGTTCGGGCTTTCCTCCTCGACGTGGATCAGCAGGTCCGCTTCGAACACCGGCATCGCAAGCAGCGCGTACAGTACGGCTGCCAGCGTGATGAGGGCCGTGATTCCGCCGATCAGCCAGCGGCTGTCATAGAGTGTGTGCAGGTGGCTCTTGAGGTCGAAAGGCGGGTCGTCTGCCCCACCCGCGGTTGCGCGCGGATCGAAGGGGACGCTGACGATAGGCGGCGTATGGACCACAGGTGTCAGGGAATGCGACTCGCCGAGGGTGCTCATGGTCATGCTCCTGCAGGGTTCCGTGTGCGTGATCAAGCGTGCGTTCGTGTGCGCGGGTTTCAGGGCCGCGTGGTGGCGCTGACGGCCGACGTCAATGCCCCCGGGATCAGGAGGCTCAGGTTCCGGTTCCAGTTAGCCAGAGGCGTCGCTGCCACGTAGACGATGTCCTTGGGCTGCAGTTCGAAGGCTTCGGCCAGCGCCAGCGAACTGGCCTCGCGGGCATCGAGCCGGAACACGCGGGTCCGGCCGGACGTCTTGCGCACCACGTAGACCTGGCGCGCATCGCCGCTCAGCGGACTGATGCCGCCGCTCTCGCCGAGTGCCTCGTTCAGGGTGAGGCGCCCATCGTGCATCGTCAGCGCCTTGGGCGTGATGACCTCGCCGGAAACGAAGATCTTGCTTTCGTCTCGCGATTGCACGCGGACCACGTCGCCCGGCTTGAGCATGACCAGCCCGGGGTTGATGCCCTTCTGCACGAGATCGCGCAGGTTGACGCGGTAGCGCTGCTGGCTGCGCTCGAGGACGATCCTGCTCTGGTCGGCGGTGGGCAGCAGGCCGCCGGCACGGTTGAGCGCCTCGACGAGGGTCATCGGGATGTCGTTGATGGCTTGCAGGCCGGGGGCCTTGACCTCGCCGTCGATGTACACGCGCTTGCTGCGGTAGGACTGGACCCGCAACGTGACGTTCGGGCCCGCAAGATACCTGGAAAGTTTCTTCGTCAGGACCGCGCGGGCCTCCTCCTCGGTCAGGCCCTCGACGGGCACGAGGCCGATCAGCGGAAACTGGATGCGCCCGAGATGGTCGACCACGAAACCCGGTGGCGCCGCGTTCGCTCCGCTGGAATCGGGTGCGCCAGGGGACGCGTTTACGGCGGTCCCGGCCAGTTCAGGGTGGTCCCAGACCACGATGGACAGCACGTCGCCGCTGCCGATCGCGTAGGGCGCCGGATTCTGCACGAGCAGCTCGTCCAGGCCCTGGTTGGCCACGCCCTGATGCTGCTGGCGCTCCACGGTGATCAGTTGTTCGGTGATCATTTCTGTCGGCGGCGCGGGTTCGTCGGTCCCCGCTTTGTCCTGCGAGCGGAACTGGATAACGGGGGCGCATCCACCTAAGGCGAGCGCCAGCAAGGCGGCCGCCATACATTGCGTAGAGGAAGCTCTCATGATTTGCCTGTCGGAATGTGCTGCCAACCCTGGCGATCCGAGTCAGGGTAAGCCCGCTACCCGGAATGGCTTTGGCGCACGTCAAACGGCAGGCTCAGGTCAGCATTACCGCCAGCGGCAACAGTTTGCCCGCGAGTGTGCGTATATGCGGCGCGGAAATAAAAATACCCGCATCGAACATCGATGCGGGTATCGTCCTCGCTAGTGCGAGATGAGCGGATCAGCGTGAGCCGGTGCGATCAGTACTCGTAAGCGCCGACGTCGACTGCCGCGCCGCGCGGACGGGCCACGCCTGCGAAATCGATCGCCGGTGCCTTGGTCGACGTGCCGCGGTCGATTGCGGGCGAGCTGCTGTACACGCGGTAGTCGCCGGTGCCGTTCGCCAGGTAATTCCTGAACAGCGGATCCGACGAAATCGAACCGGACACGGAGCCTTTCACTTTCCAGCTGGTGCCGCTGCGTGCGACCAGGTTGTTGGCATAACGGTTGTTACCGCCCATCTTGCCCATTTCGATCACGCCGTAAGCAACGTTGTCGTAGACGATATTGTTGGCGACGTAGTTGTTGGCAGAGCCGGTGGTGGTGCCGGCGTCGCCCTGGCCCAGCAGAATACCGATCTTGTTGTGGAACGACGTGTTGTTGACGATCGTCGACGCGGTGGCGCCGTGCCATTGCTGGATACCAGCCATTGCAACGCCCGAGACGATATTGTTCGTGACGACGTTGTTTGCATTGGCGATATAGATGCCCTGGATCGTGTTGCATGCGCCGATATAGCGATAACCGATGTTACGCACCACGTTGCGGTCGATGAGGACGTTACCGACCGGGCCATACGTGTCGATCGCTGCGCCGCCGCTGCCATTGCAGCCGCCGCTGACTGTCAGATCGTGGATGTAGTTGTTCTTGAACGTCAGGTACGCCCCCGAAGCCAGGAGACCATGACGGCCCGAGCCGGTGATCTGGAAGCCGTCGATATCGACATAGTTGCCGCGCGAGTCCCAGGTGATACCGGTGCCCGACACGACGATCTTTGCGCCCCACTTCACGTCCGACACGAAACGGATACGCGCGCTCGAGGTGCCGCTCTTCCGGGTCACGATGCCGGCACTGCTCAGGGAAGGTGCCGACACATAATATGTTCCAGCTGCAACGTGGACCGTCGATCCAGCGCTTGCCAGCGCGTCTGCACGCGTGATCGTCTTCACTGGCCTTGCCTGCGTGCCTGGGTTGGAATCGGAGCCCGTGGGCGACACGTAGATGTTAGTGGCGGCAACTGCGCTCCCACCGACTGCCAGCAGCGCGACAGCGCCAAAGCACGACAACAGGTTGATACGAACGTTCGGAACAAGCTTGACTGCGTTTTGCATTTAACTGCCTCAACAAGTGAAAGGAGTAGCTTTGAGGCGTGGAAACTTCCTAAGTTCAATGAATTTGCGGAAAAATTTTTTAGGAGTAACAAACAATACAAACAAATTTCCTCTACGAAAAATTTCTTAGGAGGATAATTACTTGTTGTTTGTTATGCCGTGACGCAGGGGGGAAGGTCGCTCAAGGGCCGGACGGTGGGATTGCCGGACGCGCCACATGAACGCTGAAACATGTCGCATGCTTCAGCGTTCGAATGAGGGCAAGATTTGATCGTGGCCGCATGGCCGCGCCGACCGCGGGGGTCAGCGCATCTCTTCCATCAACCGCAGGGCGCCTGCGAAACGCCACACGCGCCGCAGTTCGATGACGTCGTAGTTCGCCGCGACGTTCGGCGGAAACGCCGAATAACGCGCGTTCAGGCGCACGATGCGGCGCACGAAGTCGTCGATGTCGGCACGGCCGCTGGAGCGCAGGACGGTCACGTCCTCGACACTGCCGTCGCTCCGGATCGCCACGCTGACGATGGGATCGGTGCGCACCACGTCGGCCGACAGTTGGGCGTCGCTCAGAACGGCGTTACGCTCGATTTTCTGGCGCACGCTGTCCATGTACATGCGCAGCGGAATGTCGTGGCGCGCCGCCTCGGCCAGGGCGCGCCGGACGGCACGTGCCGCGTCCTCGGCGGGCTGCATGGCCCGCGGCACGGGTTTCAGGATGTCGATACCGCGCATCATCTCGCGCGCACGCGAGGCCAGGTCGCTGCCCGGCGCGCCGCGCGGGAGCGTGCCGTCGCCGCGTCCGGCGCCATCGCCGCTGCCGCCGTCCGCGCCTGCGCGCGCGGGCCCCGGTGCTGCGGCGTCGGAAACGGCACGCTCGCGTGCCTGGCGGGCCCGTTCCTGGGCCAACCGGGCGTTCTCTTCCGCCTGACGGCGTGCCGCCTGTTCGGCCTGGGCATGTTCCTGGCGCGACCTTTCTTCAGCGAGCCGGCGGGCCCGTTCCTGATCCGCCAGCTGTTGCCGGACGGCCTCCTCCGCGCGGCGTTGCTCGGCCAACTGCTGCGCGCGTGCGTGCTCGGCCTGTTCGATACGCTGCTGTTCGGCCAGCTGCTGCGCCCGCTCCTGCTCGGCTTGCTGGATACGCTGCTGTTCGGCCAGCTGTTGCGCCCGTTCCTGCTCGGCTTGCCGGATACGCTGCTGTTCGGCCAGCTGCTGCGCCCGTTCCTGCCCGGCTTGCTGGATACGCTGCTGTTCGGCCAGCTGCTGCGCCCGCTCCTGCTCGGCCTGCTGAAGGCGTCGCTGCTCCGCCAGGCGCCGCTCTTCCTCTTCCTGGCGTGCCCTCGCCTGCGCTTCCTCGGCCGCGCGCTGCCCGGCCAGCGCCGTCTCGTATTGCGCGGATTGCTCGGCGAGACGCTGGCGCTGCTGCTCGGCCTCGGCCCGCAGCCTGTCCTCGGCGTCGGCGCGCAGGCGGGCTTCGTCCGCTTCGCGCCGCAGCGCCCGCTCCTGCTCGCGTTCCTCAGCCAGGCGAGCGCGCTCGGCCCGTGCGGTTTCTTGCGCCATCGCATCGTCCTCGGCGGGTGCATCGGCCTCGGCCGGCGGCTCGGCGCGGGCCATCGGGTCCGGCGCGGGATCGGGCTCGACAGCCGGCAGCGGCACGTCGAACGTGTTGTCCTGATGGGTTTCCTGAGCGATCACCCGCGTGTGCAAGCCATCGGCCAGGCGCGTGGCAGGCGGTTTGCGGCGGCGTTTGACGACGCGCCGCGGCGGCGGCGCGGGCGTGGGTGCCGGTGCCTTGGGCACCGGTACCGGCACGACGGGATCGACGACCGTGAAACCGTGGCGCGGTATGGCCGACTGCTTCGGCGGCAAAGGCAGCGGCGCCACTGCCGCGGGCGCAAGTGCGACTGGGGCGGGCGGTAACGCAGGTACCGGCGGCGGTGGCACAGGCGCCGAGTCCGGCACAGGTACGGCAGGCGCCGTCAGCCGGATCGACATCGGTCCGCCGGGTCCCGGCCGTAATCCGGGAATGCCGAACTGCAGGGACAGTACGAGGGCATGCAGCAGCAGGGAAACCAGCACGCCCATTGCCAGCCGGCGCTCGGACGCATCGTTGGCTTTGACAGGTCGTGCCGAGGTGGCATTGGGCATGCTGGTCGTGTCGCGTCGGGCGTGAAGAAATGAAATGTTGCTGGATTGATAGCACAGCTTACACGCGACAGTAAAGGGGGCGCGCACAAATGGGGGCGCGCACGGTTCGGAACGCTGTTTGCAATCCCGGCTACAATGAATTGGACCGATCAGCAGCCAGGGGTTCGAATGTCGCCAGGATTTATTTTCGCAACGGGTATCGAAAACAGCATTCCGACGATCGACAACGGTCGCGTGCGCATGGACGAGATGGAAAAGTGCGGCCACTACAAATACTGGCGCACTGACTTCGACCTCGTACAGGAACTCGGGTTGAAAGTCCTGCGCTACGGGCCGCCCTTGCACAAGACGTGGCTCGAACCCAAGCGCTACGACTGGGAATTCGCCGACCTGGCACTCAACGACCTGCGCCAGCGCAACATCGCATCGATCGTCGACCTGTGCCACTTCGGCGTGCCCGACTGGATCGGCAACTTCCAGAACCCGGATTTTCCCGAGTTGTTCGCCGAGTATGCCGGCACGTTCGCGCGGCGCTACCCATGGCTGCAGTTGTACACGCCGATCAACGAGATGTCGATCTGCGCCCTCTTCTCCGCCCTGTACGGCTGGTGGAACGAGCAGATGACGACGGACCGCGGCTTCGTCACGGCGACGAAGAACCTCGTCAAGGCGAACATCCTGGCCATGCATGCGATCCTGCAAGTGCGTCCGGACGCCCTGTTCGTGCAAAGCGAATCGACCGAATACTTTCACGCCGAAAGCCCGTCCGCCATCGGCCCCGCCGAGCTGTACAACTCCCGCCGCTTCCTGTCGCTGGACCTGAATTACGGCCGCCGCGTCGATTCCGAAATGTACGAATACATGATGGACAACGGCATGACGCGCGAGGAGTATCACTTCTTCCTGAACAATAATCTGAAGCACCACTGCATCATGGGCAACGATTATTACCAGACCAACGAGCACTACGTGTCGGCGGACGGGCTGACGCGGGCGGCGGGCGAGATCTTCGGCTATGCCGTCATCACGCACCAGTACTACAACCGCTACCGGCTGCCCGTGATGCATACGGAAACGAACGTGTGCGAAGGGCCGCGCGGCGACGAGGCCGTGCACTGGCTGCGCAAGGAGTGGGCGAATGTCCTGCGCGTCCGCAACAACGGTGTGCCGCTGGTCGGGTTCACCTGGTATTCGCTGACGGACCAGGTCGACTGGGACACGGCCCTGCGCGAGAACAACGGCAACGTCAATGCGCTGGGGCTGTTCGACCTCGACCGCAAGATCCGCCCCGTCGGCATCGCCTACAAGGAGCTCGTGCGCGCGTGGATGGAAGTGCTGCCGACGCAAAGCGTCTGCCTGCAGGTGCCGATCGTGATGCCGCACGAATTCCAGCGCCATGTGCCGCCGCCGAGCGGCTGGCCATTCGACGAAGACGCGACGCTCGCGCCACGTACCGAAGAGCGCGAGTGACCCGTAAGGTCAATGCTCGGCGGGCCCGAACGTGTAGGTATCGCCGTGCGCCAGGTAGACGACCTGCTGGTCGAGTCCGGCCGCCTTCGCCTCCCGTGCAAAGTCCGACAGCGGCGACTTGAACACGTCGTAGTCGTCGTAATGGATCGGAATCGCCTTTTTCGGCTGGACGATCTGCATCAGGGTCACGCCGTCCTTGCCGTCCATCGTGACCTTGAAGACACCCAGGATGCGCGTGCCGCCCAGGTGCAGCAGGGCGAGGTCGACACCGGGAAACCGTTGCGGGATCGCCTTCAGGTCGTCGTAGATCAACGTATCGCCGCTGACATACATGCGATAGGCCGGGGCCGCCGTGTTCGGACCGAAGTCGAGGACCGATCCCATCACCGAGGGCAGCAGCGCCTGCATGCCCGCCTTGCCGTGGCGACCCGGGGCCGCCGTGATGCGCAGCCGGGCCTCGCCTTTTTCGATGTCGATCCGGTCCCACGTCGCCAGCCCGAACGTGCGCTGGAAGCCCATGTCCTTGAGCTTTTTCGCCGCCGACCTGGTCGTGATGATGGGAATGTTCTTGTCGAGTTTTTCCTGCACGAGCCTGTCGAAGTGATCCTCGTGCAAGTGCGAGAGCACGACGAGATCAATCGGCGGCAACTGTTCGAGATTCAGGGCCGGATTCGTGAGGCGTTCGGACGTGATGCCGTAGCCGAGGTGCACATGGTCGCCCTTGTGCAGGAAATTGGGATCCGTCAGGATCGTGAAGCCCTGGTAGCGGATCAGCACCGTCGCGGTGCCGATGAACTGGACGGTGCCGTTCGCTGCAGCGGGCGCGCCCGCCGGTGGCAGCCTGAGTGCGAGCGTGGCGGATTCGGGCGCCTTCGTTTGCGCGCTTGCCATCACGCAACCGGACAGGAACATCACCATCATCCACACCACCCGGACCAGCACCATATCGCCTCCTTGCCATTGTCGAGTCAAGACTAGCATGGGGGTTTGCACGCAGGCGTTCGCTAGCCTGCAGTCAACGAAAGGATGGGGGGTGGCCTGCCCAGCTGGGTTCGAACCAGCGACCCTCAGCTTAGAAGGCTGATGCTCTATCCAACTGAGCTATGGGCAGTACGGCTTCATAAATGAAAACGGGCCGTCGAGGACAGCCCGTTTGCAAACGGTGGTCGGAGTACAAGGATTCGAACCTTGGACCCCCTGCTCCCAAAGCAGGTGCGCTACCGGGCTGCGCTACACTCCGATTGGAACGATCATACCCCGCCGGGCGGGAGGCGTCAATGAAGGGTCCCGCCGCGGCGGATGGTCAGACTTCGAAGCGCGCGGCGATGCGTTCGGCCATTGACTCGGCCAGTTCGGCGTTCTTCGCCTCCACCATGACACGCACCAGCGGTTCCGTGCCGGACGGGCGGATCAGCACGCGGCCATTGTCGCCCAGTTCGCGCTCGACGTTCTCCTTTTCCGCCAGGACGGCCGCGTTCTTCGTCCAGTCCGTACCCGGCTGCACGCGCACGTTGATCAGGGTCTGCGGATACAGCGTCAGGTCGCTGCAGCACTCGGCCAGGCCCTGGCCGGAACGCTTGAGCGCGGTCAACACCTGCAGTGCCGACACGATGCCGTCGCCGGTCGTGTGCTTGTCCAGCGCCAGCAGGTGGCCCGAGCCTTCGCCGCCCAACAGCCAACCGCGGTCCTGCATCATTTCCAGCACGTAGCGGTCGCCGACCTTCGCGCGCGCAAAACCGATGCCCATGTCCTTGAACGCCACTTCGAGCGCCATATTGGTCATCAGGGTGCCGACGGCACCGGCCACCGGACCGGTCGCCATGCGCGCGCGCACCATCACGTACAGCAGCTCGTCGCCGTTGTACAGGCGGCCTTTGGCGTCGCACATGATCAGGCGGTCGGCGTCGCCGTCCAGCGCGATGCCGAGGTCGGCCTCGTGCTCGACCACCGCGGCCGCCATCGCCTTCGGTGCCGTCGCGCCGACGCCGTCGTTGATGTTGAAGCCGTCCGGCTTGGTGCCCAGCTCGATGACTTCGGCGCCCAGTTCATGGAACACGTGCGGCGCAATGTTGTAGGCGGCGCCGTGGGCGCAGTCGACGACGATTTTCAGGCCGCGCAGGTCGAGCTCGTTCGGGAACGTGCTCTTGCAGAATTCGATGTAACGGCCCTGCGCGTCGCGCAGGCGCGTGGCCCGGCCCAGCTTTTCCGACGACACGCAGCCCATCGGCTGGTCGATCATCTCCTCGATTTCAAGCTCGACGGCATCGGGCAGCTTGGTGCCATGGCCGGAGAAGAACTTGATGCCGTTGTCCTGGAAAGGATTGTGCGAGGCCGAAATCACGACGCCCGCCTGCAGGCGCAGTGCGCGCGTCAGGTACGCGATGGCCGGGGTCGGCATCGGGCCGGCCAGCATCACGTCGACGCCGGCTGCCGAGAAACCGGCTTCCAGCGCCGCTTCCAGCATGTAGCCGGAAATACGCGTGTCCTTGCCGATCAGGACCGTTGGACGTTCGCTGGTGCCGGCCTTGTCCTTGGCCAGCACCTTGCCGGCGGCATAGCCCAGCCGCATCACGAAGTCAGGGGTGATGGGCGACTTGCCCACCAGGCCGCGTACGCCATCGGTACCGAAATATTTGCGTGCCATTAATTAAATTCTCTTCATCTATTGATTATTCGTAGTGGCCGCTTGCCAGACTTTCAGCGCATCCACCGTCTCTGCCACATCATGGACCCGTACGATCCGCGCGCCCTGCGCTACCGCAGCGAGCGCACCGGCCAGGCTGCCGGCCAGCCGCTGCTCGACGCTGCGGCCCGTCACGGCGCCGATCATCGATTTGCGCGACAGGCCCGCCAATACGGGCAGGCCCAGTTCGCTTTCCATGCGGTTTATGCTCCGGAGCAAAGCATAATTATGCTCGACACTCTTCCCAAAACCAAATCCGGGATCAATCGTGATACGTTCGCGTGCCACACCCGCCGCCAGCAGCGCATCGATCCGCTCGCGCAGGAAGGCGATCACGTCGGCCACGACGTCGACGTATTCCGGCTGTGCCTGCATGTCCTGCGGGGTGCCCTGCATATGCATTACGCACAGCCCGCAGTCGCTGTCCTTCACGGCCTCGATCGCGCCGGGCGCGCGGAAGCCGTTGATGTCGTTGATCATGTCGGCGCCCGCGATGATCGCCTCGCGCATCACCTCGGGCTTGCAGGTATCGATCGACAGCGGATAGCCCAGTTCGCGCAACGCGTAGATGGCCGGCATGATACGGCGCAGCTCTTCGTCGACGGGGACGCTGGGCGAACCCGGACGCGTGGATTCGCCGCCGATGTCGATGATGTCGACGCCGTCCTTGATCATCAGCTCGGCCCGCTCCACGGCGAATTCGAGGCCCTGGTAGCGGCCGCCGTCGGAAAAGGAATCGGGGGTAACGTTGAGGATGCCCATGACCAGCGGGCGCTGGGCGAGGTTATAGCCGAAACGGCCGCACTGCAGATATTGACGCATGACGAAAAACCAACGGAATGAAGAATAAAAAGGCACCCGCTCGGGGTGCCTTTTCGAGGAGAGACCGCGCTGGTCAGGCCGGGGCGGTCGCGTTCGGGGCGACGCCGCTGTCGCTCGGAGGCGTGCGCTTGGTCAGGACGACCGACTTCGGCGGGCGCGGCTCGCGGCCGGCCATGATGTCGTTGATCTGGTCGGCGTCGATGGTTTCCCATTCGAGCAGCGCCTTCGTCATCACTTCGACCTTGTCGCGGTTTTCTTCCAGCAGGCGGCGTGCCAGCGTGTACTGCGTGTCGAGGATGCTGCGGATCTCGGCATCGACCTTTTGCTGCGTCGCTTCGGAGATGGTCTTCACGGAGCCGCCGAAGAAGCCTTCGTTCGGATCATCCTCGTAGACCATCACGCCCATGCTTTCCGACATGCCGAAGCGGGTCACCATCGAGCGGGCCAGCTTGGTCGCGCGGGCGAAGTCGTTCGAGGCGCCGGTCGACATCTGGCCGACGAAGATCTCCTCGGCGATACGGCCGCCGAACAGGATCGAGATCTCTTCCAGCATCTTGTCCTTGTAGCCGGACAGGCTGTCGTGCTCCGGCAGTTGCCACGTCAGGCCGAGGGCAAAGCCGCGCGGCATGATCGTGACCTTGTGCACCGGGTCCGCCTTCGGCAGCAGCTTGGCGATCACCGCGTGGCCCGACTCGTGGTACGCGGTGTTGCGGCGCTCTTCCTCGCGCATGACCATCGATTTGCGCTCCGGACCCATGAAGATCTTGTCCTTCGCGTCTTCGAAGTCGCTCATCTCGACGAGACGCTTGCTGCGGCGCGCGGCGAACAGCGCGGCTTCGTTGACGAGGTTGGCAAGGTCGGCGCCGGAGAAGCCCGGGGTGCCGCGCGCCAGGATGTCGGCCTTCACGTCGGTGCCGATCGGCACTTTACGCATGTGCACGTTCAGGATCTGCTCGCGGCCGCGGATGTCCGGCAGGCCCACCATCACCTGGCGGTCGAAACGGCCCGGGCGCAGCAGCGCCTTGTCCAGCACGTCGGCACGGTTGGTCGCGGCGATCACGATCACGCCCGACGATGCCTCGAAGCCGTCCATCTCGACCAGCAGCTGGTTTAGCGTCTGTTCGCGTTCGTCGTTGCCGCCGCCCATGCCGGCGCCACGATGGCGGCCGACGGCGTCGATTTCGTCGATGAAAATGATGCACGGCGAATGTTTTTTCGCGTTCTCGAACATGTCGCGCACGCGCGACGCACCCACGCCGACGAACATCTCGACGAAGTCCGAACCGGAGATCGAGAAGAACGGGACCTTGGCTTCGCCGGCGATGGCGCGGGCCAGCAGCGTCTTGCCGGTACCCGGGGGGCCGACCATCAGCACGCCGCGCGGGATGCGGCCGCCCAGTTTCTGGAACTTGGTCGGATCCTTCAGGAAGTCGACGATCTCGCCCACTTCTTCCTTCGCTTCGTCGCAGCCGGCGACGTCGGCGAACGTGACGGTGTTGTTCGTCTCGTCCATCATGCGCGCCTTCGACTTGCCGAACGAGAACGCCCCGCCCTTGCCGCCGCCCTGCATCTGGCGCATGAAGAACACCCAGACACCGATCAGGAGCAGCATCGGGAACCAGGAAATGAAGACTTGCTGGAGGAACGACGGTTCCTCGGGCGGCTTGACGTCGAAGCGCACGTTGTTGTCGCGCAGGTCGCCGATCAGGCCGCGATCGAGCATGGTCGCGGTGGTGCGGACCTTGGTGTCGTCGGTGCGGGTCGCGGTGATGCTCGAACCTTCGATCACGACGTCCTTGATGCGTTTCGCCTTGACGTCATCGAGCAGCTCGGAATAAGCAATGGTCTTGCTGCCGCCCGCGACGCTGTGGTTGTCGAA
The DNA here is from genome assembly GCF_030411975.2 of Massilia orientalis. NCBI lineage: Bacteria > Pseudomonadati > Pseudomonadota > Betaproteobacteria > Burkholderiales > Oxalobacteraceae > Massilia > Massilia orientalis. Next base: position 295,940 of record NZ_JASNRB020000008.1, on the reverse strand, counting down.
CTGCTTGAACAGCATGAACAACAGCAGCGCAACGACCACCCAGATGGCGGATTTGGAAAACATATTATTCACGAAGACTCCTCTGATGCGAACGCATCTTTTCCCATTTTTTCAAAGGCAGATTTTACCGCAATAAGCAGCCCGTGCCACGCACGACCGCCATAGTGCCTATGCTCCACTATAGCCGGTTTTTATTTCCGTTGCGCAGCCATCATGTACATAGACGTGGCTGTCCTTTGCTGATGTGCGGTTGTACCGCAGGAAATCAAGGGCGTTTCCGTCGAATTTCGCAATTTCAGGCGGCCGGATTTTTCAGCCCACGCCCCAACAGGAAAATTTCCGAGGATTTGTCGCGGCTGGCCTTCGGTTTGATCTGTTTGACGACCTTGAACTCGGTGCGGAACTTCTCCAGGATCTGGGTAAACCCCATGTCCTTGAAGCATTTCACCAACAATGCCCCTGAAGGTTTGAGGTGCATTTGAGAGAACTCAATAGCGAGATCGATCAAATCCTCCATGCGCGCTGCATCCGCCGACGGAATACCGGAGAGATTCGGCGCCATGTCGGACAGCACGACGTCGGCCATGCGGCCTTCGAGGACGCCCGCCAGCTCGTCGAGCACCTCCTGCTCGCGGAAATCGCCCTGGATGAAATGCATGTCGGCGATCGGCTCCATCGGCAGGATGTCGAGGCCGATCATCGTGCCCTTGATGCCGCCCTCCTCGCCGCCGGCCAGCTTGCGCCGCGTGTACTGGCCCCAGCTGCCCGGCGTGCAGCCGAGGTCGACGATCACCTGGCCCGCCTTGATGAGCTTTTCGCTTTCGTCGATTTCCTTCAGCTTGTAGGCCGCACGGGCCCGGTAGCCCTCTTTCTGTGCCAATTTGACATAGGGATCGTTGATGTGATCGTGAATCCAGTTTTTATTGAATTTGTTCTTGGCCATTCGCGTAAAATACTGCTTTTAATAGGTATCTCAAAATAACATCATGATCAAACTTACACCGGTCGAGCGTGCAGCGCTGCGTGCGGAAGCCCACGGACTCAATCCTGTCGTCATGATCGGCGCTGACGGCCTGACCGAGGCCGTCATGAAGGAAGTCTCGTCCAGCCTCGACGCACACGGCCTCATCAAGGTACGCGTGTTCGGCGACGACCGCGAAGAGCGCATCGCGATCTACGAACGCATCTGCGCGGAACTCGACGCCGCGCCGGTCCAGCACATCGGCAAGCTGCTCGTGCTGTACCGCCCGAAGAAGGACGACGTCAAGGAACGTTCGGCCAAGTCCGGCAAGGGCCTGCGCGAAGTCACCATCGTCAAGCCGAGCCCGAGTGGCACCAAGAAGCCGACCGTGACCAAGGTCCTGCTGAAAGGCAACGAGCGCGTCACGCAAGGCGGCAACATCAAACGGGCCAAGCCACGTCAGGCCAGCACCAAGAAGACGGCCCTGAAATAAGCCGTGTTCACCAAAAATTAACCGGGGCCGCTACCCCGGTTTTTTTTATGCCTCAGCGGGCCTTCACGACAAGAAGCGCGCCAAGGATGCTCTCGGCCAGGTACAACACCTGCGAGACCCCGTGCAGCGCCGCGAACGTGCCCCACTGCGGCGACGCCCGCACACCGGCCGGTCCGGCCGCTGCGCGGATCGCCGCCATCATCGGCTGCAGGCCCAGGTAGACGACGAGGCTGCATGCCACCATGCTGACGATCAGCGCATACAGCCAGCGCTTGCGCCGCGCGTCCACATCCGCCGCACGCGACGTCAGCAGCGCCAGCAGCACGGCCAGCGCCATCGCCAGCCAGGCCGAGCGCGTCAGCATGACGCCGACGACGTTGCCCGCCTGCGTGCTGTCGAGCACGGCGAACGCGCTCGGCGCGGCCAGGTAGCTGACGGCCCAGATACTGCCGGCCCACAGGGCGGCCAGCAGCAGGCGCGCGTTGGCGAGCATCGTGGCGGAATTAAACGTAGCGGACTTCCAGGATTTCGTATTCGCGCGGGCCGGACGGCGCCTGCACTTCGACCACGTCGCCGGCGTATTTGCCGATCAGCGCGCGCGCGATCGGCGAGGTGACGGAGACCTTGTTCTCCTTGAGGTCGGCTTCGTCGATGCCGACGATCTGGTAGGTGACCTTCTGGCCGTTGTCGAGGTCTTCGAGGTCGACGGTCGAAGCGAACACGACGCGGCCTTCCGCATCCAGCGTGGACGGGTCGATGATCTGCGCGGTGGACAGCTTCTGCTCCAGCTCGGCGATTCGGCCTTCGACGAAGGCCTGGCGCTCCTTGGCGGCGTCGTATTCGGCGTTTTCCGACAGGTCGCCGTGCGAGCGCGCCTCGGCGATCGCATCGATCACGTTGCGGCGTTCCTTGGTCTTGAGCTGGTGCAGCTCTTCCTTCAACTTCTCGGCGCCGAATTTGGTCAATGGAGTGTTCATCGTATTCTGTTCTCAGTGTTTGCGGACGTACCAAGTGAAAACCACAGAGCCGCACGGCGCAAGCCGCGCGAACTCTGTGGTCTTAGGTACTGCTAAGCGGTGGTGCTATGTTACCGCATCGCCGCTTAGTTTAAGGTTTTATGCAGGCCTTGTAAATCGTACACCCGCAGTTCGTCCAGGTGACGCATGCCCTGCACGGCCGCCTCGGCGCCGGCGATGGTCGTGTAGGTGACCACGCGCGCCTGCAGTGCCGACGTACGGATCGTACGCGAGTCGGCGATGGCGCTGCGCTTCTCTTCGACCGTGTTCACCACCATCGCGATCTCGTGGTTCTTGATCATGTCGACGATGTGCGGACGGCCTTCGATCACCTTGTTGACCGGAGTGACCGGGATGCCGGCGGCGGCGATGACGGCCGCGGTGCCCTTCGTCGCGACGAGCGAGAAGCCCAGTTCGACGAGGTCGCGCGCCACTTTCACGGTGCGCGGCTTGTCCGAGCCCTTCACGGACAGGAACACGCGGCCGGTCTCCGGCAGGATGATGCCGGCCGCCAACTGCGACTTGACGAACGCTTCGCCGAACGTCATGCCCACGCCCATCACTTCGCCGGTCGACTTCATCTCGGGGCCGAGAATCGTGTCGACGCCGGGGAACTTCACGAACGGGAACACGGCTTCCTTGACGCTGTAGAACGGCGGCACGATCTCTTTCGTGATGCCCTGCTGTGCGAGCGTCTGGCCGACCATGCAGCGCGCGGCGATCTTCGCCAGCTGCAGGCCCGTCGCCTTCGACACGAACGGCACGGTACGCGAGGCGCGCGGGTTCACTTCCAGCACATACACGGTGTCCACGGTCTGGCCGTCGACTTCCGACTGCTGGATCGCGAACTGCACGTTCATCAGGCCGACGACGTTCAGCGCCTTCGCCATCAGCGAGGTCTGGCGCTTCAGTTCATCGATCGTGGCCTGCGCCAGCGAGTACGGCGGCAGCGAGCATGCGGAGTCGCCCGAGTGCACGCCGGCCTGCTCGATGTGTTCCATCACGCCGCCGATGAAGGTCGTCTCGCCGTCCGAGATGCAGTCGACGTCGACTTCGATCGCGTCGTTCAGGAAGCGGTCCAGCAGCACCGGCGAATCGTTCGACACCTTCACGGCCTCGCGCATGTAGCGCTCGAGGTCGCGCTGCTCGTGGACGATCTCCATCGCGCGGCCGCCCAGCACGTACGACGGACGCACGACGAGCGGGTAGCCGATCTCGGACGCCAGCGCCAGCGCTTCGGCTTCCGTGCGCGCGGTGCGGTTCGGCGGCTGGCGCAGGCCCAGGTCCTGCAGCAGCTTCTGGAAGCGCTCGCGGTCTTCGGCCGCGTCGATCATGTCCGGCGACGTGCCGATGATCGGGACGCCGTTCTTTTCCAGGTCCAGCGCCAGCTTCAGCGGGGTCTGGCCGCCGTACTGGACGATCACGCCTTCCGGCTTTTCCAGGTCGACGATTTCGAGCACGTCTTCCAGGGTCAGCGATTCGAAGTAGAGGCGGTCGGACGTGTCGTAGTCGGTCGACACGGTCTCCGGGTTGCAGTTGACCATGATGGTCTCGTAGCCGTCTTCGCGCATCGCGAGGGCCGCGTGCACGCAGCAGTAGTCGAACTCGATGCCCTGGCCGATGCGGTTCGGGCCACCGCCCAGCACCATGATCTTCTTCTTGTCGGTCGGGTTCGATTCGCACTCCTCGTCGTACGTCGAGTACATGTACGCGGTGTTGGTCGCGAATTCGGCGGCGCAGGTGTCGACGCGCTTGTAGACCGGACGGATGCCGAACTCGTGGCGCTTGGCGCGCACGGCTTCCGGCGTCGTCTGCATCAGGAACGCGAGGCGGCGGTCGGAGAAGCCCTTCTGCTTCAGTTTATACAGCGTCGGCTTGTCGAGGCTGTCCAGCTTCTGGTGATCCAGCCACAGTTCGATGTCGACGATTTCCTTGATCTGGATGAGGAACCACGGATCGATCTTGGTGAGGTTGTGCACCTCTTCCAGCGTGAAGCCCTGCGCGAACGCATCGCCCACGTACCAGATGCGCTCCGGACCCGGCTCGCCCAGTTCTTCCTCGATCTTTTCGCGGTCGCGGGTCTTTTCGTTCAGGCCGTCGACGCCGACTTCCAGGCCGCGCAGCGCTTTCTGGAACGATTCCTGGAACGTGCGGCCCATCGCCATCACTTCGCCGACGGACTTCATCTGCGTGGTGAGGTGCTTGTCGGCGGTCGGGAATTTCTCGAACGTGAAACGCGGGATCTTCGTCACGACGTAGTCGATCGACGGCTCGAACGAGGCCGGGGTCGCGCCGCCGGTGATCTCGTTGCGCAGCTCATCCAGCGTGAAGCCGACGGCCAGCTTCGCCGCCACTTTCGCGATCGGGAAGCCCGTGGCCTTCGATGCCAGCGCGGACGAACGCGACACGCGCGGGTTCATCTCGATGACGATCATGCGGCCGTCTTTCGGGTTGATCGAGAACTGCACGTTCGAGCCGCCCGTGTCGACGCCGATCTCGCGCAACACGTTGATCGACGCGTTGCGCATGATCTGGTATTCCTTGTCCGTCAAGGTCTGCGCCGGCGCGACGGTGATCGAGTCGCCGGTGTGCACGCCCATCGGGTCCAGGTTCTCGATCGAGCAGACGATGATGCAGTTGTCCTTCTTGTCGCGGACGACTTCCATCTCGTACTCTTTCCAGCCGAGCAGCGATTCTTCGATCAGCAGTTCGGAGGTCGGCGACGCTTCCAGGCCGCGCTTGCAGATCGCTTCGAATTCTTCTTCGTTGTAAGCGATGCCGCCGCCCGAGCCGCCCATCGTGAACGACGGACGGATGATGGTCGGGAAGCCCAGTTCGCGCTGCACGGCGCGCGCTTCGTCCATCGAGTGGGCGATGCCGGAACGGGCCGAACCCAGGCCGATCTTGGTCATCGCTTCCTTGAACTTGAAGCGGTCCTCGGCCTTGTCGATGGCTTCCGGCGTCGCGCCGATCAGTTCGACCTTGTACTTGTCGAGGACGCCGTGGCGGTGCAGGTCCAGCGCGCAGTTCAGCGCGGTCTGGCCGCCCATCGTCGGCAGGATCGCGTCGGGACGTTCCTTGTCGATGATGCGCTCGACGGCCTTCCACGTGATCGGCTCGATGTAGGTGACGTCGGCCGTTTCCGGGTCCGTCATGATGGTCGCCGGGTTCGAGTTGACCAGGATGACCTTGTAGCCTTCTTCGCGCAGCGCCTTGCAGGCCTGGGCGCCGGAGTAGTCGAATTCGACCGCCTGGCCGATGACGATCGGGCCCGCGCCGATGATCAGGATGCTTTTGATGTCAGTACGTTTTGGCATTTATTTCTTCTCACTTGCTGGCGTGGGCTTGCATCTTGCTGATGAAACGGTCGAACAGGTAGGCGACGTCCGTCGGGCCTGGCGACGCTTCCGGGTGGCCCTGGAAGCAGAACGCCGGCTTGTCGGTACGCTCGAAGCCCTGCAGCGAGCCGTCGAACAGCGACACGTGGGTCACGCGGCAGTTGGCCGGCAGCGTCGCGGCATCGACTGCGAAGCCGTGGTTCTGCGACGTGATCATGACCTGCTTCGAATCCAGGTCCTGCACCGGGTGGTTGGCGCCGTGGTGGCCGAACTTCATCTTGACGGTCTTCGCGCCCGAGGCCAGCGCCATGATCTGGTGGCCGAGGCAGATGCCGAACGTCGGGATGCCCGAGTCGATCACTTTCTTCGTCGCGGCGATCGCGTAGTCGCACGCGGCCGGATCGCCCGGACCATTGGCCAGGAAGATGCCGTCCGGATTCAGCGCCAGCGCTTCTTCCGCGGTGGCTTGCGCCGGCAGCACGGTGATCTTGCAGCCGCGCTCGGCCAGCATGCGCAGGATGTTGCGCTTGACGCCGTAGTCGAAGGCGACGACGTGGAACTGCGGGTTCTCCTGCTTGCCGTAGCCCTCGCCCAGCTTCCATTCGGTCTGGTCGAACGTGTACGGTTCCTTGACGGAGACGACCTTCGCCAGGTCCATGCCGTTCAGGCCGGGGAACGAGCGCGCCAGTTCCAGCGCCTGCGCTTCCGACGGCTCATTGCCCTGCGTGCCGGTCAGGATCGCGCCGTTCTGGGCGCCCTTCTCGCGCAGGATGCGGGTCAGCTTGCGGGTGTCGATGCCGGCGATGGCGACGACGTTTTCCTGCTTCAGGTAGTCCGACAGCGATTGGGTGGAGCGGAAATTCGAGGCCAGCAGCGGCAGGTCACGGATGATCAGGCCGGCGGCGTGGACTTTCGAGGCTTCGACGTCTTCGGCGTTGATGCCGTAGTTGCCGATATGGGGGTACGTCAGCGTGACGATCTGACGCGAATAGCTGGGGTCGGTCAGGATTTCCTGGTACCCGGTGATGGCGGTATTGAATACCACTTCACCGATGGTGTGACCGGCGGCGCCGATCGAATATCCTTTGAAAATGGTTCCGTCTGCCAGAGCGAGGATGGCTGGAACGGCTGGGCCAGAAAAAAATGGCGGCAAGGGCAACTCCCGATAAAGTCGCCGTAGGCTGCGCCACGTCAGACCGGCCTGAACAGGGTGTGGGCATGCATCTCGCCCAGTGTTACAGGTCGCTAGATAGAGGTATGTGTGGGGTAGTCGCTACGGCAGATAAGTGATGGCTAAACCTCTGAATTATAGCGCGATTTATATCGGCCGGCAATCGCCTGCCCCACGTTTTTCCTCTAAATACCCTGCAGAAAAAAATCGGCGGGCGGGCGCGACGATCTGTCGCACCACGCCCGCCGACTTGACGTAAACGTAAATTACAAGCCCAGCGCGGCGATACCGGCCTTGGCGATCTGCGCGTCTTCCGCCGATTTCACGCCCGACACGCCCACGGCGCCGACGACTTCGCCGTTGACGACGATGGGCACGCCGCCTTCCAGCATGCCGTCCAGTTCCGGCGCACGGGCGAACGACACGCGGCCGTTGTTGATCATGTCCTCGTAGATCTTCGACTCACGACGGCCCAGCGCGGCCGTCCTGGCCTTGGCCGGGGCGATGTGGGCCGACACCGGGGCGGCGCCGTCCAGGCGCTGCAGCCACAGCGGGTGGCCGCCGTCGTCGCAGATGGCGATGACGACTTTCCAGCCGTTCGCGACCGCTTCGGCTTCGGCGCCGGCGGCGATCTTCTTGATGTCTTCGAGGGTAAGGACGGGCTTGGTTTGCATCTTGAGTCTTTCTTTCGTGTGGCGTTACAAAAAAGGTCTGCGGTCAGCGCGCGGCCGACAGCGGGGCCGGTGTGCCCTGTTTGGCCTTCAGCCTGGCCTTGAGGTCGGCCATGACGCCGGCCGCGGCCTGCTCGCCGGCCAGCACGGCCAGGTTGCGGCCGGTGAAGTCGGCGCTGCCCATCGTGCCCAGCGCGGGCGTGATGACGACGTCGGCATCCTTCAGCTCGTACTGGTTCAGGCGCTGGCCCATGATGGTAAAGGTCTGCATCAGCACGTCCACGGAACTCGCGGTGGCCTGCGCTTCGGTCGCACTGGAGATATTAACCGCGATGATGAATTCGGCGCCCATTTCCTTCGCGAAGCGAACGGGCACGGGGGCGACGAGGCCGCCGTCGACGTAGCTGCGGCCGCCGATGACGACCGGCTGGAACACGCCGGGCACGGACGACGACGCGCGCACGGCCATGCCGGTGTTACCGCGGCGGAACAGGATCGGCTTGCCCGTCTTCAGGTCCGTGGCGACGGCGCCGAACGGAATCTTGAGCTTTTCGATCGGCTGGTTGTGCACGGCCTTGTTCACATAGGTCTGCAGCGCCTCCCCTTTCAGCACGCCGGGGGCCTTGCTGAAGAACGGGATGGCCCAGTCGGAGATCGTCGTCTCGTCCATGTCGAGGGCGATCTTCTGCAACTGGAATCCGTTGTAGCCGGACGCGTACAGCGCGCCGACGACGGAACCGGCACTCGTGCCGACGACGATGTCGGGCACGATGCCCTGGGCTTCCAGGGCCTTGATCACGCCGATGTGGGCGAAGCCGCGCGCGGCGCCGCCGCCGAGGGCGAGCGCGATTTTCACGTGACGCAGCGGGACGGGAGCCGGCGTGGCGGCCACCGGCGCGGCCGGCTGGGTGGGCGTGGAGCCGCAGCCCGCGAGCAGTGCCGCGGCGCCGAGCGTGGCAAGAAGGGAACGTCGGGAGAAGGTCATCCGGAGCGAGCTGATAAACGGGCAAAGATGGGATTGTAACCCGATACTGGCCAATCTCGCGGGATCCGGCAGTGCAGGCGAACTTGGGTACCCGCCTGCGCGGGTACGACGTTTCAGGGCCTCAGGCCGCAAGACCGTCGCCCCTGCGCAGGCAGGGGCCCAAGTTGTTGTTACCCAGGCAGCGACGTATTCGGCAGCGTGGCCGTAAACACGCTGCCCTTGCCCGGCGTGGACCGGATCGCGAGCTTGCCGCCGTGGCGCAGCAGCACGTGCTTGACGATGGCGAGACCGAGGCCCGTGCCCTGCGTCTCGCGCGAGCGGCTCTTGTCGACGCGGTAGAAACGCTCCGTCAGGCGCGAGATGTGCTGCTCGTCGATGCCGATGCCGTTGTCGATCACTTCGAAACGCAGGTCGTTCGGGCCGCGCAGCCAGCGCAGTTCGATCCGGCCGCCTGCCGGCGTATAGCGCACGGCGTTGCTGGCCAGGTTGCCGAACGCGCTGCGCAGCTCTTCGCTGCTGCCCATCACGTCCGGACCGTCGACGGCGAAGTCGATCTCGTGGCGGCCGTTCGACAGCGCGCGCGCGTCGTTCGCCACCTGCCCGACGAGGGCGCGCACATCCACGCGCTCGCGCTTCAGGGGATACTCGTCCGATTCGAGGCGCGACAAGGTGAGCATGTCCTCGATCAGCCGCTGCATGCGCTGCGCCTGTTCCGTCATCAGCATCAGGTGCGCGGTGCGGGTCTTCTCGTCCAGGCCCGGGTCGGCGAGCGCGATCTCGAGGAAGCCGACGATCACCGTCAGCGGCGTGCGCAGCTCGTGCGATGCGTTGGCGATGAAGTCGCGGCGCATCGCTTCGATGCGTTCCGTCTCGGTGGCGTCGTGGGTCACGAGGATTTGCCGGCGGTTCTCGAACGGGATGATCTGCACGATCAGCTTGCGGCCGCGGATCGACAGGGTGAGCGGCTGTTCGTAGCGGCCAAGAATCAGGTAGTCGATGAATTCCGGGTGGCGGATCAAATTGGTCACGCGCCGGCCCTTGTCCTGTTCCAGCGTGAGGCCCAGGTGGTGCTCGGCCGCCGGGTTGCACCATTCGAGGAACAGGACGTCGTCCATGATCGCCACGCCTTCCGGCAGCAGATGCATGGCCTGGCGGAAGCGCGCGAGCCATTCCGTCAGCTCGTCGCGGTTGCGTTCGTCGTCGCGGCGGAGGCGGTACAACCGGGCGAAGACGTCCGTCCACGCGCCCCACCCGTCCGGCAGCTTCGTGCTCTGCGGGTCGTCGAGCCACTCGCCCAGCTTGTGCAAATAGGCCAGTTGGGAAATCAGCAGGCCGAGCGTGATGAGCAGCGCGAGCGCCAGCCCGGAGACAGGACCCAGCAGCCACCACGCGATGCCGGCGACCGCGAGCATCAGGGCCAGGCGCAGCAGCGCCGGGACCCAGAACATGACGCGAGGATTCAAGCGGACGACCTTTCTATTTTTCTTTCTCGCTCAGCATGTAGCCCACGCTGCGCACGGTCTTGATCAGCTTTTCCGCTTCCTTCAACGCCTTGCGCAGGCGGAGGACGTGGACGTCCACCGTGCGTTCCTCGACGGCCGCGGCGTCGCCCCACACCTTGTCGAGCAGCTGGCTGCGCGAAAACACGCGCTCGCGGTGCGCCATCAGGAATTTCAGCAGGCGGTATTCGGCGTTCCCCATATCGAGCTGGCGGCCGTCCAGGGTGACCGTGCAGCTGGCCGGATCGAGCATGACCGGACCGGCCGACAGCGGCGCCTCTGCCAGGTGCGGGCTCTTGCGGCGCAGCAGCGCTTTCGAGCGGGCCACCAGTTCGCGCGGCGAGAACGGCTTCGTCACGTAGTCGTCGGCGCCGGTATTGAGCCCCGCGATCTTGTCCTCTTCCATGCTCTTCGCCGTCAGCATGATGACGGGGATGTCCTGGAAATCGCGGTCGCCGCGCAGGCGCGACAGCAGGCGCAGGCCGCTCTGGTCGGGGAGCATCCAGTCCAGCAGCAGCAGGTCGGGCCTGCCGTGCACGATCGAATCCCAGGCCGACGCCACGTTCGCGGCCGTGCGGATATCCCAGCCCGTCTCGCGCAGCGAATAGCTCACCAGTTCGACGATCGCCGGCTCATCTTCGACAATCAGGACGCTCGTGTTGGCCGCCATCGATCACCCTTCTCCGCCGGCCGCGACGGCTTGCGGTTTGCTATGACGAATATCCCTGCCCTCGACCACGTAGATCACGTACTCGGCGATGTTCTTCGCGTGGTCGCCGATGCGCTCGATCGCCTTCGCGACCCACAATACGTCCAGCGCCGACGAGATCGTGCGCGGGTCTTCCATCATGAACGTGATCGTACTGCGCATGATGGTGCGGAACTCGTGGTCGATGACGTCGTCCTGGGCGATGATCTGCACGGCCGCCTTGCCGTCCAGGCGCGCGAACGCGTCGAGCGCGTCGTGCAGCATGTCGGCCGTGGCGCGCGAGATCGTGCGCACCGTCTCGTAGTGGTTGAAGCTGACCATGCCGCGCTCGTGCAGGCTCTTGGCCGTGCGGGCGATCTTGGCGGCCTCGTCGCCGATGCGCTCGAGGTCCGTGATCACCTTGATCGTCGCCATGATCGTACGCAGGTCGTTGGCGGCCGGCTGGCGGCGCACGATCAGGTGGCTGCAGGCGTCGTCCAGCTGCACTTCGAGCTGGTTGACGGCGTGGTCGTCCGCCACGACCTTGTCGGCCTGCTCGGTGTTGCCGACGCGGAACGCATTCACCGCCTCGTCGAACTGCGTTTCCACCATGCCGCCCATGAGCAGCACTTTCGACCGGATCGCTTCCAGTTCCTGGTCGTACTGCTTGGAAGAGTGCTCGCCTACCATGTGTCCATCCTGTTCAATTTGGTTATCTTACCGTATCAGCCAAAGCGACCGGTGATGTAGTCTTGGGTTTCTTTTCGTACAGGGTTCAGGAACAGCTGGTCGGTCTCGCCGAATTCCACCAGTTCGCCCAGGTACATGTACGCCGTGTAGTCCGAGCAGCGCGCGGCCTGCTGCATGTTGTGCGTGACGATGGCGATCGTGTAGTCGCCCTTCAGTTCGCTGATCAGTTCCTCGATCTTCGACGTCGAGATCGGGTCCAGCGCGGAGGTCGGCTCGTCCAGCAGCAGCACGTCCGGCTTCACCGCGACGCCGCGCGCGATGCACAGGCGCTGCTGCTGGCCGCCGGACAGCGACAGGCCGCTCTTGTTCAGCTTGTCCTTCACTTCGGTCCACAGCGCGGCCTTCTTCAGCGCCCATTCCACGCGCTCGTCCATCTCGCCTTTCGACAGGTTTTCGTACAGCCGCACGCCGAACGCGATGTTGTCGTAGATGGACATCGGGAACGGCGTCGGCTTCTGGAACACCATGCCGATCTTCGCGCGCAGCATGTTCACGTCGACGCCGGGCTCCAGGATATTCCGGCCGCGGTACCGGATGGCGCCTTCCGCGCGCTGGCCCGGGTACAGGTCGTACATGCGGTTCAGCGTGCGCAGCAAGGTCGACTTGCCGCAGCCCGACGGGCCGATGAATGCCGTGACCTGCTTGTCGTGGACGTCCAGGCTGACATTCTTCAGGCTCTTCGTCTTACCGTAATAAAAGTCCAGGCCGGAGATCTCGATCGTCTTGGTCTTCGGCTTGGCGTTGGTCGCCGGCGGCGTCGGGGTGGACAGGGTCTGGGTCATCATGGAGGTCATCATTGCGGGTTCTTTTGGCGGAACAGGGTCCGCGACAGGATATTCAGGAGCAGCACGCTGAACGTCACCAGCAGTGCGGCGCCCCAGGCGAGGCTGCGCCAGTCTTCGTACGAGCTCATCGCGAACAGGTAGATCGCCACCGGCAGGTTGGCCATCGGCTGCTTCATGTCGAGGCTGAAGAACTGGTTGTTCAGCGCGGTGAACAGCAGCGGCGCCGTCTCGCCGGCGATACGGGCCACGGCCAGCAGCACGCCGGTCACGACGCCCGCCTTCACGGCGCGCAGGCGCACCATCATCGCCACTTTCCAGCGCGGCGCGCCCAGCGCGAACGCCGCTTCCAGCAGGCTGTTCGGCACCAGGTGCAGCATGTTGTCGGTCGTGCGGACGACGACCGGGATCGCGATCAGCGACAGCGCGATCGTGCCCGCATAGCCGGAGAAATGCCCGAAGCGCGCCACGCACAGGGCGTACACGAACAGGCCGACCACGATCGACGGCGCCGACAGCATGATGTCCGTGACGAAGCGCGTGACGGCGGCGAACTTGTTGTTCTGGCCGTACTCGGCGAGATAGATGCCGGCCAGGATGCCGACCGGCGTCGAGATCGCCGTGGACAGGCCGACCATCATGAGGCTGCCGACGATCGCGTTGCGCACACCGCCCGGGCTGCCCGGCGCCGGCGTGTCCATCGTGAACAGCGTGTGCGACAGTGCGCCGAAGCCATTGACCAGCAGGGTCTCCAGGATCCACAGCAGGAAGCCGAGGCCGACGGCCATCGCCAGCACGGACAGCGCGATGCCGATGCGGTGGCCCAGCAGGCGGCGCCGATACACTGAATTGACAACGGCATCCATTACTTCACCCCTTCCTTGCGGGACATCCCGACGAGCATCAATTTGGCGGCCGACAGCACGATGAACGTGATGGCGAACAGGATCAGGCCCAGCGCGAACAGCGAGGACACGTGCAATTGCGAGCTGGCTTCGGCGAATTCGTTGGCCAGCGTCGAGGAAATCGAATTACCCGGCGCGAACAGCGACAGCTTGATGTCGTTGGCATTGCCGATGACGAACGTGACGGCCATCGTCTCGCCCAGCGCGCGGCCCAGGCCCAGCATCACGCCGCCGACGACGCCGGCGCGGGTGTACGGCAGCACGATCTTGCGCACGACTTCCCATTTGGTGCAGCCGAGGCCGTAAGCGGATTCCTTCAGCACGGCCGGGACGATCTCGAACACGTCGCGCATGACGGAGGCGATGAACGGGATGATCATCACGGCAAGGATGATCCCGGCGGTCAGGAGGCCCAGGCCCATCGTCGGGCCCTGGAAGAACGGGCCGATGAACGGCAGCACGCCCAGCGTCTTTTTCAGGAACGGCTGGATGGTGTCGCCGAACAGCGGCGCGAACACGAACAGGCCCCACATGCCGTAGATGATCGACGGCACGCCGGCCAGCAGTTCGACGGCCATGCCCATCGGGCGGCGCAGCCAGGCCGGGCAGATCTCGGTGAGGAACAGCGCGATGCCGAAGCTGATGGGGAAAGCGACGAGCAGCGCGATGATCGACGTGACCAGCGTGCCCGTGATGGCGATCAGCGCGCCGAATTTGTCGTTGACGGGATCCCACTCGTTGGTGATGAGAAAGGATGCGCCGAATTCGCGGAACGCAGGCGCCGCGCCGATCGCCAGGGAAATGATGATGCCCACGAGGACGATCAGGACGCTCGCGGCGAACAACAGGGTCACCTTGTGGAAGATGAAGTCCTGGATGCGCTGCACGCGCATGGTATTGCGCAGTGCGACGTTGCGGGCTTCTTCCTGCAACGCGGCCTGGCCGGCCTCGTCGGCGGCGAGCGCGGGGTGTGCGTTCATGTGTTTGTCCAATTTATTACCTAGAAGCAAAAACGCGTCACTCCCACCTGCCCGACCTCGCGCCGGGAGGTGGGAGCGACGCTACCCACATTCAGGGATTGCTCACCTTGGGTTTGCCCGATTACCAGATCGCCTTGCCCGAACCGTCTTTCAGGTTGTTCTTCCAGGCGGCTTCCACCAGCTTGGTGACGGACTCCGGCATCGGCACGTAGTCCAGCTCGTTGGCGGCGGCGGTGCCGCTCTTGAAGGCGTAGTCGAAGAACTTCAGGACTTCCTTGCCCTTGGCGCCATCGGCCTGCGACTTGTGAACGATGGCGTACGTCACGCCGGTGATCGGCCATGCGTTCTTGCCCGGCTGGTCGGTCAGGACGACGCCGAAGCCCGGTGCCTTGATCCAGTCCGCGTTGGCGGCGGCGGCCTTGAAGTTGTCGTCGTCCGGCTGCAGGAAGTTGCCGTCGCGGTTCTTCAGCTGGGTGTGGGCCAGCTTGTTCTTCTTGGCATATGCCCACTCGACGTAGCCGATCGAGCCCTTGATGCGCTGGACGTTGGCGGCGACGCCGTCATTGCCCTTGCCGCCCACGCCGACAGCCCATTTCACGGCGGTGCCTGCACCGATCTTCGCCTTGAAGTCCGGATTGGTCTGCGACAGGAAATTCGTGAACAGGAACGAGGTGCCCGAACCGTCGGCACGGTGCACGACCGTGATGTCTTCGGCCGGCAGCTTCACGCCCGGGTTCAGGGCGGCGATGGCCTGGTCGTTCCACTTGGTGATCTTGCCCAGGTAGATGTCCGCGACGACCGGACCGGTCAGTTTCAGCTGGCCCGGCGCCACGCCGTCCAGGTTGACGATGGCGACGACGCCACCCATGATGGTCGGGAACTGCATCAGGCCCGCTTCGTTCAGCTCTTCGACCGGCAGCGGCATGTCCGATGCGCCGAAGTCGACGGTCTTGGCCTTGATCTGCTTGATGCCGGCGCCCGAGCCGATCGATTGGTAGTTCAGGCCATTGCCGCTGGTCTTCTTGTACATCTCCGCCCATTTCGCGTAGATCGGGTAGGCGAAGGTGGAACCAGCACCGGTGATGTCGGCGGCCAGGGTCGCGGTGCTCGCGAACGCGGCGGTGGTGCCGATGATGATGGTTGCCAGCAGTTGCTTCATGCGCATATCAAGGTCCTTTGGTTAGGTGTGACACGGTTGATGCTGCGCAGTGTAGTGAGCAAATATGACGGCTTTATGACATGACCAACCTTGCCATATGACATGCGGGATGCATCATGTGACGGCCCGAAAAAAACATGTCACACAGCCCTGCGTGCCTTGTCACAATGTGCGGCTCCACCCTCTCCCACCGTCGAGAAAAGTGCCTTGTAAATACTTTTTCTTATGCTAATTTGAAAGTGTTTATGCAGTATGGAGGAGTAGTCCTACAATCTCGAATGACAAATGAGGGGGGGGAGCGCTCAACGGCGTTCGAACGGTATGTTATTCATTACAGGGATGCTGACCGGGATGGTCGTCCTCGTGCTGTATGGGGTGATTTCCGAAGGCATCGGGTGTTCACAAAAGTTGCACGACCGCTATCACGAATAGCATTGGGGGCCGCAGAGGTCTCATCAAAGAAAAAGCGGCGGGGCCCAAGGCACCCGCCGCTTTTCTTGTCAACCGGCCAATGAATCAGCGCAGGAAGCGTGACACCTGGCTCATCGCCGCCAGGTCCAGGTTCATGAACTGCAACCCGGCCTTGAATTCACCATTGCTGAAAATACAATACATCACCTTGACGCGCCCATGCAGGGGGAACGGCGTGCCGTCGACGAGCAGGTCGAAGCCGACCTGGCCCGTCTGCCCCGCCTGCAGCGGATGCGGCACGGTAATGCTGACGCCATTGGCGCCGATGTCGGATGTACGTCCCTGGACGGGGGCCTGGCCTTCCATCGCCAGGACGGCCCGCACCTTCAGGATCTTGCGTGCGGATTGCCTCTGATCTATTGCCACGATTAACCTGTGAGCCTTTTAAAAACGAGGTGGCATTATAGGTGCAAACGATAACCTTGCGTGTTACCGCTATTTAAGTTACGGCGATCAGTCGAGCTCGCGCAGCTTGCTGAATGCTTCATCGATCCGCTCGACGGCCACGATATTCATTCCCTCGATCTTTTGCTTCGGCACATTGGCTTTCGGGATCACGGCGACGGAAAAGCCCAGCTTCGCCGCCTCGCGCAAACGCTCCTGCCCACGCGGGGCAGGGCGGATCTCGCCGGCCAGGCCCACCTCGCCGAACACGACGAGGCCGCGCGGCAGCGGCTTGTTGCGCATCGACGAATTGATCGCCAGCAGGACGGCCAGGTCGGCCGCCGGCTCCGTGATCTTGACGCCGCCCACCGCATTGATGAATACGTCCTGGTCGAACGCGGCGATGCCGGCATGGCGGTGCAGCACCGCGAGCAGCATCGCGAGGCGGTTCTGCTCGAGGCCGACGGACAGCCGGCGCGCATTCGGCAAATGACTCGCGTCGACGAGCGCCTGCACTTCGACCAGCAGCGGCCGGGTACCCTCCTGCGTCACCATCACGCAGGAACCGGGCACCTGGTTGTCGTGTTGCGACAGGAATAGTGCGGACGGGTTCGACACGCCTTTCAGTCCCTTTTCCGTCATCGCGAACACGCCCAGCTCGTTGACGGCGCCGAAACGGTTCTTGATGGCGCGCACGAGACGGAAGCTGGACTGCGTATCACCTTCGAAATACAGCACGGTGTCGACGATGTGCTCCAGCACGCGCGGCCCCGCGAGCGCGCCCTCCTTCGTCACGTGGCCGACGAGGATGATCGTCACGCCCGTCTGCTTGGCCACGCGCGTGAGCTGCGCCGCGCATTCGCGCACCTGCGAGACGGAACCGGGGGCCGACGTCAGCGCATCCGAGTACAAGGTCTGGATGGAGTCGATGACGGCGACGTCCGGCTTGAGGTCGGCAATGGTGCCGAGGATTTTTTCCAGCTGGATCTCGGCCTGCAGCTTCAGGTCTTTCGCCTCGACCTGCAGGCGGCGCGCGCGCAGGGCGATCTGGGCGCCGGACTCCTCGCCGGACACGTACAGCGTGCTGCGCGCCGCAGCCAGGTTCGCCAGCGCCTGCAGCAGCAAGGTCGACTTGCCGATGCCGGGATCGCCGCCGATCAGCACGACGCCGCCCGCGACGAGGCCGCCGCCCAGCACGCGGTCGAATTCGTCGATGCCGGTGCCGAAGCGGGGCACATCGATCGCCTCGATGTCGGCCAACGACAGCACGGGGGCCGTCTGCGCCAGGCTTTTATGCATATGCGGCGTCTGCGACATGCGGTTCAGGCCGGCGGTCTCGACCTGCTCGGTCATCGTGTTCCAGGCCTTGCAATCGGCGCATTGGCCGGTCCAGCGGCTGGCGACGCTGCCGCAATCGCTGCAGACGAAACTGGTACGGGGTTTAGCCATGATTCCTTTTATTTACAAGACGGGATCGCACCCGAGCGGCGCCTCGGCCACGCGTACGCGCGGCGCCACGGCGCACATCAATTCATAGCCGATCGTGCCGGCGGCATGCGCCACCTCGTCGATCGGGAGACCATCGCCCCACAGGGTGACCTTGCTGCCCACGCGCGCGTTCGCAATGGGCGACAGGTCGACGGCCATCATGTCCATCGACACCCGGCCGACGAGCGTCGTGCGGATGCCGTCCACCAGCACGGGCGTGCCGTGCTCGGCGTGGCGCGGGTAGCCGTCCGCATAGCCGCAGGCAACGACGCCCACCGTCATGTTCCGGTCCGCCTGGAAGCGGCTGCCGTAGCCCACGCTGTCGCCCGGCTCGATGTGCTGGATGCCGATGATTTCCGATTTCAGCGTCATCGTGGGCAACAGGCCGTAATCCTTCGCCGAGCGGCCGCCCGGCGTGCCGCCGTACAGCATGATGCCGGGGCGCACCCAGTCGCTCTGCAATTCCTGGACGAGCTCCGCCGTGTGCAGCACGCCGCCCGAATTCGACAGGCTGCGCTCGCCCGGCAGACTGTCCGCGCCCAGGCGGAAGCGGCGTACCTGCTCGCCGATCGACAGGCGCGGATGCTCCAGCTCGTCCGCGTTCGCGAAATGCGTCATCAAGGTGATGTTGCGGATGCCCGGAATGGCGCGCAGCCGCTGGTACGCCGCGGCGAACTCGTCCGGGAGGAAGCCGAGGCGGTTCATGCCCGTGTTCATTTTCAGGTGCACGTCGATGGGACGGTAGAGCTGGGTGTACTCCAGCATCTTGACCTGCTCGATGCAATGGACCGTGCTGTTGACATTATGTTCAGCCAGCAAGGGGATGTCCGACGTGTCGAAGATTCCCTCTAATAACAGGATCGGCTTCACCCAGCCCAGCTCGCGCAGGCGCAGCGCGTTTTCCGTTTCGATCAGGGCCAGGCCGTCGGCCTGCGCGAAGCCGCGCATGCCCCGCTCAAGGCCGTGTCCGTACGCATTCGCCTTCACCACCGCCCAGACGTTCGCCTGCGGCGCACAGGCGCGCGCACGGGCCAGATTGTGCTGCATGGAGTCGAGGTGGATGGTGGCGTGCAGGGGACGTGGCATGGCTTGCAGATGGGGGCGACGGCTGAGAACGAAAGGTTTATTTTACTCCCGGCAGTGAAATGCCGTATTGTCGATTCCTTGGGCTAAGCGGTCTTTCATGGTATAAAGCAACCCATCCAGTTTTTTGAACCTTTCGAATGAACCGTGGTTTTTATACCATCATGGCGGCGCAGTTCTTCTCGTCGCTGGCCGACAACGCGCTGATATTTGTCTCGATCGGTCTGCTAACGGCGATGAAAGCCCCGGCTTCGCTCACTCCGCTGCTGAAGCTGTCGTTCGTCTTGTTCTACGTCCTCCTGGCGCCATTCGTCGGCGCGTTTGCCGATTCGATGCCCAAGGGACGGGTGATGTTCACCGCCAATTTAATCAAGGTTTTCGGCTGCTGCCTGATCTTCTTCGGCGCGCACCCTCTCATCGCCTGCACCGTCGTCGGCTTCGGCGCCGCCGTCTATTCCCCCGCCAAATACGGCATCCTGACCGAGCTGCTGCCGGCCGAACGACTCGTCGCGGCCAACGGCTGGATCGAGGGCCTGACCGTCATGTCCATCATCCTCGGCGCGGCCATGGGCGGCGCCCTCGTCAGTGCCCACGGCAGCGCCTGGCTGATGACGCTGGACGTGCCCTATATCGACACCGGCATCAACTCCTCGACCAAGGCCCAGCTCGCCGTGCTGATCGGCGTGTACGCGCTGGCGGCCGGCTTCAACCTGCGCATCCCGGACACCGGCGCCCGCTACGAGCACCAGGAACGCAATCCGGCCAAGCTGATCGCCGATTTCGCCGACTGCTCCGCCACGCTGTGGAAAGACAAGCTGGGCCAGATCTCGCTGGCCGTGACGACGCTGTTCTGGGGCGCCGGCGCGACCCTGCAATTGATCGTGCTGGAATGGGCCAAGCGCTCGCTGCACATGTCCCTCGACAAGGCGACGGGGCTGATCGGCGTCGTCGCCATCGGGTCCGCGATCGGCGCGGCGATGGCGGCGAAGATGATCCCGCTGAAGAAATCGCTGACCGTGATCCCGCTCGGCATCATCATGGGCCTCGTCGTGACCTCGATGACGATCGTGTATTCGCTGCCGATCGCCGTCGTGCTGCTGCTGCTCATCGGCCTCCTGTCCGGCTACTTCGTCGTGCCGATGAACGCCCTGCTGCAGCACCGCGGCCACGTGCTGATGAGCGCCGGCCACTCGATCGCCGTGCAGAACTTCAACGAGAACCTCTCCATCCTCACCATGCTGGCGCTGTACGCCATCATGATCACGCTGAGCCTGGACCTGGACATCATCATCGTCCTGTTCGGCCTGTCGCTGGCCGGCATCATGTGGCTGATCGGCCGCCGCCACGCGGCGAACCAGCGCGAGCACGACTCGCTCGCGCTGATCGGCGAGCACAAGCACTGATTCAAGGCGTCGGTCGTAACACCGGGGTCAGAGCCCAAATTTTGGCAAGGTCCATAACGCAATTTCCAAAAACCGGGCTCTGACCCCGGTTTGCGGCGGTTAAGGATGCAGGCGGGCGTTGGCGCGGTCGCGCCAGTCGTCCGGGACGATGAAGCCTCGTTCGAATTCCACGATGTTGTCCGGCTCTTCGCGCACGAGCGCCACGAGCACGGGCGCGCTCGAGGCCATGAAGTGGTCTTCCAGTTCCGCAGCCAGCTGGGCCTTGTCCAGCATCCACACAGCCGATTGCGCGCGGAACGGCGGCAGCCATTGCAGGCGCGGCAGGATCAGGAAGCGGTCGCCGGGCAAGGCATCGAGTTCGGCCAGCGGGCACCAGAAGCCGCGGCAATGGCCCGCCGTGATGCCCTGCATGGCCTGGTACGTCCCGCGCGGATAAAACAGCCAGCCCTTGACGAGCGCGCGCGCCGCGACGACGGGCCGCGGCAGCACGTCCTGCGCGGCCGGGTGGCTGCCCAGTTCGAGCTGGCGCTCGAACACCTTGCGCATCTTGCGGCCGAGGCTGTCGGCCAGGTTCGGACCGACGAACGTGTCGAAGCCCGTCGTGGCATCGCCCTGCAGCAAGTAGAATTTGGTGGCGAACTCGATGTGCTCGACGCCGCCCTCATTCCCCCCACCCTCCGCATCCAGCAGAAAATCGAACTCGCCGACGGTGTCGTTGCGGCTGGCCCGTACCTGCAGGCCATGCGCGACGAGGCGGCCCTGGTGCGCGAAATAAAAGGCCATCAGCTTTTCCGCGTACAGGCCGAGGCGCGTATACATTTTCGAACCGAGTGCCGCGTCCAGCGGTGCGGGATCGGCATCGAGTTCGGCCAGCCAGCGCGCTGTCTCTTCCGTCATCGGACCGAGCGTCGCGATGCGGCCTTCCCAGTGCGGGTCGTGGATATCGAGGAGGTCGGGGGCGTCCAGCAGCCAGGCCAGCGCCCGCACCCGCGCACGCCGCAGATGGCGCCAGCGGCGTTCGAACAGCGCCTGGTACGTGTCAGCCTGAGCGCGCACGGGCGTTCCTTGCCCTGCACAAGTCGGCCCACGCGAGGGCCTTGTCGGCGCCGCGCCGCAGCAGTTCGCCCGGATGCAAGGTCGCCACCAGGTTCACCGTGCGTCCGCCCGTCTCCAGCGCGTGAGCGCTGCCCCGCGCGCCGGCCAGCGGTTCCGGCAGCGGGCGGCCCAGCAAGGTGTTGGCGGCGATCTGGCCCAGGGTCAGCACGGTCTCCGCGCCCGTCAACGCCACCTCGCGTTCGAGATAGGGACGGCACGCGGCCGCCTCCTGCGGCGTGGGCGCGCGCTCGCCGCCGTTCGGCGTCGTCGGGCGGCATTTGATGAGGTTCGTCACGTAGACGTCGCGCTCGCGGCCCATGCCAACGGCTGTGAGCATATTGTCCAGCAGCTTGCCGGAATCGCCCGCGAGCGGGACGCGCGCCTTGTCATCGGCAGCCGTCGTGGCCCCGGCCGCGACGACCCAGCGCGCCTGCTTCGCGCCCGTGCCCGGCACCGGCGCGCGCCCTTCGCGGCACGCGCTGCAGCGGCGGCACGCGGCGATGGCGATGGTGAGCTGGTCCCAGTCCATGGCCGCGATCTCTTCCGGCGTCGCGTCGCTCGGCAAGGCGGCATCGTCCCAGGCGGAATCGTGGTCGGCCGGCGGCGCCAGCGCGGACACGGATTGCGCGACGGGTTGCAGCGGCGTCGGTCCGGGCGGACGCGGCCCCGCCGGCGCAGGCCGTGGCGGGAGCACGGCCGGCGCCGGCTGCGGCGCGGCCGGCTCGGCGACCGGCGCCAGTGCGGACGCCGACTGCGCCACCGGCTGCAGCGGCGTCGGTCCCGGGACGATGGCCACGTCGGCCTCGACGGCAGCGGCAGCAGATGCCGGCGCCGTGCGCAACTGCCACAGCGGCCCGAGGCCCATCTCGTTCAGGAAGATGGCGTCGCGTTCGCTGACACCGTTCATAACACATACCTCATCACGATCGCATCCTCGCGCCGCCCTTCGTGCGCGGGATAATAGCCCTTGCGGCGGCCGATCTCTTCATAGCCGTAGCGCCGGTACACCTCGAGTGCGCGCGTGTTCGACGGCCGCACCTCGAGCAGGATCGACGCCATGCGCTCTGCCCGCGACCTGGCCGCGATGCGGTCCAGCAGATAGCGCCCGACGCCGCGCCCGTGCAGCGGCGCCGCGACGGCCACGTCGAGCAGATGGGCTTCGTCCAGCGCATACATCAACAGGAAATACCCGGCCAGCGCGCCCGTCGGCGCGCGCAGCACCCAGGCGTCATAGCCGCTCGCGAGCGAGTCCATGAAATTCGCGCGGCTCCACGGATGCGGAAATACGCTGCATTCGAGGGCATGCACCTCGTCGACGTCGCCCACGACCATCGGGCGCAGTTCCAGGTGCGCGACCTCCGTCATCGCGCATCCGCCTTGGCCGCGTTGATGGCCTGGCGTTCGGCGCTCGTGTACGCGACCTTGTTGCGCAGGTAGAGCGGTTGCGCCTCGTCGGCCGGCACCGCGCGGCCCGCCGCCAGTGCAGCCACGCCCAGCACCGCGAATTCGCGCGCATGCGGCAGGATGTCGCCGTGCGCACCGGCCGCAAAAGGCGCGTCCGCGAAGGCTTCCGGATACGCCGCGAAGCCATTTCCGCACGCGGCCAGGCCGTCGACCATCTCCGGCGCGACTGCGCCCGGCGCGCTCAGCGCAGGCTCGCGCACGGCCTGCCATGCGCCGGTCCAGCGGTACTGCGCCCAATAGACTTCGCCCATGCGCGCATCCAGCACGGCAAGCACGTCGGCCGCGCCCGTGCGTGCGCGGCACGCCTCGGCCATCGCTTCCAGCGTCACCAGCGGCAGCACGGGTTTGCGCGCGCCAAACGCGAGACCCTGCGCCACGCCACACGCCGTGCGCACGCCCGTGAACGAACCCGGACCGGCGCCGAATGCGATCGCGTCGCAGTCGGCCAGGGCGATGCCGGCGTCGCGCAGCAGTGCCTGCACCATGGGCAGGACGGACTGCGAATGCGTGCGTACGCCGGACGATTCGCGGGTCAATACGCGGGGCAATAGAGGGGTGTCCGCGCCGTCCGCGCTGTTCAATAACGCGCAGGACGCCAGCTCGGACGAGGTTTCGATGGCGAGGATGATAGGCATGGCGTATTGTAACCCGGCGGCCCGGCCAGCCAAAAGCGCGGAACCGTTGTAGAATCGCGCCCATGTCCAGTCTGACCCTCGAGCCCGATACCCGCGACCAGGTCGCCGCCGCCCTCCACGGCGACGGCTGGATCGTCGCCTGCCTGTGCGCCGCCTGGTGCGGCACCTGCTCGTCCTACCGCGCCGCGTTCGACGGCCTGGCCGCGCGCCATCCCGACAAGACCTTCGTCTGGATCGACGTGGAAGACCAGGCCGACATCGTCGGCGACCTCGACGTCGAAAACTTCCCCACGCTGCTCGTGCAGCGCGGCGATGACGTCGCGTTCTTCGGCACCATGCTGCCGGATCCGAAAGTCGCCGACCGGCTGATCCAGGCGCAGTCGGAGCTGAGCAGCGCCGAACTCACGCGCCAGGCGGCCTCCACGCCGGAACGGCAGGCGTGGCAGCGCGAGTGCAACCTGCGCACCCTCATCGCCAACGCCGACGAGTGATCAACTCAAGCGCAGCGGCAGGCTGCGCAACCGCTGCCCCGTCAGCTTGAACACGGCGTTCGCCACGGCCGGCGCGACGGGCGGCACCGCGGGTTCGCCCATGCCTTCCGGCGGTTCCGCACTCGGTACGATGATGGTCTCCACCTCGGGCGCCTGCGTCATCCGCAGCACGGGATAATCGCCGAAATTCGTCTGCTGCGGCCGGCCATCCCTGAACGTGATTTCCCCCGCCAGCGCGGCCGACAGGCCGAACACGACGCTCGATTCGACCTGTTGCGCGACGATGTTCGGATTGACGACGAGGCCGCAATCGACGGCGCACACGACCTTGTGCACACGGATCTCCCTGTCTTCCACCGACACTTCCGCGACCTGCGCGACCACCGTGCCGAACGACTGGTGCACGGCGACGCCGTGCGCGCGGCCGTCCGCGGGCGTGCCCGCGCGCGCGAGCGCGGCGTCCAGCACGGCCAGGTGGCGCGGATGGTCTTTCAGCAGCGCGCGCCGCCACGCGACCGGGTCCTGCCCCGCCGCATGCGCCACCTCGTCCGCGAAGCTCTCCTTGAAGAACGTGTTGTGCGAGTGGCCGACCGAACGCCAGTACCCGATCGGCACGGCGCTGTCGACGGTCACGTGGCGGCTGCGGCGGTTCGCGATCGCGTACTGCAGGTCGTACTCGCCTTCCGCCGTCGTCTTGTCCGGACCGACGCCGGGCAGGCCGAGATTGCGCGGGAAGTACTGGTGGCCGATGGCGCCGCTCGCCAGCTTGCTGTCCCACGCGAGCACGCGCCCGTCCGCGCCGACGTGCGCCGTGTAGCGCGCCAGCGCGGCCGGGCGGTAGACGTCGTGGCCCGTGTCGTCCTCGCGCGTCCAGAGCAACTGCACCGGGCGGCCGCGCGTCTGCATGGCCACCGCGACGGCCTGCGCCACCATGTCCGTCTCCAGGCGCCGGCCGAAGCCGCCGCCCAGCATCGTCACCTCGATGGTCACGTCCTCGCGCGCGACGCCCGCAACCTTCGCCGCCACGTCCACCGCGATGCTCGGGACCTGCGTGGGCGACCACAGCGTTACTTTGCCGTTCAGGACCTGCGCCGTGCAGTTCTGCGGTTCCATCGTCGCGTGCGCGAGGAAGGGCGCGCGGTATTCGGCCTGCACGGTGCGCGTACCCGCGAGTTCGGGCGCGTCCTGGCTGCCGGCCTCGAAATACGCATGGCCCGATTCTTCATCGAGCGCCTTCGCAAAACCGGCGAACACGGACTCGCTCGACAACGCGGCATGCGGGCTCGCGGTCCACTGCACGGGCAGCGCCAGCGCGGCCTGCCTGGCCTGCCACCATCCCTTCGCCACCACGGCGACGCCGGCACCCGCGCCGGACAACGACGCGAGCGCGGACGATACGTCGACGACGTGCTCCACGCCCGGCAGCGCCGCCACCTTGCCCGCGTCGAACCCCGCGACACGCGCACCCAGCACGGGCGCCATGCACAGCGCCGCGTACAGCAGGCCTTCCGGCCGCACGTCGATGCCGAACACCGCGCGGCCGTTGACCTTCGATGGCGCGTCGCGCCGCGGCACGGGCTTGCCGATCAGGCGGAAGTCCGCGGGCGTCTTGAGGCGGACGTCGTCTGCATCGATGTCGCCGCCCAACGCGGCCGCGCGCCGCGCCAGCAGGCCGTACGGCGCGCGCCGTCCGTCCGGATGGAGCACCATGCCGTCGCGCGTCGACAGCGTCTCCGGTGTCGTCTTCCACTGTTCGGCGGCCGCGCGCAGCAGCATCGCGCGCGCGACGGCGCCGGCCGTACGCATCGTCGGCCACGCATCCTTCACGCTCGTCGAGCCGCCCGTGAACATAATGCCCAGCTCGCGCGCCACCTTGCCCGCGACCCAGCGTGCGCCCAGCTGGAAGTTGCCGGCATCGTCCGGATGGAACGGCAGGGTGTCGCGCAGGACGGTGAGGTTGGCGAAGATCTTGTCGATGGGCGCCTGCACGACGCGCACGGCTGCCAGCGGCGCGTCCAGCTCCTCGGCCAGCAGCACGGGCAGCGCCGTGTGCACGCCCTGCCCCATCTCGCTGCGCGGGACGACGACGTCGATGGTGCCGTCGGGAGAAATCGCGACCCAGCCGTTCAGGGCAACGGTGCGGGCATCGTGCACGGCAGCCGGCCCGGTCGCGCGCAAGCGCTGGCGCGGCGGCGCCACGCCCCAGCCGACGACGAGCGCCGCGCCCGCGGCCAGGCCTTTCATCAGGAACCGGCGCCGGCCCCCGCGCACGGTGCGTACCGGACCGCCGTCCTCCTTATCCGAACCTGGTCCGCCCGTGTCCCGCATCGTCCTGCCTCCATGTCTCCAACAATTCAGCCGGCTCCACCGGCCGGCCGTACAGATAGCCCTGCGCGCGCCGGCAGCCGTGGCGCAGCAGGAAGGCCGCCTGCTCGGCGGTCTCCACGCCTTCCGCGATCACCGCGAGATCCATGCTCTTGCCCAGCTGGACGATGGCGACCGCGATCGCCTCGTCGTCCTTGTCGGCGGGGATGTCCTTGATGAAGCTGCGGTCGATTTTCAAGGTCTGCACCGGCAGCTGCTTCAGGTACGCGAGCGACGAGTAGCCCGTGCCGAAATCGTCGATCGCCAGTTCCACGCCCAGCGCGTGCAGGTCGTTGATGTACTGGAGCGCGTCGCCCGTATTCATGATCACGGACTCCGTCACCTCCAGCTGCAGCCGCTGCGGCGCCAGGCCGGTGCCGGCCAGCGCGCACGCCACGAGCGGTGCGACGCTGCCGCGGTCGAACTGGCGTCCGGACAGGTTCACCGCCACCTTGGGCACGTACAGCCCGGCCTTCTCCCAGCATACCACCTGGCGGCACGCCTGTTCCAGCACCCAGGCACCCAGCTGGCAGATGAAGCCGATGTCCTCGGCGAGCGGGATGAAGCGCGCGGGCGGCACGTGGCCCAGTTCCGCGCTGTGCCAGCGCACGAGGGCCTCGACGCCGATCAGGCGGCCCGTCTCGATCTCGACCTGCGGCTGGTAATGCAGGCGGATCTCGCCCCGCTCGATCGCGCGCCGCAGCAGGCCTTCCATGCGCAGTCTCTCGGCCCCGTCGCCGTCCATCGACGGCGCATACAGCTGGTAGCCGTTGCGGCCGCGCGCCTTGGCCTGGTACATGGCCACGTCGGCATTCCGGATCAGCATGTTCATGTCGGCGGCATCCTGCGGGAACAGGCTGATGCCGACGCTGCCCGTGACGAACAATTCGTAGTCCGACACGAGCACGGGCCGCTCGAACAACTGCATCAGCTTTTCCGCCACCAGGCGCGCGCCGCGCGCGCCGTCGACGTCTTCCAGCAACACGATGAATTCGTCGCCGCCCAGGCGCGCCAGCGTGTCGCCGTCGCGCAGGCACTCGGCCAGCTGGCCCGCGACCTGCTTCAGCAGCTCGTCGCCGATGTGGTGGCCGAGCGTGTCGTTGACGGTCTTGAAGCGGTCGAGGTCGATGAACATCACCGCGAGCTCGCGGTTGTTGCGGGCCGCGCGCACCATCGCATGCCGCAGGCGGTCGTGGAACAGCAGGCGGTTCGGCAGGCCCGTGAGCGGGTCGTGGTGCGCCAGGTGGTCCAGCTTGTCCTGCGATTCCTTGACCTTCGTGATGTCGGAAAATACGCAGACGTAGTGCGTGACGGCGTCGGCATCGTCGCGCACCGCGGACACGGTCAGCCACTCGAGGTAAGTCTCGCCGTTCTTGCGGCGGTTCCGGAGTTCGCCGCGCCAGAAGCCCGTCTCCGCCAGGTCGGCCCACAGCGTCTCGGAGAACCCGGCGTCGTGGCTCGCCAGGCGCGTGAGGCTCGAATGCGTGCCGACCGCTTCGCTCTCCGTGTACCCGGTGATCTGCGTGAAGGCGGGGTTCGTCGCAACGATCTTGCCGTGCAGGTCGATCACCATCACGCCGTCGGCGATGTGTTCCAGCACGGTGGCCGACAGGCGCAGCTTTTCCTCGGTCTGGCGCCGCTCCGTGATGTCGGCGAACACCCAGATGCTGCCGTCGTCCTGGCGTTCCGGGTCGAGCGCGCGGCCGCTCACCGTGCACCATACCAGGCTGCCGTCGCGGCGGCGGAACTGGCGCTCGTCGCCGAAATCGCCGCCGCGCGCCAGCACGGGTTCCGCCACCTCGATGCCCTGCACGTAATCCTCGACGGTCGGGAACAGCACGCCGATCGGATCGCCCAGCAGCTCGCCCTCGCCGTAGCCGAACAATTCGTCGAAGCGGCGGTTGGTCGACACGACGCGGCGCTCGCGCACGTACATGATGCCGAACATGACGTTGTCCAGCACCGCGCCCTGCTCGGCCAGCAGCGCCTCGATGCGCATCTCGTTGTATTTGCGCTCACTGATGTCGGAGATGATCCCGTCGATCCAGAACGCGGCGTTGCCGTCGAAGCCGACCGGCTGGCCGCTTTCCAGCACCCAGCGCTCGATGCCGGCGGCGTCCGTGATGCGGTATTCGATCTCGTAAGGCCGCACGGCCAGCACGGCCTCCTTGACGAAGTGCCGCTGCATCCTGCGGTCTTCCGGGCAGATGACGTCGGCCCAGCGGTCCGTGTGCGCGCCGATGAATCGAGCCGCAGGATAGCCGGAGATGTCTTCGATGGCGTCGCTGACGAAGTCAATCAGGCCACCCGGCCGGGCGCGGAACACGGCGCCCGGCACCTGCGTGACGATGGTGCGGAAGCGTTCCTCGCGCCGCGCGATGTCCTGGAACAGGTCGCCGATCGCGATCCGCATGTGTTCCAGCTGGCCGCCGAGCCGGCCCAGTTCGTCGTTGGTGGACAGCGCGAGCGGCGCGTCGAACTGGCCGCGCGACAGGTGGTCGGAAAAGCTCATCAGGGTGCCCAGCGGCGCCAGCAGGCGGCGCCGCAGCAGCATCAGGATCAGCAGCAGCGACACGCCCAGCTGCACGGCCAGCACCAGCGCGTAGCGCACCTGCTTGGCGCGCAGCGATTGCTGGCTCAGGCTGTCGTCCATCTCGACCGTCACGTGGCCGATCGGCTGGCCGTGCACGACGACCTCGCGCTCGGCGCGCAGCACGTGGCCGGCGGGCACGGCGGCCGCGCGGCGGTCGATGAAATCGCCCTCCGCCTGCGCGCCCACGTGCACGCGCACGACGGCCGGGTCGCGCATCAGCGAATCGACGAGCGAGCGGGCCGCGTCGATGTTCATGTTCCACAGCGATTCCTGCATGCCGAGGGCGAGGATGTCGGCATTGCGCTGCAGGGTCTCGTCCAGCTCGCGGCGCGCGGCCTGCTGTTCCTGCACGCCGATCATGAAGTAGCCGCCCACGACGGCCGGTATCGCCAGGCCGCCGGCCACCAGCACGAGCAGCGCGGCGTACAGCGAGCGGCCGTACAGCCGCGCGAGGCGCGACGGTAACGCGGACAGGGCGGCACGAGATATGAAGGCCATGGCGGACGGATGCGGTGCCGGTCAGCCTGTGGCTGATACGACAACTTTATGTGGTAAATCAATAAGTTAATGCTTTTTTTGATTATGCACGCAACAGTTGCCGTACGTCACATCTTTTTAACGGCGCGCGCATGGTGGTAGCGGAAACCGTTACCTGGTTGCCACGTTGGCGATGCAAACTTACGTGATTTCCCATGCCGGTTGTGGAATTTCGCGATTGCGGGCGGTCTCCATGTTGCGTCCTGGCTGGACGTCTCTTTTCAATCCGGCAATGTCCCAAAGTATCTTTTCGAATGCGCTGTTCCCTGTAGAATTTTTTTAATCGACTCCTAGGAGGATACGAATAATTGAAGTTTTACATGCCAAAAGTGTTATTTGCGGGCGCCAAGCGGCAATGATGCAGGCTTGCTATCATCGGGGTCTTTATATATTGAGGAGGCATCCATGACACTTTCCCTGTACACGGCTTCGGTCCCCGTGTTCCGCCAGATCCTGGGCAGCCTGTCCGCCATCCTGACGAAGGCCGAGGCGCACGCGGACGCGAAGAAGCTGGATCCGAACGCGCTGCTGCAGGCGCGCCTGTTCCCGGACATGTTCCCGCTCGTGCGCCAGGTCCAGCTGGCGACGGATTTCGCCAAGGGCGCGGCCGCGCGCCTCGCGGGCGCCGACGTGCCGCGGTACGACGATGTGGAGACGGATTTCGCGGGCTTGCAGGCACGCCTTGAAAAGACGCTGGCCTTCCTGGACACGGTGGCGCGCGAGGCGGTGGATGCCGGCGGCGACCGCGACGTGACGATCGGCACGGGCGCCAACCAGCGCCAGTTCAAGGGCCAGGTTTATTTATTGCACTACGCGCTGCCGAACTTCTATTTCCACGCCGCGACGGCGTACGACATCCTGCGCCATAACGGACTGGAGATCGGCAAGCGGGATTTCGTCGGGACGTTCTGATCAGGTATTGCGGCGCGGGTAGCCCTGCGCCAGGATGCGCTGCCACACCACTTCCTTCTGCTCGGCCGTCATCGAGACCCAGTGGGCCACCTCGACGACGGTCCGGCCGCAGCCGCGGCAGATGTCGTCGAAGGTGGTCGAGCAGACTGCGACACAGGGCGTGTCCGGCCTCACCGGCAGGGGCGTTCCCTGCTGCGCGTCAACGGGCGGGGCCGACATCGAGCTTGTCCCAGCCTTCGTGGCCGAGCTGTTCCATGGTCTCGATATTCTTCTCGAAGATCTCGGCCGCATCGGGGATCGCTTCCACGGCACGGTCGATGCTGTCTTCGCGCAAGAGCTGCAGCACCGGGTAAGGCGAACGGTTCGTAAAGTTCTCGATGTCGTTCGGGTCCGTGTCCGCGAACTGGTAGTCAGGGTGGAAGCTGGCGATCTGCAGCTCGCCGTCCAGGCTCATGTCTTCGACGGCGGCGTCGGCCACGTCGAGGAATTCATTGAAGTCCAGGAAATCCTGCAGCACGTACGGGTGGATCAGCAGGGTCGTGTCGACCTGCTCCGGGTCCGTGTCGGCCAGCAGCTGCAGCTCGTCCATCAGCGTGTCCAGCAGGGATTCCGGCGTGCGCGCGTGGGAGACGACATAGCGCACCTGGTCCTTCACTTGCACCGCCTTCGCGAACGGACAAAGGTTCAGGCCGATCACGGCGCGGTCGACCCAGCGCCGGGTGGCGGCGATGATGGCGTCATCGTCCACGTTCTCGTTGGTAGTGCTCATTCGATGCTTTCCAAAAATACAAAACTGCTTGGTGCAGAGACGGCAATTGTACGCTTTTTGCGTCCTCTCATGGAACATCCGACAAGCCGGACTAACTTGAAAGACAGGCTGGTATTACCCGGCAGTCCATGAAGTCCAGGTACAAATTTGACAATGCCAGGCTCGTGAAAGCACCGATTTTCTCCGTCGAAATTTCATATACACCCAGGGGTATCCATAGAAGCGCTTGATTTTCGTCAGTCAAAGACAAGCTTGATGGAGCCATACCCCCGAATATATCGTCTTAACGGGTGTCCTCGTTAGCAAAAAGAATAGACAAGATTTTTTGTAACTGCGCCGACATATTTCTTGACTGACTCGGTAACTGGTCCGTACACTCCGACTTCACTCGTCAGTCCTGCCGTTCCTGGACGCAACACTGGAAAGCTATGAACGAAACGACTCGCTCCACTTACGCCCTGGCCATCGCGCTCCTGTCCGTCTCCGCGATCAGCCACGCCGCCGACAGCGCCCCGAGCCCGATCGCCCAGAGCAGCAGCAGCGCGGCCGCCATGGCCAAGGCGATCCTGCCGCAATCCCCGACCCCGTCCAAGTCCGACGACTACAAGGACCCCGACCTGTGGGCCCGCATCCGCAGCGGCTACGCCATTCCCGACATCGACAACGCCCTCGTCGCCAAGCACGTGCAGTGGTACGCGAGCCGTCCGGACTACCTGACGCGCACCTCGGGCCGCGCGTCGCTGTACCTGTACCACGTCGTGCAGGAGCTGGAAAAGCGCGGCATGCCGACGGAACTGGCCCTGCTGCCCGTGATCGAATCCGCGTTCAACCCGCAGGCCCTGTCGAACGCCGACGCGGCCGGCATCTGGCAGTTCGTGCCGGGCACGGGACGCGACTTCAACCTGCAGCAGAACATGTTCAAGGACGAGCGCCGCGGCGTACTCGCCTCGACCGACGCCGCCCTCACCTACCTGCAGCGCCTGTACACGATGTTCGGCGACTGGCAGCTGGCCCTCGCTGCCTATAACTGGGGCGAAGGCAATGTGCAGAAGGCGATCCAGAAAAACCGCGCGCTGGGCAAGCCGACCGACTTCGAGAGCCTGGCCGAGCTGATGCCGGCGGAAACCCGCAACTACGTGCCGAAGCTGCAGGCCGTCAAGAACATCATCGCCAATCCGGCCCAGTACGGCGTCGCGCTGCCGACGATCGACAACACGCCGTATTTCGTCGCCGTCGACAAGACGTCCGACATCGACCTGGCCGTGGCCGCCCAGCTGGCGGAGATGTCAGTCGACGAATTCAAGGCCCTGAACCCGCAATTCAAGAAGCCCGTGATCACGGGCGAATCGACCAAGATCCTGCTGCCGAAGGAAAACGCCGAGAAGTTCAACCTGAACCTCGCGCAATGGGGCCGCGCGCTGTCCACCTGGACCACGCACAAGATCACCTCGGCCCGCGAAAGCATCGCCTCGCTGGCCGCGAAACTGGGCACGACCCCGGAAGTCATCCGCCAGGCCAACAATATCCCGCCGCAGATGCGCCTGAAGGCCGGCTCGACCATCCTCGTGCCGAAGACCAGTGCTACCGCGGGCAACGACATCGCCGAAAGCATCGTCGAGAACGCGTCGATGGTGCTGGAAGCCGACCGCGGCGAATCGCGCCGCAACGGCCGCAAGCTGTCCGGCGCCCAGCGCTTCAAGGCCAGCGCCGCGCATGCCGTGGCCGAGATCAAGAGCCGCGTGTCGCGCGGCTCGAAGCCGGCCGTCAACGCCAACGGCCGCAAGCGCCGCTGATTTCGTATCGTTTCGACCACGCGACGGGCCCACGGCCCGTCAATACGCGCACATCTGGACGCGTGCCGTGCACGCTATTCAAAAGTGCGGTATAGTGTTGGTTGTGCGCTGCAATAAACATGGCAGTTCGCCGACAGCAGTACCACTAGCAGCTACGCAAGCCCAGGCACCCACGAAGGGTGCCTCTCCATAAAGCCCTCCCGCCCTGTGTGCCGAAACTGGCACCGTCCCGGCGCAAAGCTTTTGTGCCGAAATTTCTTTCGTTTCAGAGTCATTTCGTATCGTTGGCTCGCGTTGCTATTTCGCGTTCCGCTCCGAATAGCGTGGACGCTCACTGATCCATACCGAAAGTAAAGTTAAACAATGAGTTTTGAAGCACTAGGCTTACACGCGTCCATCGTCAAGGCAGTCTTCCAGGCCGGCTATGAAAAGCCGACCCCGGTGCAGGAGCAGGCGGTGCCGGCAGCGATCGCGGGCCGCGACCTGCTGGTCTCGTCGCAAACCGGTTCCGGCAAGACGGCGGCATTCATGCTGCCCTCCCTGCACAAATTCGCCGACGCCGAACCGGCCGCGGCCGGCCGTACCCCTGCGCAGGAAGCGCAGGCAGCACGTGCTCGTGGCGAGCGCGTCCGTTTCAAGGCAGCCCAGCCGAAAATGCTGGTCCTGACCCCGACCCGCGAACTGGCCCTGCAGGTGACCACCGCGACCGAACAGTACACCGCACACATGCGCCGCATCCGCGCCGTGTCGATCCTGGGCGGCATGCCGTATCCGAAGCAGATGCAACTGCTGGCCAAGAATCCGGAAATCCTCGTCGCGACCCCGGGCCGCCTGATCGACCACATGGAGTCGGGCAAGATCGACTTCTCGCAGCTCGAGATCCTCGTGCTGGACGAAGCGGACCGCATGCTGGACATGGGCTTCATCGACGACATCGAGAAGATCGTCGCCGCGACGCCGGAAACGCGCCAGACCATGCTGTTCTCGGCCACGCTGGATGGCGTCGTCGGCAACATGGCGCGCCGCATCACCAAGAACCCGCAGGTGATCCAGATCATGAGCGCGGCCAACCGCCACGAGAACATCACGCAGAAGGTGCACTTCGTCGACGACCTGTCGCACAAGAACCGCCTGCTCGACCACCTGCTGCGCGATGAAACCATGGACCAGGCCGTCGTGTTCACGGCGACCAAGCGTGACGCCGACATGATCGCCGACCGCCTGAACATCGCCGGCTTCGCGGCCGCCGCACTGCATGGCGACATGCACCAGGGCGCCCGCAACCGCACGCTGGACAGCATGCGTCGCGGCCAGGTGCGCGTGCTCGTGGCAACCGACGTCGCCGCGCGCGGCATCGACGTGCCGTCGATCACCCACGTGGTCAACTACGACCTGCCGAAGTTCCCGGAAGACTATGTGCACCGCATCGGCCGCACGGGTCGCGCCGGCCGCAACGGTACGGCAGTCTCGCTCGTGAACCACGCGGAAAGCATGAACGTGCGCCGCATCGAACGCTTCACCAAGCAGACCATTCCGGTCGACGTGGTGGAAGGCTTCGAGCCGAAGCGTTCGGCAGCACCCCGTTCGGGCGCGCGTCCGGGCTGGAAGCCGGGCGATGGCCGCAACGGCAAACCGGGCCAGCGCAGCTTCCACAAGCCGGCCGGTGAAGGCTACCGTGGCGACGCACCGCGTCGCGAAGGCGGTTACCGCAGCGAAGGCGCACCGCGCACCGAAGGCGGCTATCAGGGCCAGCGCCGCGAAGGTGGCTATCGCACTGAAAGCGCACCGCGTAGCGAAGGCGGCTACCAGGGCCAGCGTCGCGAAGGCGGCTTCCGTAGCGAAAGCGCCCCGCGCCGCGAACGCCCGGCCTTCGGCGCGCATCCGCGCTCGGCCGACTCGGCTCGTCGTACGTTCGGCGACCGCTAAGCTTCAGCAGGCATAAAGAAACCCCCGGCATCGCAAGGTGCCGGGGGTTTTGCTTATTTGTTTCATAAGGCGCAGCTGCGGAATCCGGCGAAGATGTCGTCCCGCTCCGGCGTGAAGAAATTGCGGAAATGCGGCGA
Organism: Massilia orientalis; assembly: GCF_030411975.2. Lineage (NCBI taxonomy): Bacteria > Pseudomonadati > Pseudomonadota > Betaproteobacteria > Burkholderiales > Oxalobacteraceae > Massilia > Massilia orientalis. The sequence continues at coordinate 260,997 of NZ_JASNRB020000008.1, read as the reverse complement.
GCGCAAGCGCGCCGGCGTCGCGAACGACGCGCCGCGCAAGGTCTGGCGCGTGCCGAACCACGGCGCCGAATAATCGCGGTAGCGGTCCGCCTCGAAGCCCGCGAACGGCAGGAAGGGGGACGCCGTCCATTCCCACAACTGCCCCCACGCAAAGCCCGGCTGGTTCGACCCCGCCGCGTATTCCCACTCGTCTTCCGTCGGCAGCCGGCGGCCCGCCCACGCGCACCAGGCCTGCGCTTCGTACAGGTTCACGTGGCGCACGGGTTCCGCGAGGTCGAGCGCGACCGGCCGGCCGAAGCGCACCGTGTACCAATCCTCGCCCTCGCGCGCCCAGTAGCGCGGCGCCGAGCGCTCCTGCGTCATCAGCCACGCGCGGCCGGCCTCCGTCCAGTACTGCGAACGCTCGTAGCCGCCGTCGTGCACGAAGTCGAGGTAGGCGGCCGTGCTGACGAGTCCCGCGTCGATGGCGAACGGGGCGACCTTGACGAGCGCGGCGTTTCGCTCGTTGTCGAACACGAAGCCCCTCGACTGGTCGCCGCCGCGCATGAACGACCCGCCGGGGAACGCGATGTCGCCCGCGCTGCCCGCGGCCGTCGACTGCGCGCGTGGCGCCAGCGCCCCCGCCGGCGCCGGCGCCGGCGCGCCGCGCGACTGCAGCGTCTGCAGGGAGTACAGGAAGGCTTCGCCGTGCATGTCCTCATGCGCCAGTGCCAGACGATACGGATACAGCGCGAGGTCGTCGTCGGCCTCGTGCGCGAGACGGTCGAGGATGCGGTCGAGCACCTCGTGGCAATAGGTTTTCACCGCACCCGGCGGCGGCAGGTCGAGCGTCCAGCGCGCGGCGTGCGGGACGGTGCCGGAATCGAACCAGTCGTCGCCGCGCGCCAGCAGCGAGTGGCCGCTGGCGGCGCCCGGCCGGCTGTCCAGTGCGCCGCGCAGCACGAACCATTCGGCGAACCAGGCCGTATGACCCAGTTCCCACAACGGCGGATTCACGATGGGCAGGCGCGGCACGCGGGCCGCGTCGTCGTAGCCGGCGGCCGCGAGGGCCTCGAACAGCGCGAGCGTATAATGCCGCGCATCCTGCAATGCGACGGCCAGTTCCCTGGGTCCCGCGTGGCGGAACGATGCTTGATTGACGGTCATGCATCATTGTACGACCAATTCCGACTCCGATTCCTACCGATGGCACGAGCGCACATCCACATCGTCAGCCCCGCATCCGCCCGCGAAAACAATGGCAACTGGCAGACCGCAAGCCGCTGGCGGCGCCACCTCGCGCGCGACTACCGCGTCACGATCGGCCCCGGCTGGCAACCGGGAGATGGCGTACCGGACCTGTTGATCGCGCTGCACGCGCGCCGCTCCGCCGCCGCGCTGACCGCGTTCAGCGATGCGCATCCGGACCGGCCTGCGCTGCTCGTCCTGACGGGCACTGACCTCTACCGCGACATCCACGACGACGCCGGCGCGCAAGGTTCGCTCGCCCGCGCGCGCGCGCTCGTCGTGCTGCAGCCGCGCGGGCTGGACGAGCTGCCTGAGGCCGTCCGCGCGAAGACGCACGTGATCTATCAATCGGCGCCGCGCCTGCGTCCCGCCCGGCCGCGCATGCCGCGCGACGTCGCGATGATCGGCCACCTGCGCATCGAAAAGGATCCGCAGACGTTCATGGATGCGGCCCGCCTCGTCGGCACGCCGGGCGTACGCCTCGTGCACATCGGCGCCGCGCTCGACGCGGACCTCGGCCGCCGCGCGCGGGAAACGCAGGACGCGACGTCCACCTACCGCTGGCTCGGCGCCCTGTCCCACATGGCGACGCGGCGCCGGCTGCGCCGCTGCCACGCGATGGTCATCGCATCGCGCATGGAGGGCGGCGCGAACGTCATCATCGAAGCGGTGACGAGCGGCGTGCCGGTGCTGGCATCGAACATCTCCGGCAACGTCGGCATGCTGGGCGACGACTACGCGGGCCTGTTCGCACCGGGCGATGCGCAGGCGCTGGCCCGCCTGATCGAACGCAGCGCGAACGACCCGCGTTTCGCCGAGCGCCTGCGCCGCCAGTGCGCGGCGCGCGCGGCCCTGTTCGCCCCCGCCGTCGAGCGAGCACGCCTGCTCGACTTGGTGGATAATCTTCTTCTTCAATCAACGCAAGCACACGAAGGCACCGTATGAACACATCCGCCGACCAACCCATCAAACTGACCTCGTTCTCCCACGGCGGCGGCTGCGGCTGCAAGATCGCGCCGGGCGTGCTGTCCGAGATCCTGAAAAAGTCGAGCGGCTTCCCCGTGCCGAAAGAGCTCATGGTCGGCATCGAGACGGCCGACGACGCGGCCGTCTACAAGCTGAACGACGAGCAGGCGCTGATCGCCACGACCGACTTCTTCATGCCCATCGTCGACGACCCGTTCGACTTCGGGCGCATCGCCGCCACCAACGCGATCTCGGACGTGTATGCGATGGGCGGCACGCCGATCATGGCGCTGGCCCTCGTCGGCATGCCGATCAACAAGCTGCCGCTGGAGACGATCGGCAAGATCATCCAGGGTGGCGAATCGATCTGCGCGGAAGCGGGCATCCCCATCGCGGGCGGTCACACGATCGACTCCGTGGAACCCATCTACGGCCTCGTCGTGATGGGTCTCGTGCACCCGTCGAAGGTGAAGCGCAACGCGGATGCGCGCGCGGGCGACGTGCTCGTCCTCGGCAAGCCGCTGGGCGTGGGCGTGCTGTCGGCCGCGCTGAAGAAGGATCAACTGGATGCGGACGGCTATGCCGCGATGGTCGCGAACACGACGAAGCTGAACAAGCCGGGCAAGGCATTGTCGGAACTGGCGGGCGTGCACGCGCTGACGGACGTCACCGGCTTCGGCCTGCTGGGCCACCTGCTCGAGCTGGCGCGCGGCGCGCAGCTGACGGCGCAGCTGGACATGGCGAACATCCCGCTGCTGCCGGGTGTCGAGGCGCTGGCCCACGCCGGCTATTTCACGGGCGCGTCGGGCCGCAACTGGGATGCGTACGGCCACGACGTCGAACTGGGCGCCGCGATCACGGACACGCAGCGCGTGCTGCTGACGGACCCGCAGACGTCGGGCGGCCTGCTCGTCGCCTGCGATCCGGGCAGCGTCGACGAGGTGCTGGCGCTGTTCCGCCGCGAAGGCTTCGGCGACGCGGCCGTCATCGGGTCGATGGCGGCCGGCGCGCCGAAAGTCGTCGTCGGCTGAACGCCCGGTCAAACCATAAACAGGCCGCCGTCGCGGTCCGGATGCGTCGCGTCCGGATCGATGTCGAGCACGACCCCGTCCGCGCCGGGAATGCGCACGGGCAGCAGCTGGATGATGTCGTAGCGTTTCTGTTCCGCGTACAGGCGCGAGCCCGCGAAGGCGGTCGACTGCGACAGCCAGGACAGGGTCGCCTGGCCCCGCTCGACCAGCGTGCCGCAGCACAGGCCCGAGCCGTACACGCCCACGCGGTACGACGGTTTGCCTTCCGCCGCCACGTACAGCGCCGCGTGCACGCCGGTAAAATAATTGCTGACGGCGCCGTCGAGATCGGGCTGCGTCGGATCGTAGTCGACTGCGAAATAGATCGCGGAGCCGAACGGTTGCCCGATCACGTCACGGGCCATCTGGAAGGCCGCCGCGCCGTCCGCCAGGCCCTGCGCGCGCGTAAAAAAGCCGGCGCGGGTGCCGCTCGTTTCCCACACGACGCCGAGCGCGAGTCCCGCCTGCGACAGCGCCCGCGCCTCGCCCAGCGACAAATTCTTGGCCGCGTTGTGGCTGTAGTAGCGCAGCGCGAACGCGTAGCCCTGTTCCTTCAGCGCCTGGGCGTGGCGCGTCAGTTCCATCGTCGTGTCGAGACCTTTCAGTACGGGCATGGTGTCCTCCTGGCGACATGAAGCGCGTACTGTGACACTCGGCTCATCCAGAGAAGTTGATTGTTCGCAAAAACCGTGGTGACCAAACGACAACACACGAAACGCTTGACACGCCAAACAAAATTCACTTAGAGTGGAGAAATGTTCTCCCCTCTGCCTCTGTCGACTTCCCTATCGCTTGCCCGCGCGCTAACGCCGGCAGCCCTGCTACTACGCGCGTAAATCGCCGCTGTCCCGCCCGGCCAAGCTTGCCGGATTCGTAGCCCAAGGAAAGTTGTACCGATGTTTGCCACTACCACATCCACGCTGTCTGTTATTTCCGCCGGAGCTTTCCTGCTGTCTGCCGGCGCACGTGTGGTGTTTCGCTCGCTAAAACTACCGATCGGTTGCCGGGCCTAGCGTCCGTGGCCCGTCCGGCAGCCTCCCGCCACCACGATCGAAACGACACCTTCACCAGCATTTGATAATCAGGAGCACCGCCATGTTGACCAACCCTTCCGCCAAATACCGCCCCTTCCCCGCCGTCCCGTTGGCCGACCGCCAGTGGCCGAACCGCATCATCGACAAGCCGCCGGTCTGGATGAGCACCGACCTGCGCGACGGCAACCAGGCACTCATCGAGCCGATGAGCCCGGAGAAGAAACTGCGCTTCTTCGAAAAGCTCGTGCAGATCGGCGTGAAGGAAATCGAGGTGGGCTTCCCGTCCGCGTCGCAGACGGACTTCGACTTCGTACGCATGCTGGTCGAGGAAAAGCGCATTCCGGACGACGTCACCATCATCGTGCTGACGCAGGCTCGTGAAGAACTGATCCGCCGCACCGTCGAATCGTGCGTGGGCGCCAGGCAGGCCATCGTCCACGTCTACAACTCGGTCGCGCCGGTGTTCCGCCGCGTCGTGTTCGGCATGAACCAGGACGAGATCGTGCAGATCGCCGTCAACGGCACGAAGCTGATCAAGGAACTGGTCGCCCAGCATCCGGACACGAAATGGGGCCTCGAATACTCGCCAGAGTCGTTCTCGACGACGGAACTGGATTTCTCCAAGCGCATCGTCGACGCCGTCGTCGACGTGTGGCAGCCGAGCGCGGACAACAAGGTGATCGTCAACCTGCCGTCGACCGTGGAAGCGGCGACGCCGAACGTCTACGCCGACCAGATCGAATGGATGTGCCGTAACCTGAAGCAGCGCGAGAACCTCGTGATCAGCGTGCACCCGCACAACGACCGCGGCACCGCCGTCGCCGCCGCCGAGCTGGCCGTGATGGCCGGCGCCGACCGCGTCGAAGGCTGTTTGTTCGGCAACGGCGAGCGCACCGGCAACGTCGACCTGGTCACCCTCGCGCTGAACCTGTACACGCAAGGCGTGCACCCGGGCCTGGACTTCTCGGACATCGACGCCGTCCGCCAGCTGGTCGAGGAATGCAACCAGATCCCCGTGCACCCGCGCCATCCGTACGTCGGCGACCTCGTGTTCACCGCGTTCTCCGGCTCGCACCAGGACGCGATCAAGAAGGGCTTCGCGAAGCAGCAGGCGGACGCGATCTGGGAGGTGCCGTACCTGCCGATCGACCCGGCCGACCTGGGCCGCAGCTACGACGCCGTGATCCGCGTGAACAGCCAGTCCGGCAAGGGCGGCATGGCCTACCTGCTCGAGCAGGAATACGGCCTCGAACTGCCGCGCCGCCTGCAGATCGAATTCTCGCGCGTCGTGCAGAAGCATGCCGACGCCACCGGCGGCGAAGTGGCCGCCGCCGACATCCACGCCCTGTTCGACCGTGAGTACTTCAACCAGGAAAACGCGGCCTACCGCTACGTCTCGCACCGCCTGGTCGAGAACAGCGAGGGCGAGGAGCGCGTGCAGATCGACACGACCGTCCAGCACAACCGCGTGACGGAGCCGCACCAGGGCACCGGCAACGGCCCGATCGACGCCTTCGTCAACGCGCTCGGCCTGGACATCCGTTTGATGGACTACCACGAGCACTCGATCGGCTCGGGCGCCGATGCGCGCGCCGCCTGCTACGTCGAGCTGCGCCTCGCGAACGGCCCCACGCTGTTCGGCGCCGCCATCGACAGCAATATCGTGACCGCGTCGTTCAAGGCCGTGTTGTCGGCCGTGAACCGCCAGCTGGCGCTCAGCGCGGAACAGGCGCCGCAGCAGGCCGCCTGACCAGTCCTTCCAGCACCCCGGCGACCGTCTCCGCCTGACGGTCCGCATCGAACGCCGCGTGGCGCCGCGCAAATGCCTGCGCCGTCACGCGGAAGTCGCTCCCCGCCAGCATCCGGCCCACGACGGCATCCCAGTCGAGCGGGCGCGCCATCTCGTTCACGTTGATACCGGCCCCCAGCCGGCGCACGCGGCGCGCCGTCAGGAACGACTCGGCCGTGCGCGGCAGCAGCAGCAAGGGCACGCCGGCCAGCAGCGCCTGCGACACGGTCGATTCGCCTGCATGGCAGATTGCGAAGGCCGACTGGCGCAAGGCCTGGTCCAATGCCACCGGCCCCGCGGCCCACTCGACCAGCGGATGCGCGTACGGCGGCGCGGCGCCCGCCGCCACGTCGGGCAGGTAGCACAGCGTGCGGCAGCCGGCGCGCGCGAGCGCTTCCAGCATCGCGCCATGCTCCGGGTGCGGCCCGCGCAGGTAGGCGAACACGCGCGGACCGGCGCCTTGCGGCCAGGCCGGCACGCCCGCGCCGGTGCCGCCGATCGTGGGGCCGAACCAGCGCGCATCCGTCTCCGCGCGGCCCCACGGATCGAGTTCCGGCCACGTGCACAGCAGCGGCGCATCGCCCCGCAACAGGTCGGCCGCGCGCGCGTACGCCGGCGCGCCATGGCGGGCCAGCACGGCATTGGCGGTCGCCAGCACGCGTGCCTCGGTCGCCGCCATGCGCGCCTGCGGGACCGCTTCCCAGTCGCGCAGCGGCGGCAGCGGTCCCGCGGGCGGAATCTGGAAGCCCGCGCCGACGGCGCTGCTCGCGATGCCGAGGCTGCGCGCGGCCAGCAGCGCGCCCGGTGCGTAATCGCCCACGACGACGTCAGCCTGGAGCGCGCTGAATAAATGGCGCCAGCCGTCGACGAGCCCCGTCATCGCGTCCGCATCGAGCCAGCCGCAGGCGAGCAGGATGTCGGCGAGACTCGCCTCGCCGGGCGGCAGCGCTTCCACGCGGTGCAGCCACAGGGGTGCCTGGTAGACGGGGAGGCGCATGTCGGCCAGCAGGCGGCGCGTGTGCACGAGGTCGCGCAGCACGAACGATACGGCGTGCCCGCGCGCGATGAGCGGTCGTGCGAGCGCTTTCAGGCGGCCGGCGTGGCCGAGGGCCGCGCCGAGTTCCCAGCAAAAGACGATATTGGCCATCAGGGCGCCGTCCGCATCGGCAGCGGATCTTCTCCTTGCCCCTTCTGCCCCACGCGCTCGTATTCCGCGATGACCTGGGCGCCGAACAGCAGCAGGCTGGCCGCGATCTCGAGGCTGAACATGACGACGATCGCGGTGCTCATCGAGCCGTACACGAGGTTCACCTTCGACAGCGTCGTGAAGTACCACACGAGCACATGGCGCGCGACTTCCCACAGCAGCGCGGCCGTCACGCCGCCGATGAGCGCATGCGACAGCGACAGCCGCCCCACCGGCATCACGAGGTAGATCGACGTCAGCACGAGGATCTCGCCCACGAGTCCCAGCAGGTACAGCAGCGCGCCGGACACGCCGTGCAGCGACCACGCGTGGCCGAACAGTTCGACGCTCTCCGAACCGATCACCTGCAGCGTGCCGGCGACGAGCGTCACGATCATCACGCCAAAGCCCAGCGCAAGGATGTAGCAGTACGGGAGCACGGCCGACACGAGGAAGTGGCGGCGGCGCACGGCCACGCGATGCACGAAGATCACGCTCATCGCGTTTTCCAGCACGGTGAACGCGAGGGAGCTGAAGAACAGCATCGTGAAGCCGAGCACCCACGTGATCAGGTCGCGCGTGTCGAGAAAATGCGCGACCTCCGCCACGATCGAGCCGGACTGCCCCGGCACGAGCAGTTCCAGGTAGCGGCGCAGGGTGAGCAGCAGGTTGACCTGGTCGATGAAGTGCGACAGCACGACGACGACCAGCATCAGGAACGGCACGATCGACAGCAGCGCGTAATAAGCGACGGCGCCGGCCAGCAGCAGGCCCTGGTTGGCGCGGAAGGCGCGTACGCACTGCAGGGTGAAGTCGAGCGGGTGCGCGACGATCCACGCATTGGCGCGCCGGTTCAGCACACGCAGGCGCAGGCCGCGCGCCGGCTTCATCGCGCCAGCCTGATCCCGCTGAACTGCCAGCGTGCGCCGGCCGGGAAAAAGTTGCGGTAGCTGGCGCGCGCATGCCCGTGCGGCGTTGCGCACGACGAGCCGCGCAGCACGTACTGGTTGACCATGAACTTGCCGTTGTACTCGCCGATCGCACCCGCGGCCGGGGCGAAGCCCGGGTAAGGCGCGTAGCTGCTCGCGGTCCACTGCCAGCACTCGCCGAACATCTGCGCGAGACCGCTGCTGCCCGCCGCGCGCGGATGCAGGTCGCCGCAGGTCAGCGCGGCGTCGCGCGCCGCGAACTCCCATTCCGCTTCGGTCGGCAGGCGCGCGCCGCGCCAGCGCGCGTACGCGTCGGCTTCGTACAGCGACACGTGCGCGACGGGCCGCGCCGGGTCCAGCGCCTGCAGGCCGTGCAAGGTGAACTCGCGCCGGCGGTCGCCGTCGTCGCCCCAGTACAGCGGCGCGTCCAGCGTGCCGTTCGCGACGAGGTCCCAGCCGTCGGACAGCCACAGCGCCGGATCGCGGTACCCGCCCTCCTCGACGAATTCGAGGTACTCGCCGTTCGTCACGAGGCGCGACGCGAGCGCGAACGGTTGCAGGTACTGGCGGTGGCGCGGGCTTTCGTTGTCGAAGGCGAAGCCGTCGCCGGCGTGGCCGATCTCGGCGAGGCCGCCGTCGAACTCGATCCAGGCCAGCGGTTCCACCGGGCCCGATGCGGGCAGCGGCGAATCGATATAGGCCGGGTACAGCGGATTGCGCGACAGCAGGTGCTTGACGTCCGTGAGGATCAGTTCCTGGTGCTGCTGCTCGTGCTGCAGGCCCAGCTCGACCAGGGCCGCGAGTTCGGCGTCGTCCGGCCTGGAAGCCAGCAGGCGCAGCAGGCGGGCGTCGACGGCGGCCCGGTAGGCCTGCACCTCGGCCAGCGTCGGCCGCGTCAGGAGGCCCCGCTGGGCGCGCGGATGCTTCGCGCCGACGCCGTTATAGTATGAGTTGAACAGTACGCGGAACGCCGCGTCGTGGGGCCGAAAGCCCGGTTCGCGCGGCTCGAGGATGAAGGTCTCGAAGAACCACGTGGTATGCGCCAGGTGCCATTTGATCGGGCTCGCGTCGGGCATCGACTGGGCACAGCAGTCCTCGGCCGTCAGCGGCTCGGCCAGGTGCAGCGTGCGCTGCCGCACGTGTGCGAACGCGGTGGACAGGCGGTGTTCGGAGGCTCCCATCGCGACTCCTTCAATGCGACAGTGCGCGCGCGTAGATCACGGCGAACCACTGTTTCGGGTCCGTCCATGCGCGCGCGGCCGCGAAGCCCGCCTGGGCCAGCAGGCCGACGGCGTCGCTCTGGCGGTATTTGTAGCTGTTTTCCGTGTGGATCCACTCGCCCGCCGCGAACCGGCGGCTGCCGCCGCGCCACGTCACCTGCTGCGCGGTCTGCGCCTCCAGGTGCATCTCGACGCGGCCCTGGGCCGGGTTGTAGAAGCCGCGATGGCGCCACTGGCGGATGTCGAAGTCGGCACCCAGCAGGCGGTTCACGTGGCGCAGCACGTTGAGGTTGAACGCGGCCGTCACGCCCAGCGCATCGTCGTAGGCGGCGTCCAGCACGGCGTGCTCCTTGGCGAGGTCGATGCCTATGAGGAGCCCCCCGTCGCGCCCGCACTGCGCATGCACGCGCTGCAGGAAATCGCGCGCCTCGTCGGGCGTGAAATTGCCGATCGACGAGCCGGGATAAAAGAACAGGCGGCGCTCCTCGCGCACGCTGTCGGGCAGTTCGAGGCTGCCCGAGAAATCCATGCCGAGCGGGCGCATCTCGATGTGGCGGAAACGCTGGCGCAGGCGCTCGACGGCATCGAGCAGGAATTCGGCCGAGATGTCGACGGGGACATACTGGCGCGGCTGCAGCAGCGGGAACAGGTTCGCCGCCTTGGCGCAATTGCCGGCGCCCAAGTCGATCAACGTGGCACCGGTGCCGACCGTACGCGCGATCTCGGGGCCATGCAGGTCGAAGATGCCGGCTTCCGTCCGCGTGGGGTAGTACTCGGGCAATTCGCAGATCGCCTCGAACAGCTTCGACCCCAGCGGGTCGTACAGGAACTTGGGCGAGATCCAGGGCTGGCGCGCGCTCAGGCTTTCTGCCAGCTCGGCGGGTATGTGCAATCCATCGTTGTTTACTACGGGCACTGCGGGCGACGTGGCGTTCAGCATCGGGTGTCCTCGTTGGTGCGGCCGCACCGTGCGGCCGGCTGGAATGTTGCCGTTCCGGCCATGATACGCGATTCCGCGATTCCGCACGCACGCCCTTACCCTGCAAGAATTCGCATACACCGGGGTCAGGGCCCGAATTTAAGCAATTGCCCATAACAGGGCTCTGACCCCGGTGTTGGGGGCGTGCTAGAGTAGTGGTTTTGTCAATCGGCGTTCCATGCTCGAACTCGTCAATCTCAGCAAATCCTATGGCGGCCGCGCCGTGCTCGCGGCGTTGTCGCACCGGTTCGAACCCGGCGAGTTCGTCGCGATCATGGGGGAGTCGGGCGTCGGCAAGTCCACCTTGCTGAACCTGATTGCCGGACTCGACGCGCCCGATAGCGGCGAGGTCCGCGTCGATGGGACGCCGATGTCGGCGCTCGACGACGATGCCGCCACCCGGCTGCGCCGTACGCGCATGGGTTTTATCTTCCAGGCGTTCCACGTGCTGCCGCACCTGACGCTGCTGCAGAACGTCGCGCTGCCGTTGCTGCTGAACGGCCGCCCCGACCCCGCCCGCGCCACGCAGATGCTCGACGCGGTCGGCCTCGGAGGACGCGGCGCCGATTTCCCGCGCCAGTTGTCCGGCGGCGAGCTGCAGCGGGTGGCCATCGCGCGCGCGCTCGTGCACCGCCCCGCCCTGCTGCTGGCGGACGAGCCCACCGGCAACCTCGACCCCGACACGGCCGCCGGCATCCTGCACCTGCTGCGCACCGAGATCAAGGCCAGCGGCGCCGGCGCCATCATGGTCACCCACTCCCACGCGGCCGCCGCCCTGGCCGACCGGACCTTCGTCTTGACCCGCGCCGGACTGAAATTAGCGTAAGTTCCTGCAAGAAAGACGCATCTTATGGCGTTTTAGTCATGAACAGTGCGTCATAGTTGTCAACTCCGTAGTAGCATTCCAACAAACCCACCAGGCATAAGTCATCAATAAATCGGTCGGGCTGGATTCCGTTCGGGCAGGGCATGAGGCGGACGGACCCCGCAACTCTCCAAAACAGTCGATCTGTCTTGAACATAACCCCAATGCGGAGGAGTTCATGAGCGTACGGCAGAAAAAACAGGAGTTGCTCGAGGCGATGCAGCGCGCCCGGGCCATGGAGCCGTCGAGTTTTGTTCCGAACAAATTGCTCGACACATTAATTCAACGAATGCAGCTGAAGAACGACGCGGAACTGTGCCGCGTCCTGGAGGTACAGCCGCCCATCATCAGCAAGATCCGGCACCGCAAGCTGAACGTCGGCGCCACGATCCTGCTGCGGATGCACGAGAAGTCGAATATCCCGATCCGCGAGCTGAAGGAGCTGACGGCGGAAGCGCGCACGGAGCCGCCGCCGACCCATCACTGAATGCGGTTCACTCGCCGGGCGGGCGGCCGGTCTTGAGCTGGGGCAGGCTGTCGAGCACGGCGCGCAGCGACGCCGTGTCCAGCTGGCCGAGCAGCGCCACGCCCATGCGCAGCAGCTCGCTCTTCTTGACTTCGAAGCCGGCCTTCAGGCAGGCCTGCTTGACAGTGGCGAGCACGGCGTATTCCTGCTCGGGCATGGTGAAGCTGTCGCGCACGAGGAGCGGCCGCGCGGCCGGTGCAGGCGCGGCCTTGGCACGCGTGGCTTTCACCGGCGCCGCGATCGCGCGCGCGGCCTCGCGCGCCACCTTCGCCGGCGTGGGCGCGGCCTTCGCGCGCACCGGCTTGGCCGGCGCAACAGCCGCCTTCTTCACCGCCGCCACCTTCTTCGCCGGCGCGGCTTTCGTCGCCACCGCCTTCTTCGCCGCGGGCTTCGCAGCTGTCTTTACGGGCGTTTTCGCCGCCGTTGTCCTCGCCATGGAACCTCCATCTTCAAACAAGCCAAACAATATATATCATTTAGCCGTCTTCCGGAAGATCAGGCGTCCGGCTCCGCGTCGCGGAACTCCTCCGCGATCGCCGCGAACTGCCCTTCGATCTCGAAGAACGCATCCAGCACGTCCGGATCGAAATGCGTGCCGCGCCCCTTGCGCATCACGTCCAGCGCCTGCTGGTGCGTGAACGCGGGTTTGTACACGCGGCGCGAAATCAGCGCGTCGTACACGTCGGCCACGGCCATCAGGCGCGCCGACAGCGGGATCTGTTCGCCCGCCAGGCGGTCCGGATAGCCGGAACCGTCCCACTTCTCCTGGTGCGAGTGGGCGATCTCGCGTGCGAACATCAGGAAGCCGTTGGTCCCGCCGATGTGCTTCTCGACGAGCATGATGGTGTCGCGCCCGTACACGGCGTGGAGCTTCATGACCTCGAATTCCTCGCGGTCGAGCACACCGGGTTTCAGCAGGATGCGGTCGGGGATGCCGACCTTGCCGATGTCGTGCAGCGGCACGGAGCGGTACAGGAGCTCGATGTTCTCGTCGGTGAGATCCGCCGCGAAGCGCGGATGGTGCTGCAGGTGCCGCGCGAGCGCGCGCACGTAGTGCTGCGTACGGCGGATGTGGTGGTCGCCGAGGCTCACGGCCGCGTTGTCGCGCGTCTCGGCCAGGGTGCCCATGGCCATGATGATCGCTTCCTGCATCAGCGCCAGCTGCGCCGTGCGGTCCTGCACGAGCTTTTCCAGGTTCTCGTTGTGCGCCTGCAGCTGGCGGCGCGCGCCCGCCAGCGTCAGTTGCGTGGCCACGCGGGCGAACAGGATCGGGGGGCTGATCGGCTTGGCGATGTAGTCGACGGCGCCCAGCGACAGGCCCATCGCCTCGTCCTCGACCTGGTTTTTCGCGGTCAGGAAGATCACGGGGATGTCGGCCGTGACGGGGTTCGCTTTCAGCTGGCGGCACGTCTCGTAGCCGTCCAGGCCCGGCATCATCACGTCGAGCAGGATCAGGTCCAGGCCGGGCGTCGACTGCGCGATCTGCAGCGCCAGGCTGCCGTTGTTGGCGACCTTCGTGTTGTAGCGGTCCTTGAGCAGGCGCGACAACAGCATGATGTTGTCGGGCGTGTCGTCGACGATCAGGATCGTCGGCTTGTCCTTGTGGCTCGTGCTCGTCTTTTCGGTGGTGACAATGTTCATCAGGTTTCCGCGGTATCGGGGCGGGTTGCGGCGGGCAACTGCTGGCGCGCCTCTTCGAATTCGTAACGGGACAGGTGCTGCTCCAGCCGCGCCATGTGCTCGGCGTCGAGCACGCCGGCCAGGCGCGCGCGCACCGTCTCGAAGTAGTCAATGGCATCGCCCGAGTACTCGGCCAGCAGCTGGTCGAGCTGGGCCACGGCGTCGAGCGCGGCATCGTCCGCATCCGTGGCGACCGACGGCGGCGCGGGCGGCGCGGGCGGCGGCGGTGCGATGGCGGCGCGGGCAAAATAGCGGTCGAGCGACTCCATGGTCGCATCGACGGCCGCTTCCAGCGCGCGCACGCCGGCCGCGAGGCGGCCGCGGTCGGGCGCCGCCAGTCCGAGGCCCTCTTCCACCGACTGCGCCAGCGTCTGCAGCTCGCGCGCGCCGATGTTGCCGGCCACGCCGCGCAACGTATGCGCCCGCGCGGCCGCCTGGCGCAGGCGGCGCGCCTGGTAGTCGGCGCGGATCTGGGCGCCCGCGTCGCGCTGGGTGGCGCGGAAGCGGTCCAGCAGCTGCACGTACAGCGCGACGTTGCCGGCCACGTGGCGCAGGCCGTACGCGGAGTCGATGCCGGACACCGTCGACAGGCCCGGCAGCGTGGGACCGTCCGCCACGACGGCGCCGCCGGACGACAGCGGCGGCGGCACGGCCTGGCCGATCCAGCGCGCCAGCGTGGTATACAGCTTCTCCGGCTCGACGGGCTTGGTGATGTAGTCCTGCATGCCCTCGCGCAGGCAGCGCTCGCGGATCTCGGCCAGCGCATGCGCCGTCATCGCGACGATCGGCAGCTTGTCGAAGCGCGCATCCTTGCGCAGTTCGACGGTGGCCGCGTGGCCGTCCAGCTGCGGCATCTCGAGGTCCATCAGCACGAGGTCGTAGGCCTGCGGGCCGCCGTCGTACAGCATGTCCAGCGCCTCGTTGCCGGTGGCGGCGACGTCCACCGCGATGTTCTGCGCCTGCAGCAGTTCCAGCGCGATCTCCTGGTTGACCTGGTTGTCCTCGACGAGCAGCACGCGCGCCGCGTGATCGCCCGGCGCCCCGAATTTTCCATTCCTCCTGCTGTGCGCATGCGGCGCGCGCGGCGGCGCGAACAGGGCGACGAGCGTGTCGACGAGGGCCGACTGGCCGATCGGCTTGCACAGGAAACCGCGGATGCCCGCCGCTTCCGCTTCTTTCTGCACTTCCTCGCGGCCGAACGCGGTCACGAGCACGGTCGACGGCGGATGGCGCAGCGCCGGGTTGCCGGCGATGCGGCGCGCCAGCTCGATGCCGTTCATGCCCGGCATCTGCCAGTCCGTCAGCACGACGCGGTAAGGGTCGCCCGCCGCGTCGGCCGCGAGCAGCGCGCTTTCCGCCTCGGCGCCGCTGGCGGCGAGATCCACGCGCAGCGGCAGCGTCTGCAGCGCTTCGCTCATGATCTCGCGCGCGACGTCGGAATCGTCGACGAGCAGCAGGCGCGCGCCGTCCAGTTCCGGCGGCGCGACGGCTACGCGTTCCGGCTCGCCGGACAGCGGGAAGTCGAGGTCGAAGTGGAACGTCGAGCCCTTGCCCGGGCTGCTCGCGACGACGATGCGCCCGCCCATCAGGCCGACCAGCTGCTGCGAGATCGACAGGCCCAGGCCCGTCCCGCCGTACTCGCGCGTCGTGCTGCCGTTGGCCTGGCTGAACGCGCGGAACAGTTTCGCCTGCTGCTGTTCGTTCATGCCGATGCCCGTGTCGCGCACGGCGAATCGCAAGGTGGCATAGCCGTCGCGGAAGCGGTCCGCGGCCGGATCGTCGAGGCGCATGCACGACAGTTCCAGCTCGCCCGCCGGCGTGAATTTCACCGCGTTGTTGACGAGGTTGATGAGGACCTGGCCCAGGCGCAGCGGGTCGCCCACGAGCATGCGCGGGATCGCGTGCGGCACATGGAACAGGTATTCCAGGTGCTTGTCGGCCGCCTTCTGGCTCGTCACGCTGGCCACGTTCGCGAGCACGTCGTCCAGGCAGAACGGGATGTGCTCGACGTCCAGCTTGCCCGCCTCGATCTTGGAAAAGTCGAGGATGTCGTTGATGATCCCCAGCAGCGACAGCGCGGCGCGGTGGATCTTGCCGACGTAGTCCTGCTGCTTGGGCGAGAGCTCGGTGCGCAAGGCCAGATAGGCCATGCCGATGATCGCGCTCATCGGCGTGCGGATCTCGTGGCTCATGTTGGCCAGGAATTCCGACTTGGCGACGTTGGCCGCCTCCGCGCGCACGTTGGCCGCGACGAGCGACTGCTCGCGCTCGCGCCGCTCGGAGATGTCGCGGATGAACGAGCAGAATTCGTAGTCGTCGCTCGTGGCCAGCTGGACGCGCGTGATGGCCAGCTCGATCGGAAACTCCACGCCGTCGCGGCGCAGGGCGTACGTCTCGATGCGGCTGTCCAGCACCCCGCCCACGCCGCTGCGCTCGTAGCGCGCGAGGCCGTTGCGGTGCGCGGCGCGGTGGCGCTCCGGCACGATGCAATCCGAGAGGTCGCGGCCCAGCACTTCTTCGCCCTTCCAGCCGAACATCTTTTCCGCCTGCGCGTTCCAGCCGACGATGCGGCCCTGGCGGTCCATGCGCACGACGGCGTCCAGCGCCGTGTCGACGATGGCCTGCAGCTTGGCCTGGCTGCCCTGCGCCATGCGCATCGAGTCCAGCAGCTCGCGCGTGCGCGCAGCGATCTTCTGCTCGAGGTCTTCGTTCAGGTCGCGCAGCTGCTGTTCGATCACGCTCTTTTCGCGCAGCAGGCCGTTCGTCACCTGCTCGGCGCGGCGCAGCCGGTTCAACGTGTCGCGGAAGCTGCGCACGGCCGAGGACAGGCGGCCGATCTGGTCGCGCCGGCCGATGCCGGACAAGTGGATGTCGGTCTCGCCGCGCGCCAGCTTTTCCAGCGCTTCCTGGATGTCGGCGAACGGCTGCGTCATGCGGCGGCCGATCAGCAGCACGCACAGGGTGATGGCCAGGGTGAGGATCAGGTTGCCCAGCACGGTCTGGATGATCTGGCGGCGCAGGTCGGCGTCGATCTGGCGGCGCGAGATCGCCAGGTCGATCGAGCCGACCAGGTATTCGCGGTTGCCGTCGTGGTAGACGACCTTCTGCTGCACCCGTTCGGCGCCCTCCTCGTCAGCGCCCGAGCCGAGCGACGCGAGCACCATGCCGTTCGGCGCCAGCACGCGCAGCATGATCACTTCCGGCGTGCCGCCCAACGCATCGACGACCGAGGACACGGCCGCGCTGTTGATGTCGAACAGCGGCCGCGCCAGCGCGTGCGACACCACGTTGGCCTGGCGTTCGACCCGCTCCCCCAGCCGCGCGCCCGCTTCGCGGTGCAGCGAATGCATCACCCAGGTCGTGTACACCGTCGTCGACAGCGCCACCGCCAGCACGATGCCGGCGCCGAGCCGGAACACGATGTTCTGGCGCCAGCTGTCGACGAGGCCCCGTACGAGTCCCCCCGGGCGGCGCGCGCCGGTGGACGCCAGCGGATTAATGACCGCCTCCCGGATGGCCGGTCAGCTCGCGCTCGCGGCGGCGGTAGGCGGGGCTCGTGCGCACGTCCTCGATCGTCTTCCAGATGCGTTCCGCGAGGTCCGGCTGCTGCGCGACGAAGGCGTGCGACAGCAGCAGGTAGTACGGCTTTTCGATCAGCGGCACGGGCAGCATTTCGATCTGCGTGGCGTACGCCGACCGCATCAGCCGCATCGCGTCGCCGCCGCCGAGGGCCGCCGCCACGAGGCGGCCGGCCAGCATCTTCTGCACCAGTTCGTCGGCCTGCTGGCTGCCCTCGTCCACGGTCACGTTCCGGGCACGCAGGAAGTCACCGATGGAGTAGCCGAGCTGGAAGCCGATGCGGCCGTCCACGTTGGCGAAACGCTTGCCGTCCCAGTCGACCTTGCCGCCCTTGCGCCGCACCAGGACGTAGCGGTCGACGTGCATGCGCCGGGCCGGATCGGCCTCGCCATCGCCGCCTTTCACGCCGGGATAGGCGCCGAGCGCCAGGCGCTCGCGGCTGAAGCTGACGGCGAAGGCGCCGTTGACCTGGTTCGCCTTGACCTGCGCGAGACAGCGCTTCCACGGCATGCTCTGGTAATCGAGCGTGAGCCCGAGGCGCCGCGCCACTTCGGCCAGCAGTTCGAAATTCAGGCCGCCGCCGTCCAGGGTGCGCCACGGCAGCACTTCCTGGCGCTCGAAGCACAGCGACACGGTGCCCGCCGCGAACGACGGCGCGCCGGCGAGCAAACAGCAGGCGATCGATCCGTGGCGAAGGAAGCGCAGCATGGCTTGGGTAGGGCGGCAGCGGCAATAATGATTAAAAACAGACAACAGTATGCCAGACCTTGCCGACAAAACCTACGTGGACCGTCAAGCCGCCAGCGCGGCGCGGCCGTGGCGCAACTCGGCCAGCACGCCGGCGCGCAGCCCGGTCTTGGGCACCTCCAGCTCCTCGATATCCAGCTCCGCCATGAGCCCCAGCAGGATGGCCAGCGCGGCCGTCACGTCGCGCAGGCGCAGGTGACCGAGGCCGGCCAGCGGCGCCCCGCCGCCACCCTGGCCGAGCGCGCGTGCCGCGAGCGACTCGAGCCGGGTGCGCGTGATGGGACCGGCCAGGTCGTTGTCGGCCAGCAGCCGCGCCAGGGTGTGGATGGTGCCGGAGGCACCGCACGCGCGGTCGCGGCGGCCGGGGCCGAACGCGGGCGTCTCGTCGCCCAGCTTGGCGCGCGTGGATGCGATCGCGGCCGCGAACGACACCGCGTCGATGCGTCCGCCGCTGAAGAACGTGAGCGCCAGGCGCGACGTGCCCAGGCCCAGCGACGCCACCTTCTGCACGTGGCGCCCGGTGCCCAGCGCGAGCTGGGTCGAGCCGCCGCCGATGCCCAGCACCAGCGTGCGCGTGTCCGGGTCGTGCGTCGCGCCGTCGGCCACGCCGAGATAGGTCAGGACGGCTTCCTGCTCGCCGGTCAGCACGTGCACCGGATGGCCGAGCAGCTGCTGCGCGGCCGGCAGGAACAGGTGGCTGTTGCGGGCCATGCGCAGGGTCGACGTGGCGACCACGCGCACGGCGGCCAGCGCATGGTCGGACAGGCGCGCGCGGATCGTGCGCAGGCAGTCGAAGGCGCTGTCCATCGCCTCGGGGCTCAGGCAGCCCTGCGCGTCCAGCGCGGCGGCCAGGCGCAGCGGCGCATGGAAACTGTCGAGGGGCCGCAGCGCGCCGTCCTCGACGATGCCGACGAGCAGGCGGAAACTGTCCGAGCCAAGGACGAGTGCGGCGTGAATGGGAGGTGTGGTGCTCATGCAGACTCCGAAGTCGAAAACGGCGCCACGATAGCGGGGCTGGATGACGGATCGATGACAGGAGCATCGTTGATCACATCATCATAAGCCATGCGCGCCCAAGGCGCCATGGCGGACACGGGTGTTCGTACGCGCCCCGGCGCGGGGGCGTTCATTCTTCTTCTACCGGCGCCAGTACGGCTGCCGCCACTTCGACCCGGTTGCGCCCCGCCTTCTTGGCCACCCGCAACGCCTCGTCGGCGCGGGCCAGCAAGGTGACGGTGCTGTCGTCGGGGCGGATCGTCGTGACGCCGAAGCTGGCCGTCAATGAAATCATCGCGCGCTCGGTCTTGACGCGCTCCGCTTCGATCGCGGCGCGCATGCGCTCGGCGACCATCGCCGCATCGTCCAGGTTCGTGCGCGGCAGCAGGATCGCGAATTCCACACCCACCAGGCGGCCCAGCAGGTCGCTGTCGCGCAACTGGCGCTTGCACGTATTGATCAGGTGCGCGAGCACGACGTCGCCGGCCGGGTGGCCGTAGCCGTCGTTGATGCGTTTAAACTGGTCGAGGTCGAACACGACGAGGGCGGTCGGCTGGCCGGGACGGCGCGCCAGCGCCATCCATGGGGCCAGGGCCTGGAAGAAGCCGCGCCGGTTCGGCACGTCGGTGAGCGGGTCGTTGACTTCCAGGCGCGCCAGCTCGGCCTGTTCGCGCTCGCGGCCCAGCAGCAGCCAGCCGAAGCCGCCGACGAGGGCCAGCAGATACAGGGCCCCCGAGTGCAGCTGGCGCAGGATGTCGCTCGTCATCCAGCCCCAGCCCGCGGGCGCCAGCAGCACGAGCGCGCCGCGCGCGCCGACGACGACGGCCAGCGCGGTCGTCGCCAGCGCGAGGAAGCGCTGCAGCATCGATGCGGCCGCCCAGCCGCGCGCCAGCGCCGCCGCGAGCGACAAATAAAAGCCGCCGAGGACCAGCGACGCGGCCACGGCGCGCAGGCCGATCGGGTCGATCAGCCAGCACAGCAGGAAGGCGGCGACGGCCAGTCCCAGCGCGGGGAGCGTGGCGCGGCGCCAGCGCAGGCGGCCGGCGCGTTCCCACGCGGCGCCGGATTCCCAGGCCACGCCGGCGAACACGAGGACGTAGGCAATAGGCAAGGCAAGGCCTTCCGGCACGACGCCCGCCGCGCCGATGGCCAGCAGCAGCCAGCCGGCGCCCTGGTACAGGCGCGACCAGCCCCACGTCGGCACGGCCGGACGGCCGGCATGACCGGATTGTTCGAAGAAAAACAGGGTGGCGCACAAGGCCAGGTTGCCGAGTGCCAGTGCCAGGACCATCGTGGTGGCATCCATCGTCACCTCAGCATTCGTGCACGACTGCGGTCGTGCCGTCGCCGACGCGGCTGGACCAGGCACGCGTCCAGTACTCCCGTTCGGCCCCGGTGGGCGGTTCGTGCCAGAACACGATCAGGGTCCCTTTATGGTCGTGGATCTGGGTCAGCTTCTCGACGAAACCCGGGTTGCCGTCCACGTCCGCCAGCGCCATCGCATATCCATAGACGCGATCCAGGCGCTCGATGCGGTCCGGTTCGGTCTGGCTGTTGGTGGCGGTAATGGTCGGGTGGTCCAGGAACATGAGGTCTCCGCGTGGGCTGCAACGGCCAGCTTATCAGAAACCTATCGACCGCAACAAGTTCACCTATACTTGGCGGCATGCCTCACAACAGCCCCACCCCGCCGCTCGTACGTACGCACCGGGGCCGCCGGACACTCGAATTCGTCCCCGGCGACATCCAGAGCGAGATGCTGCTGGCCCGGCCCGACGCCCTCGTGCTGGCCTATTTGCGCGCCATGATGGGTTTTGTCCTGTTCGCGCCGTCTCCCATCCGCATCGTGATGGTCGGGCTCGGCGGCGGCTCGCTGGCCAAGTTCTGCCACCGCCATTTTCCCGACGCGCACATCACCGTCATCGAACTCCGCGCCGACGTGATCGCCCTGCGCGACGCCTTCCACGTGCCGCCCGACAGCGCGCGCTTCGCGGTCGTCCATGCCGACGCGGCCGAGTGGCTGGCCGCGCATCCCGGCTCGGCCGATGTACTTCTGGTCGATGGCTTCGACGCGCGCGGGCTGCCGCCCAGGCTGGCCGACACGCCCTTTTATACGGACTGCCGGCGCGCGCTGCGGCCCGGCGGCGTGCTCGTGGCCAACGTCTTCACGTACGATCCGCGCTACCCGGACGTGATGGACGCGCTGGATACCGTGTTCGCCGGCCACACCTGCTGGTTCGACAAGGTCGCGGGCAACAACCGCATCGTGTATGCGTTGCACGCCCCCGCGGATGCCGCCCTGCGCCGCATGACGGCGCTGCGGCGGCGGCGCGGGCTCGGCCTCGGATTATTGAATCGGCTAGCCATTCGATCCATCCTTGCCTGGATCGCATCGCGATCTGTTTTGGCCCTACCACACCTTCGCGCTACGCGGTCCCGCTTGTGACAATTTGTTTGCGGAAACTAGAGTTTCTGTGACAAACTGATGCCTCTTCATGCCTTAGGGCAAGCTCTCATCTTTCATGCATAGGGAACCCTGGATGTCGCGTCGTCGACTGCCGTTTTCGCTCACGCTCGCAGCAGGCCTCACGCTGGCCGGCGGCCTGGCCGCAACCGCGGTGCTGACGGTTGCCGTCAGCCGTCTCGAATACGACAACAAGGCGCTGGCCTTCGAACAGGGGACCGGTGTGCGCGTGGCCGCCCTGCGCCAGGGCATGGACGATGCAGTCGAAGTCCTGAACGTGACCAACCAGCTGTTCACGACCGTGCAGCCGGTCACGCGCGCGCAATTCCACGATTTCACGACGCCGCTGCTGCAGCGTAATCCGTACATCCGCGCCTTCAATTTCCACCGCGTCGTGGACGCCGCCGACCGCGCCGCGTTCGAAGCGGACCTGCGCCAGTTCCAGCCCGACCTCGTGGTGCGCGAGATGCGCGGCCGCGCGCGCGTGGCGGCGCCGGCGCGCGAACGCTACCACGTCGTCGACTATCTCGAACCCATGCAGGGTAACGAGGCGGCCCTCGGTCTGGACGTCAGCCAGAACCGCCAGGTCATGGACGCCCTCGGTCGGGCGCAGGCGAGCGGCCGTGCCGCCCTCACCAGCCTGCTGCAGATCGCCCAGGCGCCCGGCGCCCCCAGTTTCGAAGTGCTGATGCCCGTGTACGCCCGCGGCGGCCGCCTGCTGGGCGACACCGCCGCCGTGGTCTCCGTGCCGACCCTTGCCAATGCCACGCTGGCCAGGGCCGGCCTGCTGGACGACCACAGCATCCAGTTGAAGTTCTATGCCGGCGGCCGCGCCGATCCGGCCCACCTCGCCTATGCGAGCCGCGCCGTGACGTCGTCCGAAGCGCCCGTCCCGCTGATGTCGGGCGGCTACACGGGCCGCGCCTTGAACACCTTCACGGTCGGCGGCCAGTCGTGGACCGTGGAAGCCATCGCCGCGCCCAGCCCGTGGCTGGCCGACCATCTCGGCTCGACCCTGCTGCTGACCGGCGGCGTGCTGTCGACCCTGCTCCTGTGCGCCTTCGTGCAGGCGGCCGGCGAGCGCGCGCGCAAGGTGCAGGAACTGGTGCGCGAGCGCACCGCCGACCTGAAACTGACGAACCAGCGCCTGATCGACGACGTCCTCGCGCGCAAGCGCACGGAAAAAGCGCTGCAGGAAAGCGAGCAGCGCTTCCGCCAGCTCGTCGCCATGTCGTCCGACTGGTATTGGGAACAGGACGAGGAATTCCGTTTTACCCACGTCACCGGCGACTTCACGGAAAAATCCGGCATCACCACCGAGCGCGTGCTCGGCCGCCGCCGCTGGGACTACGTGCCGGCGCTGACAGACACCGAGCTGGGCCGCGACCACGTCGCCACCCTGGAAGCGCACGAACCCTTCCGCAACCTCGAATACCGCGTCGTCGACGACAACGGCGAGGAGCGCTGGTTCTGCATCAACGGCCAGCCGACGTTCGACGAGACGGGCCGCTTCACCGGCTACCGCGGCACCGGCAGCGACATCACGGCACGCAAGGTCACCGAGCAGCGCGTGCACCACGTGGCCCAGCACGACGTGCTGACGGGCCTGCCCAACCGCTCGCTGCTGCAGGACCGCCTGGGCCAGGCCGTCGCGTACGCCACCCGCAGCGGCCACCAGGTGTGGGTGATGCTGATCGACCTGGACCGCTTCAAGTACGTCAACGACAGCATGGGCCACAAGGCCGGCGACGTCCTGCTGATGACGGTCGCGGCGCGCCTGCGCTCGTCGCTGCGCGACACGGATACCGTCGCGCGCCTGTCCGGCGACGAATTCGTCGTGATCCTGTCCGAGCACCACGACCAGCCGCTCACGCCGGACATCGTGCAGCGCGTCATGGATTCCGTCGCGCAGCCCGTCATGCTGGGCACCAAGGAGTTCTTCGTCACCT
The DNA here is from genome assembly GCF_030411975.2 of Massilia orientalis. Lineage (NCBI taxonomy): Bacteria > Pseudomonadati > Pseudomonadota > Betaproteobacteria > Burkholderiales > Oxalobacteraceae > Massilia > Massilia orientalis. The sequence goes on along the minus strand of NZ_JASNRB020000008.1, from coordinate 237,791 downwards.
GCAGCATCGGCGTGGCCGCGTTCCCGAGCGACGGCACGCCGTCCGAGAACCTGATCGAGCACGCGGACATCGCCATGTACCGCGCCAAGAAACTGGGCCGCAACAACTTCCAGTTCTACACGCCGGCCATGAACGAGGAATCGCTGGAGCGCGTGCGCATCGAGAGCGCGCTGCGCAATGCCCTCGAACGCAACGAATTCGTGCTGCACTACCAGCCGCAGGTCGACCTGCAGACGGGCCGCATCGTCGGCATGGAAGCGCTGATCCGCTGGAAGCATCCGGAACTGGGCATGGTGCCGCCGTCGCGCTTCATCGGCATCGCCGAGGACACGGGCCTGATCGTGCCGATCGGCGCCTGGGTGATGCGCACCGCGTGCGCCCAGAACAAGGCCTGGCACGATGCGGGCCTGGGCAAGCTGCGCGTGGCCGTGAACCTGTCGGCGCGCCAGTTCGGCGCGGCCGACCTGCTGCCGGGCATCGAGGCGGTGCTGGGCGACACCGGCCTGGATCCGTCCTGCCTCGAACTGGAACTGACGGAAAGCCTGTTCATGAGCGACGTCACGCCGGCCGTGGAATTGCTGCACCGCATGAAATCGCTGGGCGTGAACCTGTCGATCGACGATTTCGGCACGGGCTACTCCAGCTTCTCGTACCTGTCGCGCTTCCCGATCGACGTGCTGAAGATCGACCGCTCGTTCGTCAACGACATCACGCACGACGCCAACGATGCCGCCATCGTCGCCTCGATCATCGCGCTGGCGCACAACCTGCGCCTGTCCGTGATCGCCGAGGGTGTCGAAACGGCCGAACAGCTCGATTACCTGCGCCACCAGGGCTGCGACGAAATGCAGGGATATTACTTCTCGAAGCCGCTCCCGGCCCATGAATTCGAGCAATTGCTGCGCCAGCGACGCGGCCTGACGGCCCCGGAAGACGAGCCGCAGACGGCCGCCGCCTGAAGAAATCTCGAATCCGCTTTAAGTTTGGATTACAAGTGCGATATTTCGTGCAATTTCCTGTGGCTTAATCAATATCGTTCTCATACAATACTCCGTGATTCTTTGGCAATACACTCACCGAGCATTGATGATGATGACTGAACTGAATATCGACACCGCCGCGGCCACCCTGGCGGAACGCAGGCCGCGCACCGACATGCGCACGCGCGACCTCGTCAACCAGGCCGTCGCGTCCGTTCCCACGCTGGGGCTGCAGCGCGCCGCGGAATTCCTCGCGGCGATGGGCGTGCCGGCGGAGATCGCGGTGCGGGCACTGGTGTACCCGAACCGCCGCCGGACGAATTAATTTTGCTGTGATGCGATGTCGGCCAGGGATTCGCGTCCCCGCGCCGTCAATTCGAACCCGCCCTCGGCCCGCGCCGCAATGTGCGACTTGCGGCTGAGGAACTGGACGACGTCGTCATCCACATTCGCCGCCGGGTCCGCCTCGAGCGCGCGCAGCGCCTGCACGCAGCGGCGCAGGAACAGCAGTTCCGTCCCCTGCGGCGTCAACGCCAGGTTCCCGTTCTTCGCATACTGGATCAGCTTCAGGCCCGACAGGCGCTTTGCGTTGCGCCCGACACAGGCATTGACGCGGTCGGTCTTCGCGCCGCGCCGGATGAATTCGAGCGCATCGTATTCGTCGCCCGTCAGTTTCAGATTCTTCATTACCACTTTCCAAGAGAACAAGCCCGCCATGGTAACGGCGACGGGCCGTCCCGGCAACCTGTCTGGCGTCAGCGCAACGCCCGCACGGCGGCCCAGACGAGGCCCGCACCCGCCAGCACACCCAGCGCCACGGCCGCGTGCATCTTGTGCGACCCCAGCAGCGGGCCGCGGCCCAGCGGAATCTTGTTGTACAAGGTGGTGCTCATGCTTTTCTCCTCCGAAAATCGTTGGCCTTCGCGCCTATTATTAAAAAGTTCCTGCAAGATATATGTGCGCCAGCGTACACAAGCGGCGATCCTATTGCGCGCCGGGGCCGGACGTGGACTGTTAGTATTGCGCCAACACGACAACGCAATGGAGCACACCATGAGAACCGACATTCCGAAACCGGATCCGGGCGCCGACGCCCCGCCGAACATGCACGAAGCGGACATCGGCAGCGGGGAGCGCTCGCCCGGCCAGCATGAAACGGACGAGATGATCCGCGACATTCCCAAGCGCGGCAGCGACGAGGGAAATAAACGGGACGCCGGCCAGGCCGGCAGCCAGCAATCGACGTCGAACAAGACCTGAACCTCGGGCCTGAACCTCGGGCCTGACCCTCTCGTGACAAAGGATGGGGCGACGCGACGGTCCGCCCCATCCTTTCCCCTTCACCTACTCATTCCGCCTTGATGGGCGGTTCCGGCGCGTCCGGCTCCTTCACCGGTGCGCGCGCCGGCGCCGGCACGTCGTCCGGATCCGGCCTCGGCTGGGGCGGCGGCAGTTCCGGGTCGGGCGTCGTGGGGTCCGGCGTGGAATGTGCGTACTCCGGCAAACTCATCGATTTTCTCCGGCGTACAGGCTCAACGGCCTTCTTTCTGCTTGGCGCCGCCGCCCGCACCTTTGCCCTTGCCGGCCTTCACGGTCGACATATGGTCGTGGCTGCTTTTCTCCTTGACCCCCGCCTTCTGTTTCTGGACGTCCTCCTCGGACGGGTTACCGGACTGCTTGTTCTGGCTACCTGTGGATTTCGATTGGGTCATGATGATCTCCCTATGGTTGCGGTTGACGTTGTGTGCAGCCTAGCATGGAAGATCGCGGCGGGTTTTCAATCGTGCGGGCCGCATCCGCTTTGCTATAGTCGAGCCCATGACACGCCTCGCCGCCCTCGCGCTCACTCTCGCCATGACCTCTACCGTGCACGCCGCCCCGATGACGCTGGACGACTACCTGGCCCTGTCCGGCCCCGCGCCCGCCGCCACCCTGCGCTACGGCGCCGCGCCGTCGCAGTACGCCGAACTGTTCCTGCCGTCCGGCACGGGGCCGTTCCCCGTGGCCGTGCTCGTGCACGGCGGCTGCTGGACGAAGGAATTCGGCGGCATCACGCAGCTGCGCAACATGGCGGGGGCGCTGGCGGCGCGCGGCATCGCCGTGTGGAACGTGGAATACCGCCGCGTCGACGAGGCCGGCGGCGGCTACCCTGGCACCTACCAGGACATGAACGCGGCCCTCGACCTGCTCGCGCGCACGGCCAGGGAACATCCGCTCGACCTCGGCCGCCTCGTGGCCGTCGGGCACTCGGCCGGCGGCCAGCTCGTGCAATGGCTGGCGGCGCGGCCCCGCATCCCCGCGTCGAGCCCGCTGTACCGCAAGGACATCGTGCCGGTGCGCCAGGTCGTCAGCCTGGGTGGCCTGGCCGATCTGCGGCGCGAGGCCGCGCTGCTGAAGACGAGTTGCGGCCGCGAGACCGTCGAACTGGCCGGCACGCCGAGCGCGGACCGGCCGGACGTGTTTTCCGACACGAATGCAGGCGACCTGATGCCGAACGGCAGCCATACGATCCTCGTCACCGGCGAGCTGGACACGATCTCGCCCCCGCGCGTCGCGCACGACTTCGCGGCCCGCGCCCGTGCGGCCGGCGACGGCGCCGAGGTCGTGATTCTGCCGGGCGCCAGCCATTACGACGAGGTGGCGGCGACATCGGGATCGTGGCCGCGCGTGCTGCGGGCGATCGAGTCGGCGCTGGGCCTGGACGCGCGTTGACGGGGCTTGGAGCGCCTGACAAAGCTTCTCCAAGTAGCTTTAAGAGATGAGTGAGCGGGCGGGCTAGATGGCCGTCATCTTAACGCTCGGACTTCTGCGCTCTTGCTCCACGCAGGCCGACGACAACTACTTAGGGCGCGCTGAACTTCAACCGTTTCAATACTTCGAGAACAATTTCGGGGTCTGGCGCCATGCTTGTGCAACGACACTTATGGGGACATAAGACACAACGGACCTGGTTGCCCGCCTCGGACGCTGGCGAGATGCCCAGAATTTACGATCTGGTCGATGGCTTGTTCGACGGATGTTTTGGCTGCGCATTCAATCGGTCGACGCAACTCAACGTACGGCCGTTCTGCACTTGATTAACTGAGGTATTGTGGAGCGTGCTACTGATTTGCTATCTCATTTATGCGGACAAGCCTTTTTGCAACAACTGTGTAACGAGTTCATTCAATTCGACGCCGCGCTCTTTGCTCAAAGTCTGCAACTGCTTGACTAGGTCGCTGTTGAGCTTGACGGCAAACGGCACCAGACCCAGCGCGCGCTCACGTTCGCGTTGTTCGCGACGGTCGGGCATAGCTGCCGACGCTCCTACACCGTACGTTGCGCCTTTCGCACTCATTTGATTCATCAGTTTCTTCGCGTCGCTTTTTGCCAGGTCTGTCTTTTTCATTGCTTGCCTTTGATTTGAGTAGATTGAGGCCGCATTTTACTCGCGAAAGGAGCGGGACAATGCGGCACCTACACCGATGTGACTGCAACGTCCGTTTCTGGCCGATCTACATGCGGCTACTGGCCCACACAAATAACTTTAGTTTCATACTGTTGGGCATTTTCTTTTTTCTTTGCGGCCCACGTGACCACTTCCTGAGCTTCAGCGGATGTCATGACAGTTGCTTTCTCTTTATTCTTAATAAATGACACGCCCTCGAACTTGCCTTCCTTGCTACGCATGACTCTGGCAAAAACGGGCGCCGCCTTACCGTCGTCAGTGCGCTTGTTTTGCTGGACGAGGTAACGCTGGTCGATTGTTTCCATGATAAGACCCTATACTTGCAGACGAAATCAGCATTCTACGGCGCGTGAAGCGCCACCAGGAAAACATGGCGGGAGCAATGATCATTCTTGCCAGGATGACGCCGGTTGCTGAACGTCAGGACTCAACGGAAAGCGTACCTATTCGCGGCTTTCGCCGCTCTCAGGTTTTCGATGCGCTTCCGTGGGTATGATCCTGCCTGTAACGTACCCCACAAGCGGGGTCGTGAGGTTGTTGCCACCGAAGCAAGTCAGCGGCTATGCCACGGGCTCTTACTCGGGAAACACGATCTTCTTCGCCAGCCGCTGGTCGACCACGAGATCTTCCTGCGCGACGGCAACGCACGGCAGGATATAGCCCTCGCGCTTTTCGTCGAGGGACAGCCCCGGCCATTCCACGAGATAGCGCACGCTGCCGCCCGCGAGGCGGCAGATGCATGTGCGGCACGTGCCGTTGCGGCAGGAACTGGGCAGGTCGATGCCGGCCCGTTCGGCGGCGTGCAGCACCGTCGTCTCCGTGTCGGTGTCGAAGGACCAGCCGGACGGCTGCAGGGTGATGGTCAACATGGTCATGCGGCGGATTGTACCTCCGGCCTGACAGGCCTGGGTTCGTTCCCGCACAGAGCCCCGTCTTGCGCGGCACTAACCTGAAGCCAACGCAATTTCAGGCAGGACACCATGTTGAAAACGACCCGCATCCCCCTTTTGATCGCCCTGCTGGCCGGCCTCGCCGGTCCGGCGGGCGCCGCGCAACCGCAGGCGCAGCCGACCCTGGCCGCAGCACAGGCGACCGAGTTCGAGCGTCTGCTGCGCGCGCAAGTGCTGCTCGACCGCGCCCACTTCTCGCCCGGCGAAATCGATGGCGCCTACGGCTCCAACATGCGCCAGGCGCTGGCCGGCTTCCAGAAGGCGCGCGGCCTCAATCCGACCGGCAAGCTCGACGACGCCACGTGGAACGCGCTGAACACCGACCAGACGCCGACCCTGCTGACCTACACGCTGGCCGACACCGACGTCGCGGGCCCGTTCCAGCGCGTGCCGGACGACATGATGGAAAAGGCCAAGCTGCCCACGCTCGGCTACGCCACGCCGGCGGAAGGTCTCGGCGAGAAATTCCACGCGAGCCCGGCGCTGCTGGAAAAGCTCAACCCCGGCAAGGACCTGGGCCGCGCCGGCGAGCAGATCGTCGTGCCGAACGTCGTCGGCACCCCGGCGCTGGCGCCGGCCGCGCGCGTCGTCGTGTCGAAGGAAGGCCGCATCCTGCAGCTGCAGGACGCGGCGGGAACCGTGCTGGCCCAGTATCCCGTGTCGAGCGGCAGCGAACACGATCCTCTGCCGATCGGCGACTGGAAGATCGAAGGCGTGCACCGCAACCCCACGTACCACTACAACCCGAAACTGTTCTGGGACGCCAAGCCGGGCGACAAGAAAACGACCGTCGCGGCGGGTCCCAACAACCCGGTCGGCGTCGTGTGGATCGACCTGACCAAGCCGCATTACGGCATCCACGGCACGCCGGTGCCGGCCTCGGTGGGCAAGAGCGAATCGCACGGCTGCATCCGCTTGACGAACTGGAGCGCATCGGAAGTGGCGGGGCTCGTCCAGGCGGGCACGGAGGTCGTACTGCAAGACTAAAACGAAGCAAAGGAGACGACGATGAGATGGTTGATGACCTTCCTGCTCGGCGTGCTGGTGGGCGCCGGCGGCCTGTTCGTCTGGCTGCGCCAGATGCCCCACGCCCCCGCCACCCCACCGGCCGTGGCCGCGGACACGGGCGCCCTGCCCGCGCCGCCGCCGCCATCGAGCGGCATCGACGGCAAGCTGCCGCCGGCGCCGCAGGTCATGCCCGACCTTACGGAACTCGACCTGCCGCTGCGTCCCGCCGCGTCGGACACGCCCGTCGCGGCAGCGGGCACGGCGCCCGCGCCGTCCGTCCCGCCGGGCAAGCTGCTCGTACCCGTCGACGGCATGCCGTTCTCCAAACTCGCCGACACCTACGACCAGCCGCGCGGCACCGAACGCCACCATGAAGCGCTGGACATCATGGCGCCGAAGGGCACGAAGGTGGTCGCGGTGGCGGACGGCAAGATCGTGAAGCTGTTCACAAGCAAGCCAGGCGGGCTGACCGTGTACCAGTTCGATCCGGCCGAAAAATATGCCTATTACTATGCGCACCTGGAACGCTATGCGGACGGCCTGCAGGAAGGCGCGCAGGTCAAGCGCGGCGACCTGATCGGCTATGTGGGCGCGACCGGCAATGCCGATCCGAACGCGCCGCACCTGCACTTCGCCGTGTTCGAACTGACGCCCGAGAAACAGTGGTGGAAAGGGACGCCGGTGAATCCGTATCCGTTGCTGCAGCCCTGAAGTTTTCTGCTCGGCTACTCCTCAGCCATTGCGATAATATGAACAAAATCGCTGCCTGAGGGGACTATGAAGAACATCGATCGACGCCGTCGCACCGTATGCATGGGCATGCTGGGCGGACTTGCCGGACTGACCATGGGCAATGCCGCCCGGGCGCGTCCCACCATCGACGACGCGGCGCACGTCTTCCGGCTCGACGGCGGCGCCGTCACCTACGCGTTCGGCGTCAACCCGGATGGCCGCCTGCAGACCATGTACTGGGGCAGCGCACTGTCCCCGGACGATCCGCTGCCGGCGCCGGCACCGGTCGCCGAGAACTCCAGCAACGAAACGTCGATCACCGTCACGCCGTTCGAGTATCCCGGCTTCGGCGCGGGCCTGACGGTGGAGCCGGCCCTGAAGGTCACCTTTCCCGACGGCGTGCGCGACCTGGACCTGCGCTACGTGGGCCACCAGCTCGACGGCGACCGCATCCTGGTCAGGCTCAAGGACGTCAGTCGCGCCGTGCACGTCACGCTCGCCTATGCGATGGAAGCCGCAACCGGGATCCTGACGCGCAGTGCCTTGGTCGAGAACCGGACGAACGGCTGGATCCAGGTCGACCAGATGGCCGCGGCCAGCATCAACCTGCCGTACGCCGACGATTACCGGCTGTCGTACCTGACGGGACGCTGGGCCGGCGAATTCGCGCTGCAAACCCGCCCGGTCGGTCCCGGCGCGACGGTGATCGAGAGCCGCAAGGGCGTGACGTCGCACCAGGCCAACCCGTGGATCGCGCTGAGCCGGGCCATGACCGAAGAGGAGTCCGGCCCCGTGTGGTTCGGCGCACTGGGCTGGAGCGGCGCGTGGCGCATCGGTGTCGACGTGGATGCGCTTGGCGGCGTCCGCATGACGGCCGGCTACAACCCCTTCGATTTCGCCTATCGGCTCAAGCCCGGCGAACGCCTCTCCTCGCCCGTGTTCCACGCGGGATATTCCGGCGAAGGGTTCGGCGGCGCGTCGCGCCTGTTCCATCGCTACCAGCGCACGCGCATCCTGCCGGGCGCGCCGGCGTTGCGTCCGCGGCCCGTTCTCTACAATTCATGGGAGGCGACCGAGTTCGCCGTCGACGAAGCGGGCCAGATGGCGCTCGCGGAGAAGGCCGCCGGCCTCGGCATCGAACGCTTCGTCGTCGACGACGGCTGGTTCGGCGCGCGCAACAGTTCGAAAGCGGGCCTCGGCGACTGGGTCGTCAACACCAGGAAATTCCCGAACGGGCTGACGCCACTGATCAAACGCGTCAACGACCTGGGCATGGAATTCGGGCTGTGGGTCGAACCGGAGATGGTCAATCCGGACAGCGATTTGTACCGGGCCCATCCCGATTGGGTCATCCACTTTCCGGGACGCACGCGCTCCGAAGCCCGCGACCAGCTGGTGCTCAACCTGGCGCGCAAGGACGTGTACGACCACCTGCTGATGGTATTGGACAGGCTGCTCGGCGCGAACAACATCGCGTTTCTGAAGTGGGACCATAACCGCGCCTGGTCCGAACCGGGCTGGCCGCAGGTGCCGCCCGCGGAGCAGCAACGCCTGTACGTGACGTACGTGGACAATCTCTACAAGCTGCTCGGCGAACTGCGCCGGCGCCACCCGAAGGTCGAGATCGAATCGTGCGCCAGCGGCGGCGGCCGTGTCGATCTCGGCATCATGGCCCTGACCGACGAGGTCTGGGTGTCGGACAATACCGATCCGTACGACAGGCTGTTGATCCAGGATGGCTTCAGCCAGGCCTATGCGCCGGCGATCATGATGGCCTGGGTCACCGACTCGCCCAACTGGGTCAACAAGCGCGCCACGTCGCTGGAATACCGGTTCCTGTCGTCCATGCAGGGCGCGCTCGGGATCGGCGCGAACCTGAACCACTGGAGCGCGAACGACTTCACGCAAGCGAAGCGCCTTATCGCCGAGTACAAGCGTATTCGGGTGACCGTCCAACAAGGCAATTTGTACCGCTTGATCTCGCCGCAGGGCGGCTCGGCACGGTCGGCGACGCTGTCGGTCGCGCAGGACGGCAACCAGGCCGTCCTCTTCGCCTTCCTTCATTCCGGCGGCATGCGCAATCCGGCGCCCCATATCCAGTTGCGCGGACTCGATCCACGGAAGACGTATGCGCTGCGCACCATTGCAGGGGGCGTGGCGCCGCGCACACCAAAGCAGGCGAGCGGCGCCTATTGGATGGGACAAGGGATCCAGCCCAACCTCGTCGGCGACTTCCAGGCCGCGGCCATTGTCCTGGAAGCCGCCTGACGAGGAGCGCTTTTACTGTCCCGGCGGCTCATCCACGTCCGCGCCCACGTTGATCGCGGCATACGCCCGCTGCACGGCAATCAGCTCGCGGCTGCTCTTGCCGTACAGCTCGCCCGCAGCCTCGATCATCTTGGCGCGCGCATCCGCGTAATTGGTACTCGACGTGAACTTGGTCGTGTTCGCCTTGAACCAGATCCGGTAGGCCTTGTCGAGCCCGATGCCCGTCATCGCGGCCGGCGTCCTGACGAGGTATTTGCTGTAATAATCACCGGCCTTGTCCGCGCTGGAGCCCTGTGCGAGGAAGTAGAACATGCGGTTGTTCGGGCCGCTGCTGTAGTGCACGTCCAGGCGCTTGATCGAGCTGTTCCAGGCGTCCGGGCTGCTGCCGTCCTTGCTGGGGCGGTACATCCAGCGCAGCGGCGTGCCCGACTTGCTGATCTCCTTGCCCAGCACCCAGTCGTTGCCCGTGAGCGGGACGGTGTCGCCCTTTCCGCCCCCGCGCGCATACGCTTCGACGGCCTCGCCGTTGATGTCCGACGACGATTCGTTCAGGCCGCCCGATTCTCCCGCATACGTCAGGTTCGACGTGGCGGCCGTCACGCCATGGCCCATCTCGTGGCCGATCACGTCGATCGAGCCCAGGCTGTTGAAGCTGGAGCCGTCGCCGATGAACATGCAGCGGCACGTGTCGCTGTAATACGCGTTGTCGTATGCCGTGTTGACGTGTGCCGCGATGTACGTGGCCGTATTGTGCCCGTCCAGCGACAACCAGTTGAACACGTTCTTCATCGTGTCGTACGTGTTCATCAGGCCCCACATCGCGTTCACGGCGGCCGTCTGGCCGTTCGCGTTCGTCGTCGAGCCGCCGTTCACGTACTGCTTGCCGTCGCCCCACGTGTTCGTATCGTTGACGTAGACGCTGCCCGCGCTCGTGCCATGGTTCGCGTTCGTGATCGCCATCGCGCCGAACGTGCCGCCCGTGCCTCGGGTGTCGTCGATCATCCTGTATTTGCCCTCGGCGAGCGTCGTGTTGATGGGCACATCGCCGTTGTACTGGCTGTGGCCCACGCCGACCACCGTCTGCAGCATGTTCCACTGGGCGAGAATGGCGCCGTCGCCCGCGCTCACGATGGTGTCGTGGTACACGGGCTTGTCGCCAGCGACCATGCGCGTGTGCACGAGGTAGGCGAGTTCGTAGTGATCGACGACTTCCTGCACGTCGAGCGCGTTGAGCTCCTGCTCCTGCTTGTCGCGCGCGTCCGGCACGCGTTCCGTGCGCATCGCGGGCCAGATGATCAGCTCCGCGCTGGGCGGCGTCTCGTGGCGCGCCGAGGCGCCCAGCGAAGCCAGCGCCGCATCGATCGCGGCCTTCGACGAGATCGCCGGCACGATGCTGAAATCCGAACCCGGCCCGGCGGCGTCGGCCTTCACGAAGTTGGTGCGCTGCTCGGAATCCGATTCGGACAGGATCTTGCCGTTGGCATCCAGGACGAGCACGGATTCGAAGCCGAAGATGCGCACGTTCTTGTACGTGTGGGCCACGCGCGCGACCTGCGTGCCCTGCGTGCCGGGATGCCGCGCGACGATCGCATCACCGAGGCGCGCATCCTGCCCGCGCGCGGCGCGGCGCGCGTCCAGCTGGGCCAGCAATGCCGCGTCCAGCTGCGAGGACGCGGCAACTGCCGGGCTCATCGTGCCGGGGCCGGCCGCGCCCGCGGGCACGACGACCGCCAGGGACAGGGCGCCGAACGACGCCAGCAACATCTTGCGCTTGTTCATGAGATTTCCTTTCATTGAGCGGGCACACCGATGCAGTGTGGCCGAGCTCGCTTAAAGGAATTTGCTCAAGCGCAAAGAGCCCCACGGCGCCTTGCGGCTGCCGTGAGGCGGATGAAAAGGTGCGGATGACGGTGCGCCCAGGCGCACCTCACGGGACGCTCAGCGCTCGCGCCGGCGCATCAGGTACACGGCCGTGCCGACGACGGCACCGGCCAGCACCGCCTTCTTCACGAGGCCGGCCCGGTTGTGCTCCCACTCGGCCTTGATGCCCATTTCGCCCAGCACGTTCGGCACCTTGCCGTGGGCGAGGTCCTCGCCGATGCCCTCGACGACGTTCACGCGGTCCGCCGCCAGCAGCAGGAGCCAATGGCGCAGATCGTTTTCCGACCATTTGAACGCGAGGCGGCGCATCATGCCGGACAGGCCTTTCGGCGGCTGCGCGGTGCCGAAGATCGGCGTGATGCCGGGCCGTTCGGTCGACACGAGGACCTCGACGTCTTCCGGCTGCTGCGGCAGCTTGCCCTCGTGCGGGTGGATGAAGCGCGCGGGCATGCGCTCCATCGGCACGGCCGGGCGGTTCTTGCGGTCGAGGTCGGCGCCCCAGCCTTCGATGTGCGACAACTCCTCGCGGCTCGGACGGCGCGGGCCGTCCGCCATGTCGCCCTGCAGCGGATGCGCATGCACGTGGCCCGCGTCGTCGTGGTGCGGATGATCGTGGTGATGATTGTGTTCCATGACGTCTCCTCAATGCAAAGCGGTGGCCTTCACGGCCTGGACCTCGCGCGCGGACGGCGGGATCAGGACGGGCTTGATGCAGTTGTCGAGCTTGCTCGAGAAGATGTGGTAGGCGTCCGCCACCTCTTCCAGCGGCACCCGGTGCGTGATGATTTCCTTCGGATTCAGGCGGCCTTCGCGGATGTGTTCGATCAGGCGCGGCAGGTGGCGTTTCACGCTGGCCTGGTTGGCGCGGATCGTCAGGCCCTTGTTCACCACGTTGCCGATGGGGACCGCGTTGAACGTCGGGCCATACACGCCCACGATCGACACGTTGCCGCCCTTGCGCACGCTGTTGATGGCCCAGTGCAGCACGGTCGAGGCGCCGGCCTGCACCTTCATCAGGCGGCCCGTCAGCGTCTGCGCGATGGAACCGGCCGCATCGCCGCCCACGCAATCGATGGTGACGTCCGCGCCCATCCAGTCGGTCATCTTCTTGATGTGTTCCGCCATGTCGTTCACTTCGCGGAAGTTCACGACCTCGCATTGGGCAAAGCGCTTGACGAATTCCAGGCGGTACTCGACCTCGTCCACGACGATCACCCTGCCCGCGCCCATCAGCCACGCGGCTTTCGCGGCGAAGATGCCGACCGGGCCGGCGCCGAAGACGACCACCGTGTCGCCTTCCTGGATGTCGCCCATCTCGGCGGCCTGGTAGCCCGTCGGGAGGGCGTCGGTCAGCAGCACGGCGTCGTCCAGGTGCAGGTCGTCGGGGATCGGGTACGGGCCCACGTCGGCCATCGGCACGCGCACGTACTCGGCCTGGCCGCCGTCGTAGCCGCCGGCCGTGTGCGAATAACCGTAGATGCCGCCGACGGCCGTCGCTTCCGGATTCGTGTTGTGGCAATTGCCGAAGAGTTCGCGCTGGCAGAAGAAACAGGATCCGCAGAACAGGTTGAACGGCACCAGGACCCGGTCGCCGGCCTTCAGCGTCTGCACGTCGCGGCCCACGTCCACGACTTCGCCGACGAATTCATGGCCGAACGTATGGCCCACGCGCGTGTCGGGCACCATGCCGTGGTAAAGGTGCAGGTCGGACCCGCAGATGCAGGAGCGCAGCACGCGCACGATGGCGTCGCCCGGGTGTTCGATGACGGGATCGGGCTTGTAATCGGCGCGGACGCGATACGGTCCCCGGTAATTCATTGCCAGCATAATTCCTCCTCATGGATGACGGCCCGCCGTAACGGACGAGCGCTTGACAACAAGGTATGTCAAAACGCTAAGGAAGGCGATACGCGCACGGAAACGAACGGGGGTTCCGGAACACTTTTTTTGAAGAGCCGTAGTGCTTTGTTTTTAAAAGGAAACGGCCGCACAACCGTCGTCCCCGCGAAAGCGGGGATCCATGCTGAAGATCTGGATTCGGTGCGTCGGAAAAGGGCGGTAGTGTTCTTGATACTTGCCTTCGGAGGCTCAGTATGGGTTCCCGCCTGCGCGGGAACGACTGTTCACATTAAAGCTGGCGCGCCTCGAACGTATTGCACTGCTCGACGGAGCCCGTCTCCAGGCCGCGCTTGAACCAGCGCACGCGCTGCGCCGACGTGCCGTGCGTGAACGAATCCGGCACGACCTCGCCGCGCGACTGGCGCTGCAGCGCGTCGTCGCCGATGGCGCTCGCCGCGTTCAGCGCGGACTCGATGTCGCCCTGTTCGATGATCTGCTTGGCCTGGTTCGTGTGGTAGGCCCACACCCCGGCGAAGCAGTCGGCCTGCAGTTCCAGCCGCACGGACGCGGCGTTGGCGTCCCGTTCCGACAGATGCTGGCGCGCGCTGTCGACCTTGCCCGAGATGCCGAGCAGGTTCTGCACGTGGTGGCCGACCTCGTGCGCGATCACGTACGCCTGCGTGAATTCGCCGCCCACCTTGAAGCGCTGCTGCATCATGCGGAAGAACGTCAGGTCGATGTAGACCTTGCGGTCGGCCGGGCAATAGAACGGCCCGACGGCGGACTGGCCCGTGCCGCAGCCGCCGGTCGGCGTGCGGCCCGAGTACAACACGAGATGCGGCGGCGAATACGTCGCACCGTTGGCGCGGAAGATCTGCGTCCACGTGTCTTCGGTGTAGCCGAGCACGGTGCGCACGAACTGCGTCTCGCGGTCGTTCGCGGGCGGATGCGCCGGCGCCTGCTGGACCTGGGCCGGCGAGCCGCCCGACAGCAGGCTCAGGATCGTGGACGGCGACACGCCGAAGAACCACGAACCGATCAGCGCCACGACGATCGTGCCGATGCCGACGGTCCCGCCGCCGATGCCGAATCCGCCGCCGCCCCCACCGCCGCGGCGGTCCTCGATGTTGTCGCTTTGCCTGTCGCCTTCCCAACGCATGATGTTCTCCTTGCTTGTTGTCGAGCCGGAGGACCGTCAGCGTTCCCTGGCACGCCTGATCTTCACCGACCCCATGTTTTCGCGCGCATCCTTGAGGCGGAACTCGTCGTCCACCGCCAGGCCGGCGCGTTCTTCGTCGTGCAGCACGCGTTCGTGGCGTTCCCGTTGGACCTCACGCTCCAGTCGCTCGCGAAGGGTTACGTCCGGCGTCGTCTTCATGGTCATCCTCGTCTGTAGGGCCACGCGTCCTGCATCAGCCCGTCCATTGTGCATACGGCGCGCGGCCGCATCTGTTCGAACTTTCACATAAGCCGCATCATGCCATATGGCAGATCCGGGGTGCATGACAGCCTGTCCACGTCTCCGTGCGCCTGCGTACGGACGGGCAGGCAAGCGCGGTGCAAGCTCCGCGCATGACCCCGACCGCCCCCACCTTCGCCCACCACGACGCGCTGGCCGCGCTCGGCCGCAGTCTACAGGCCATCGGCTACCGTTTCGTGACCGTCACCCCCGCCACGCACCGCCGGGTCAACAATCGTCCGGAAAATGCCTGGGCGCACGACCTGCGCGGCGTGTTCGGCTGGAGCCGGCCATACCGCGCGGACGTGCTGCCCGAGCCCATGGCCGGCCTGCTGCGCGCGGCCGGCCTGGCGGTCCCGGAGGGCGCGGACGGCTGGCGTGCCGGCGTGCGCGCCTCGACCATCGGCGACCACCTGTATTTCCATTCGGCCTGGCCCACCTCCGACGAGGACGCCGTGTTCTTCGGTCCCGACACGTACCGCTACACGAGCGCCCTCAAGCGCGTCCTCGGTGCGCACGGGGGCTTGCGCCGTGCGGTGCGGCGCGCCGTCGACATCGGGGCCGGCGCCGGTCCGGGCGCGATCGAACTGGCGCTGCGCTGTCCCGACGCCACCGTCTACGCGGCCGACATCAACCCGGCCGCGCTGGCGCTCGCGGAGATCAACGCGGGCCTGAACGGGGCGCACAACGTCGTGCCCTGCCGCAGCGACCTGCTCGACGGGATCGAAGGCGGCTTCGATCTCATCATGTCGAACCCGCCGTACATCCTCGACCCGGACGAGCTGACGTACCGCCACGGCGGCGGCACGCACGGCGCCGAACTGTCGATCCGCATCGTGCACGCGGCGCTGGACCGGCTGCATCCCGGCGGCAGCCTGCTGCTGTACACGGGCGTGGCCATCGTCGACGGTGCCGACCCGTTCCTCGCCGCCATCCGCGAACGCCTCGATGCCGACACGGACGGCTGGTCGTACGAGGAGCTCGATCCCGACGTCTTCGGCGGCCAGCTCGGCTGCGAAGGCTACGAACAGGTGGAGCGCATCGCGGCCGTGTGGCTGCACGCCATCCGCCGCGGGTAAGTACCTGCACGGTCGAGACGATCGGGCAAAACGCTGCCGCATCCGGGCATGGCCGCCCGCGCGCCGCGCCCCCAGAATGGCTTCCATGCAGCGCCCTTACAAGGAGACGATCATGGAAGCCGCACGTCCCGCCGTCGCCGCCTCACCCGCGGCATCGACCACCCTCTCGTACCTGCCCGTCGGCCTGTTCGGCGCCGTGATGGGTCTCACCGGCCTGGCCGTCGCCTGGCGCCTCGCGCACCAGGCGTACGGCGCGCCGGCCGTCGTCGGCCAGGCCATCGGCGCCCTCGCCATCGTCACCTTCGCCGTGCTGGCCATCGCCTACGGCATCAAGGCCGTCGCCGGCTGGTCCACGGTGCGCGCCGAGTTCTCCCATCCGGTCGGGGGCAATCTGTTCGGCACGCCGCTCATCAGCCTCCTGCTGCTGCCGTTCCTGCTGGCCGACGTCAGCCTGGGCCTGGCCCGCCTCGCTTGGGTGCTGGGCGCCGTCGGGATGACCGTGTTCGCGTGGGCCATCGTCACCCGCTGGCTGTCCGTGCGCCATACGCCGGCCCAGGTGGCGCCGGCGTGGATCGTGCCGGTCGTGGGCATGCTCGACATCCCGCTGGCCGCACCGGCGCTGCGCTGGGACGGCCTGCATGGCGTGATGGTGTTCGGCCTCGCCGTCGGCCTGTTCTTCGCGCTGCCGCTGCTGGCGATGCTGCTGTCGCGCCTCATCACGGAAGACCCGCTGCCGCCCGCGCTGCAGCCGTCGCTGCTGATCCTGCTGGCGCCGTTCGCGGTGGGCTACTCGGCCTACACGACCACGTTCGGCCACGTCGACGCGTTCGCGCAAGGTCTCGTCATGATCATGCTGTTCCTGCTGCCGGTGCTGCTGGCGCGCCTCGTGCACCTGCCGGCCTGCTCGCCGTTCCGCGTCGCGTGGTGGGCCGCCAGCTTCCCGCTCGCCGCGTCGGCCGTGACCGCGCTGCGTTACGCGACGGTGGTGGACAGCCCGGTGATGGATGGCATTGCATTGCTCATCCTCGGCATCGCCACGCTTGTCATCGCGGTGTTCGCGGTGCAGACGCTGGCCGGCATCGTGCAGGGCCGCCTGCGTGAACTGAGCTAGTCAGCCCTGAAACCGTCGTCCCCGGACTAGGCGTCCCCCTTGGCGGGGACCCAATTTGCACGCGTTATCGCGATGCACGCAGCACTTGGGTTCCCGCCTCCGCGGGAACGACGGATCAAAAGTTAGATGCTCACAAGCCCGTTCTTCATCGCCATCGCCGCCGCATGCCCGCGCGTCGAGACGTTCAGCTTGGCCATGAAGTTGCGCACATGGACCTTGACCGTCCACGGGCTGATGCCGAGGATGGTGCCGATCGCTTCGTTGGTCTTGCCGACGCAGACCAGCTGCAGGACTTCGCGCTCGCGGGACGACAGCTCGACCTCCTGCGCGCGGACCTTGAGCCGGTAGTGCGTGCGCAGCGCGGCGTGCATGTGCGGCACGATGAGCTGGAGCAGCCGCATCTTTTCTTCCCCGCCGTCCGCCACGCCCGCGAAGCAAAAGTAACTGGTCGCGCCGCCGTGCAGGTCCTTGACGCCGTGGGCCATCATGTTGCGCATGCCGTGCCGGCGGAACGACGCGAGCCACGCGGCATCTTCCGGCTCGACGAATGCGGCACGCGCGGCCTCGTCGAAATAGACGGGCGCGTCATCCATCAGCCAGCGGCGGATCACGGGACTCGCGATGCGGCCGCGCCCGTCGACGATGCCGTCGACGAACTCGCTGGGAAAGCCGGCATCGACGACGTCCAGCACGGCCACCGGGGCGACCGTTGCGATGCCGCACACGAAGCGCTCGTGCGGCAATATCCGTTGCAGCAGCGGATAGACGTCGTCCATGAAGCCCCTGCGCGAGGCGATGCCCTGGCAGGCGGAGAACAGGGCGAGGATGCGATGTTCGATGGGTGAGTTCATGGCCGCAAGGATGCGCCATCGCGACCCGGCGCGCATGCCACATCCGTGGGGGGAAATCGGCATCAGCGCATGAGCGCCGCCAGCTTGTCCGTGCGCGCGGCCCAGTCGGCGGCGTCGGGCAGTGCCGGCTTGCGCTGCGTGATGGGTGGCCAGCGCCGCGCAAGGTCGTCGTTCAGCGCCAGCCAGTGGAGCTGGTCCGGCGCCAGCTCGCTTTCCGCCACGATGGCCCCGACGGGACACTCCACTTCGCACAACCCGCAATCGACGCAGCGTTCCGGGTCGATGGCGAGGAAGTTGTCGCCTTCATGGAAACAGTCCACCGGGCACACCTGGATGCAGTCCGTGTGCTTGCAGCCTATGCAGGGTTCGGTCACGACATACGTCACGCTGCCTCCCGTTCACGCGGTGAGGCCGCCGTCGATGACGAACGTCTGGCCCGTGATATAGGCGGCGTCGGTCGAGGCCAGGTAGGTCGCGAGCGACGCCACTTCGCGCACCGTGCCGAAACGGCGCAGCGGGATGCCGGCGCCGAGGGACTTCAGCTTAGCTTCGGGGATCTCCGCCGTCATCTCGGTCGTGATGAAGCCGGGCGCGATGGCGTTCACGCGCACGTTGAAGCGGCCCAGTTCCAGCGCGAGCGAGCGGGTCATGCCGATCATCGCGGCCTTCGTGGCCGAGTAATTCGTCTGCCCGACGTTGCCCTTGAAGCCGGACACGGACGACATCTGCAGGATCACACCGTCGCCCTCTTCCACCATCGCATGCGCGAAGGCGCGGGTGACGTAGAACGAGGCGTTCAGGTTGGCGTTGACGACGTCCGTCCACTGTTCGCGGCTCATGCGCATCAGGACCGCGTCGCGCGTGATGCCGACGTTGTTGACGACGGCATGCGGCGCCCCCCGCTCCACGAGCAGCCCGCGCGCCAGCGCGTTGACGGCTTCCTCGTCCGCGCTGTCGCAGCAGTGACCCGCCGCGTGCGCGCCGGCGTCCGCCATCTCGCGCACGAGTTCCGCGGCCGCCTCGTGCGAGCGCTGGTAGGTGAACACGACGTCGTAGCCGGCCGCGCAGAAGGCGGCGACGAGACCGCGGCCGATGCCGCGCGTGCCGCCCGTGACCAGTACCCACTGCTTCTTTACTGCGTTCGAATCCATGAATGATAGTCCTTGCCTGAAGTTGAATGATCGAGAAAATCGAGGATGGCGCCGCGGTAGGCGCCTGGGAATGCCTTGCGCGCGTCAAGGTGGCCGCAGTCCGGATACACGCGCACGCTGCTCGCGCCGCAGAGGTCGCGCAGATGGGCCACCTCGGCTTGCGTGATGAACGGATCGTCCCCGCCGAACAGGAACAGGCGCGGCAAGTCGTGCGGCAGCGGCAGCGAGCGGAAGATGGGGCGCGTGCCCGTCGCATCGGCCCAGCGGCTCGTGCTCATGCCGCGCATGACGGCACCCGTCACGCCGCCGCCGAAGAAGCGCGCGACCGTGGCCGGCACGCTGTCGCACAGCACCGACGCGAACGCCGTGCGGCCCGTCGCGATGGCGTGCAGCGCGTGGAAGGCGCCGAACGACGCGCCCAGCACGTGCACGGGCAGGCCCGGCCAGGTGTCGTGCGTCCATTCGCCCAGCGCGACGACGTCTTCCGCGAACGACATGCCGTCCACCGTACTGCGGCCGAAGCCCTTGAAGTCGAAACCGACGACGTGGTAGCCCGCGTCGGCCAGCCACGCGTGGTAGCCATGGTTGAAGAACCAGTGCATGCCGTACTTGAGGAACGGGTGGCACAGCAGGACGACGCCCCGTGCCGGCATGCGCCGGCTCGTGTAGACCGCGCCGGCCAGCCAGCTGCCGTCCGTGCTCGTGTGGACGAACGGTTCGAGGCCCGCGAGGCCGTCGCCGCGCCAGCCGAAGACGGGCTTGAACAACGTGCGCATCAGGACGCCTCCCGATACACGAGCGACTAAGCTGCCCATTGTTTCGCCTTCATTTCCGCATACCCGAATGCCGCCTCGTAACTGGGGCCGGCGACCCAGGCGCTGAGAAAATGGACGCCCGCGATCGGGAACGCGTGGTGGAATACGTGGCCGGACAAGTCCGTCCCCACCATCGCGCCATACCCGGCGCCGTCCGTGTTGTTGGTAAAACGCTCGTACGTGCGCGGCGTCGACACTTCCGTGTACACGACATGCCCGCGCAAGCCCGGTTTCGCGGCATACAACCGCTCGAGCAGCACGTTCAGCGCGCGTGCCTTCTTCAGCTTGTACGCGGGCGAGCGGCGCTCCGGCCAGTGCGCCATCGCATCCAGCACGTTGAGGCAGACGATGCGCCCGCCGTCCGGATCGAGCGCGTGGTAGTTCGTGACCTCCATGACGCTGTCGCGCCAGTAGGCCCGCTCGCACGCCTCGTCGCTTGCGCAGCCTGCGCGTGCCGCGCGGCTCGCGTCGGCGCCGCACGCGAATACCATCGTCTCCGTGCTGGACAGGCCCAGGTCCGCCGGCGCCGCGTCCGTCGTCAGGTACACGGTCGTCGTCGAGCACGACGGCTTCAGGTTGTCCAGCTTGCGCCATACGGGGCCCAACGCCGGCTGGTCGTCGAACAGGGTGCGCAGCGCGTAGTGCGGCGCCGCGTTCAGGTACACTCGGTCCGCGTAGAAATCGCCTTTCGCCGTCGTCACGCCGCGTACCTTGCCGGCGTCGTCGCTGATGATCTTGCGGACCGCGGTCCCCAGCAGCACCTGGCCGCCGGCCGCGACGATGCGGCGCGCGAGCACGTCCGACAGGCGCTGCGACGCGCCCTCGACGTAGGCATTGCCCTGCGTGAGCGTCGCGTACACCACGTGCAGGAAGTACAGGTAGCCCAGGTCTTCCGCGAAGCCGCCCACGTAGATGCCGGTGGCGGCGAGGATCTCGCGCAGCCACGGATCGTTGATGCGTTCGGCCAGCGCCTGCGCCACCGTCACGTGCTTCAAATGCTTGTGGGCGTAGCGCAGCTGCGCGAAGTCCGGCTCGAAGGTTCCGTCCATCATCTGGAACTGGTGGTAGCCGTTGCGGCCGTGGACGGCCACCTCGTCGAAGAAGCGGTCCAGGCCCGCGCGCTCGTGCGGGAAGCGGTCCTGCAACGCCTGGCGGAAGGCATCGACGCCGTTGCCGAAGCGGATGGACCCGCCGGGCAGGCAAGCCTCGAAATAATCGGCCGGCACCTTCAGGCCCAGTTCCCCGTCGAGCCCGAGGTCGGCGAAGATCCGGCGCAGATTGCCGCCCTCCCCCATGCCGCTCAGCTTGTGCAGGCTGCAGTCGAAGGCGGCGCCCGCCTTCGGGCGCTGGAACACGGTCGCATACCCGCCCGGCACGCCGTGCTTGTCGATGACGAGGAGGCGCGCGCCGGGATGCCGCTTCACCACCTGCGCGCCGAACGCGAGGCTGGTGATGCCGGCGCCGACGCAGATCGCGTCCCAACGGCTGCCGGCGTCCATCACGAGACTCCCACCTTGCGCAGCCACGCGTACAGCGGCGCGAAGCGCCTGTCGTTGAGCGCCAGGCTCCGTTCCGAGTAGCGCACGGCGTCGATCGCGGCCTGGTCGCCGCAGGCGATCGGAAACGCGAACGAGGTGTGGCGCGCGATCTCCGGGTTGTACGTGAACTGCGGAACGAGCCGCGCCATCAGGCCGCGCATCATCTGGCGCATCTGCGTCGCCTGTTCGTCCGGCGCATGCTCGAAGAACGACTCGCCGACCCAGCGCCCGAACGCGATGTGGCGCGCCTCCTCCAGGTGGTGCTGGTAGAACATCTCGCGCGTCAGCGGCTCGACGACGTCGTCCTGCGACACGAACATCGCCGACAGCTCGGCCACCCATTCGAGCAGCAAGGTCGCGATGATGCCGGCCACCGGATGCATCTTCGGGAGCTGCACGGTCAGCATCTCGTGCAGGCCGTCCGGTGCGCCGAACAGGGGCAGCCGCGCCACCTTCATATAGCGCCGGAACATCAGCGTGTGCATGATTTCCTCTTTCGAGAAGATCATCAGGTATTCGCGCACGTCCGGCGCCAGCGCATCCGCGTGGACATTCAGGTAGCCCATGTACAGGGGCGGCAGCGTCTGTTCGAGCAGGATGAACATCGACACGTCGCGCGCGTTTTCCAGCCACAGCACCTCGTGGCGTTGCGCGTCCGTCAGCGCGTCGAACCACGGCGTGCCGTAGATCCAGCAGTGCTCCATCTTCTTGGGCACACCCTGGCGATCGACACCCGTCCGCCACGGCACGACCTGGTTCAGGTCCATGGGCGCGGCATGTGACTTTTCGATCAGGGTCTCCACGCCGAGCCGGCCGCGCGGGCTGAGCGGGATGATGGGCGGTTGGCCGGTCATCACGCCACCGCCGCCTGCGGCTGGTTCGCCTCGATGTAGGCGTACAGGTCGCCCAGGTTCTTCAACTGGCCCGCTGCGAACAGGTCCGGCGTGATCTCGACCTTGAATTTCTTCTTGATGCGCAGCTGGATTTCCACGTAATCCAGGCTGTCCAGTTCCAGTTCCTCGAACGTCAGCGCCGGGACGAGCGCCGACTCGTCGACGTCCTTCAGTTCCACGATCGCATCCCGCAGGAATTCGGCTACATTCATTTGTTACCTCCGTTGATTAGTTAGGGATATCGGTGTCGAACCTGGCGACCAGGCCGACTTCCACCAGCATGACGAGACGGCCCGCACACAGGACCGGCAGCGCGACGACGCCGCCGACCTGATTGCCGCTGGCGAGCAATTCGGGCGTGAGCAAGGCGTGATGCAGTTGATTCCACTGGTCCGCATCGTGCGGCGCATCGAAGAACGCCGCGTCGAACGTGACCGTGTGGCTCGATTGCACGACGACCCGCGACGCCGGCGCGCCGCCGGACAGGCGCAGCATGTGGGCGTGCGCCAGGCGTTCGAGGACGTGCAGCCGCGAGCGCATGAATTCGGAAAACACGACGGCGTCAAGCGCGATCCAGCGCTCGCGCACGTGCGGGTACGTGGCGAAGAAGCGGTCGAGATGGGCGCGTTCCAAGGGCTTGCCGCGCGGCGTGTCGCCCTGCAGCTGGCCCGACGGGTCGCCCGCGCGGCCATACGTGCCGCGGAAGTGTTCGAGCTTGCCGGCCGCGGCTTTTCCGTCCATCCCGTGGAGCCGGAACGCGATGCCGCCGCCCGCCGGCTTGGTCGTGAAGACGACGTCGCGGTCGTGCGCGATGGGGTTGCGCAGCAGGGTGCGGAACTTCATCCAGCCGTCCGGCGCGACGGCCTGCGCCGCGGCTTCCTTCATCGGCATCATCGCAAGCATGCCGTGGACGATCAGCGCATCGAGGCCGGCCGCCCTGGCGTGCGCGAGGTCGAAGTGGATCGGATTGCGGTCGCTGGAGAACTGCGCCCACTGCTCCACCGCGGGCATGTCGAACGACAGGTTCAGCGGCGTCGGCGCGGCGGCCAGGTGTTGTGCGGTCTGCATTGCCCTCTCCTTACGCGCGCTCGACGACGAGGGCGCTGTTGGCACCTCCGAAGCCGAAGCTGACGTTGAGGGCCGCGTCGATCCGTTCCACCTGCCGGTGTTCGTTCGGCGTGTAATCCAGGTCGCACGCGGGATCCGCTTCGTCCATGTGGATCGTGGCGGGGATGATGCCCGTCTCCAGCGTCTTCAGGCAGAAGATCGTCTCCAGCGCACCGGCCGCGCCGATCAGGTGGCCCGTGTACGACTTGGTGCTCGACATCGGGATGCCGGCCGCGCCGTCGCCGAACGCCGACTTGATCGTGTTCGTCTCGTTGACGTCGTTGATCGGCGTGGACGTGCCGTGCAGGTTGATGTAGCCGATGCGCTGCGGTGCCTGGCCGACGGCCTGCACGATCGCCATATGGCGTGCACGCAGGTCGTCGGCGGGCGCCGTCATGTCGTACGCGTCCGAGTAATTGCCGTAGCCCGTGATCTCGCCGAGGATCGTGGCGCCGCGCGCCAGCGCATGCTCGCGCTCTTCCAGGCACAGCACGGCCGCGCCTTCGGCCAGCACGAAGCCGCTGCGCCGTGCGCTGAACGGGCAGCAGGCGCGGCGCACGTCGTGCTGCTCCTTGCTCAGGGCCTGGATGACGTCGATCGACCAGACGTTGAACGTCTCCTTCAGCGATTCGCTGCCGCCGGCGAGCATCACCTTCGCGCGGCCGGACTTGATGACTTGATACGCGTCGCCGATGGCGATGGTCCCCGTCGCGCAGGCGGCGACCGGCGTGTTCTGGTAGCCGCGCAGATTCCAGTTCAGCGCGACGGCGGCCGTGGCGATGCTGTGCATGGACATCAGGGTGGCGAACGACGACGACAGGCCGCTCTCGCGGTAATCGTTGTTGTTGTCGTTGACCGAGTCCATGCCGCCCCAGCCCGTGCCGATGATGGCGCCGACGTCGAACGGGGACGTCACGAACTGCTGCACATCGTCGGCGCTGCCGAAGGCCATCTGCAGCGCTTCGCGCGAGGCGACCAGGGCGTTCTTCGCGAACGTCGGCAGCATTTTCAGCACAGCTTTCGGGAAGCCGGCGTAGCGCTGGCGCCTGTCTTCCATGAAGCTGAAGTAGCGGGCGTGGATCTTGGGGTCGGGGAATTCGGTCAGTTGGTAACCGACGCGGTAATTCATGATCGCGTTCCAGATGTCCGGGACGCTTTCTCCTAATGCGGAGACGGCTCCATAGCCGGTGACGACGACGCGGGTGGCGGGCATTGACTTCTCCAGTCGGTGAAAGGTTAAATTTCGATGGAGGAAGTGTTACGCGGATGGGGTGGGCGGACAATACTCCGATCGGGTTATCGGGGGGTAGTCCCTCCCTGCGGGGGGTGGGTTTGCAAGACACGCAGGCGACGCTTGCGATTCTCTTACCCACCGTCTATAATTCGGCCTCACGCGAAACGACCGCATGATAAAAGTTACCAGGAGAGGTGGCAGAGTGGTCGAATGTACCTGACTCGAAATCAGGCGTACGGGTGACCGTACCGTGGGTTCGAATCCCACCCTCTCCGCCAGAACAAACAAGGCCCCATCGGGGCCTTTTTTGTTTTGGCGGAGAGAGCAAGGCGCCTGCGCGCCTTGCGCGGTGGGATTCGAAGGGCTGGGCTTGCAAGCCGGATTGAGCTGCGCTCAATCCTCTCCGAATCGCCCATCTGCCGCCCGCAACGCGGACGCCCCCGCGCGCCGGGGGCGCGCGCTGCAAAGCGCGCAGTTCCGCTCCTTACTCACGAACGAGGTTGACCAGCTCCCTCCCCTGCTCGAACGCCGTCAAACTCTCGATGGTCGTCCGCATGATCTGCCCGATCGCCTCCACCGTGAAAAACGCCTGGTGCCCGGTGACGATCACGTTCGGAAACGACACCAGCCGCTGGATCACGTCGTCGGTGATGATCGTCGACGACAGATCCTGGAAGAACAGGCTCGCTTCCTGCTCGTACACGTCGATCGCGAGGCCGCCCAGCTGCCCCGTCTTCAGCGCGGCAATCGCGGCCTCCGTGTCGACCAGCCCGCCGCGGCTCGTGTTCACGAGGATGCCGCCCCGCCTCGCCCGCGCCAGCGATGCCGCGTTCACGATGTGGCGCGTCTCTTCCGTCAGCGGGCAGTGCAGCGAGACGACGTCGCTGCAGTCCAGCAGCTCGTCGATGGTGGCGTAGCGCCCGCCCAGCGCCTCGAACGCGGGCGACGGGTAGCGGTCATGGCCGACCACCGTGCAGCCGAAGCCGGTCATGATGCGGGCGAAGATCGTGCCGATCTTGCCCGTACCGATCACCCCCACGGTCTTGCCGTGCAGGTCGAAGCCCATCAGGCCGTGCAGGTCGAAGTTGCCGTCGCGCGTGCGGGCGCTCGCGCGGGCGATCTTGCGGTTCACGGCCAGCAGCAGGCCCACCGCGAATTCCGCCACCGAATGCGGCGAATAGTCGGTCACGCGCACGACGGCGATGCCGAGCCGCTCCGCCGCGGGAACGTCGATGTGGTTGTAGCCGGTGGAGCGCGTCGCCACCAGGCGCGTGCCCTGCCGGGCGAGCAGCGCGAGGACCTCTGCGTCGACCGCGTCGTTGACGAAGACGCAGACGGCCGCGCAGCCTGCGGCGAGCGCGACCGTCGACGGCGTCAGGCGGTCTTCCAGGAAGCGCAGGTCGTGGCCGGCTTCCCGGTTGGCGTCCGACAGCATCGATTTATCGTACGGACGGGTGCTGAAGATGGCGGTTTTCATGACCGCCAGTCTAGCGCAATCAGGGTGCGAGGCCCGCCATCAACGCATCCAGTGTCGCCTGGCCGCGCACCTGGTACGTGCGGCGGTCGAAGATGCTGCCCGACTGGTCGTCCGGTGCGCCGACGTCCCAGAAGAACGGCAGCACGCCGTTCGCGCGGGCCTTCTTGACGACGTAGGTGTGGTAGTAGTTGCGCGACTTGAGGTGCAGCGCCAGCGAGTCGCCCGTCAGGTTCGTGCGACGCTGGGCAGCGAATTCGCCGAGCAGGACCGGAATGCCCTTGTCGACGA
Organism: Massilia orientalis; assembly: GCF_030411975.2. NCBI lineage: Bacteria > Pseudomonadati > Pseudomonadota > Betaproteobacteria > Burkholderiales > Oxalobacteraceae > Massilia > Massilia orientalis. The sequence continues at coordinate 211,682 of NZ_JASNRB020000008.1, read as the reverse complement.
ATGCCGTCTTCAAGCTGGCGAATTGCGCATCGACGTAGTCTTCCTCGCCCCACGTCGGATTGCGGTCGGTATCCGTCGTCGAGTGGTTGCCCGCGCCCCAGTAATAAGCCTGTTTGCCCCAGGATTCATCCTTGTTCATCAGCGCGAAATTGAATGGCGCATAGAAGTGGATCTCGGCCATCATCCGGCCAGCCACCTTGTCGGCCGGCAGCGTCGGCATGTATTTCACCAGCAGGTCGATATTCGTCTCCGGGGCCTGCACGACCAGCACGCGGTAGGCGTTGCGGCCGCCGGTGGAGCGCACGGCGTCGACGAAGGTCTGGTGATAGCTCTGCAGGACGGCGACTGCCGTTTTCAGCGTCGGCACGTCGGTATTCTGCTCGTTGCCCGTCGCCGGTTCGTTGGCGCTGGCGAACATCACGTGGTCGTCGAAATCGCGCAGCGTGGTCGCGATCTGTTCCCAATATGCCTTCTGCTTGGCATTGACGGCATCCTTCTTCTCGGGCGTGATGTTCTTTTCCAGCCAGCCGCCGTCCCAGTGGATGTTGACCAGAACGTACATATCGTTGTCGACACAATACTGAACAACCTGTTTCACGCGGGCGAGCCAGGTGGCGCTGATCTGGCCCGTCTTCTGGTCCGCGTACTGGTCCCACGCCACGGGCAGGCGGATCGCGTTGAAGCCGGCTTTCTTGACGGTCTGGATGAGTTCGTTCGTGATCAGCGGATTGCCCCAGGCCGTTTCGCCGCCGATGGCTTCCATCGTGTTGCCGATGTTGAAGCCGATGCGGACCGATGCCGCGATCTGCCGGGCGTCGTGCGACATGCCCGACATGTCGGCCGGGAGGGGATTCGTGTTGTAGCTTGGGTATGTGCCTGCGGTCGGTGCGGGCGTGGGTGCGGGTGCGGGCGCCGGTGCGGGCGCAGGCGCCGGTGCGGGAGCGGGTGCTGGCGTGACGGCAACCGGTGCGGTCGCCGGCGATGCGGAACCGCCGCCACCGCCGCAACCGGCGAGCAACGCCGCGAGCAATGCGGCAGACAGCGTGGACAAGGTTTTCATGGATCTCCTCCAGGTATTTCTGATAAACCTGCAGGGTAGAAAAGTCTTATTCCTTGTGGATAGCTATTGGCGGAATATTGCTAGCAATATGCAGATTGTTGAAGGATTTTTGGAGGCTGTGTTAGCGGCGCGGGCTTTGCAGGCTTTGCAGCGCGCGCCCTCGGCGCGCGGGGCCGTCCGCCTTGCGGACGGCAGATGGGCGATTCGGAGAGGGCTGGGCTCGTAGGCCCAGCCCTTCGAATCCCACCGCGCAGGGCGCGCAGGCGCCCTGCTCTCTCCGCCAAAACAAAAAAGGCCCCGGTGGGGCCTTGTTTGTTCTGGCGGAGAGGGTGGGATTCGAACCCACGGTACGGTCACCCGTACGCCTGATTTCGAGTCAGGTACATTCGACCACTCTGCCACCTCTCCTGGTAACCGGTCGCTTGTATTCGCGTGAGGCCGCATTATAGACGGCCTCCCGCGAAAACGGAAGGGCTATTTGATTACGCCGCCGGAACCAGCCGCTCCAGCCCGCCCATGTACGGACGCAGCACGTCCGGCACGACGACGCTGCCGTCCGCCTGCTGGTAATTCTCCAGCACGGCGACGAGCGTGCGGCCGACGGCCAGGCCCGAACCGTTCAGCGTGTGCAGCAGCTCAGGCTTGCCCTTGGCGTTGCGGAAGCGGGCCTGCATGTTGCGGGCCTGGAAATCTTCGCAGTTCGACAGCGACGAGATCTCGCGGTACGTGTTCTGCGCCGGCAGCCACACTTCCAGGTCATAGGTTTTCGCGGCGGAAAAGCCCATGTCGCCCGTGCACAGCTGCATCACGCGGTACGGCAGGCCCAGGTTCTTCAGGATCGTCTCGGCCTGGCCCACCATCTCTTCCAGCGCGTCGTACGACTGTTCCGGATGCGCGATCTGCACGAGCTCGACCTTGTCGAACTGGTGCTGGCGGATCATGCCGCGGGTGTCGCGGCCGTAGCTGCCCGCTTCCGAGCGGAAGCACGGGGTGTGGGCCGTGATCTTGATCGGCAGGGTGTCAAGCGCGACGATCTCGTCGCGCACCATGTTGGTCAGCGACACTTCCGACGTCGGGATCAGGTAGAAATTCTCGCCCTCGCCTTCCGCGCCGCCCTTTTTCACGGCGAACAGGTCTTCCTCGAACTTCGGCAGCTGGCCCGTGCCGCGCAGCGAATCCGCGTTGACCATGTACGGGGTGTAGCACTCGGTGTAGCCGTGCTGGCCCGTGTGCGTGTCCAGCATGTATTGCGCCAGCGCGCGGTGCAGGCGGGCGATGCCGCCTTTCATCACGGCGAAGCGCGAGCCCGTCAGCTTGGTCGCGGTGTCGAAATCGAGGCCCAGCGGGCTGCCGACGTCGACGTGGTCCTTCACTTCGAAATCGAAAGCGCGCGGCGTGCCCACCTTGCGCACTTCCACGTTGCCCGACTCGTCCTGGCCCACCGGCGTGGACGGGTGCGGCAGGTTCGGGATCGCGGCCATGAAGTGGGCCAGCCGGTCCTGTACCTGGGCGAGCGCGGTTTCGTTGGCCTTCAGCTCGTCGCCGATGCCGGCCACTTCCGCCATCACGGCGCTCGTGTCCTCGCCCTTGCCTTTCAGCATGCCGATCTGCCTGGACAGCGAGTTGCGCTTGCCCTGCAATTCCTCGGTGCGCGTCTGGATCGCCTTGCGCTCGGCTTCGAGGGCGTTGAATCCGGCGACGTCGAGCTGGTACTTGCGGCTCGCGAGGCGCGCGGCGACGTTGTCGATGTCTTTGCGGAGGAGTTGGATGTCTATCATTGTCGGGATTGTCGCAGGGTGGGATATCGAAACCGCAATTGTACCAAGTCGTAGGCGGCGCATGTCCTCATCCGCGCGCCGATCTTTTGGCCGATCCGGCACCATCATCGGCTGGAGCTATGGGCTGAACTGGCTGAGTTTCCGCTTTCCCCGGTTCCGCCGTTTCGCACTGGCGCCGCCGATCTGCATCATCAAGGACGGGGTGAAACAGGATGCCGCGCTGCGCGGCGAGCTGATCAGCGATGAGGAATTGCGGGCGATGCTGCACGAGCACGAAGTCGAGGACATCGCCCAGGTCCGGCGCGCCTGGCTGGAGCCGGACGGCCAGTTGACGGTGCTGCGCCGGCGCGGCGCGCGCGACGATGGCGGCACGGGCAGCCCGCCGCGGCGCGGGTTGTAATCAGCCGGCGCGGGCGTCGTCGTCCAGGCTGCGCAGCCAGGCCAGCTTTTCCGCGATCTTCGCCTCGATCCCGCGCGGCACCGGCTGGTACCAGCCCGGCTCCGGCATGCCATCCGGCAAATAGGTCTCGCCGGCCGCATACGCATGCGGTTCGTCGTGGGCGTAGCGGTAGTCGTGGCCGTAGCCAAGTTCCTTCATGAGCTTGGTCGGCGCATTGCGCAAATGGACCGGGACCTCGCGCGATTTATCTTTCCGCACGAACGCCATCGCCGCATTGAACGCGTTGTAGCCGGCATTGCTCTTGGCGGCGATGGCGAGGTAGATGACGGCCTGGCCCAGCGCGAGCTCGCCCTCCGGCGACCCGAGGCGCTCGAACGTCTCGACCGCATCGTTGGCGAGCTGGATCGCGCGCGGGTCGGCGATGCCGATGTCTTCCCAGGCCATGCGGACGATGCGCCGTCCCAGGTATTTCGGATCGGCGCCGCCGTCCAGCATGCGGCACAGCCAGTACAGCGCGGCGTCCGGATGCGAACCGCGCACGGACTTGTGCAGGGCCGAGATCTGGTCGTAGAAATTGTCGCCGCCCTTGTCGAAGCGGCGCGCGTTCAAGGTGAGCGCGTTCTCGACGAATTCGCGCGTGATGTGCGCCGTCTGCGCCGTGTCGGCCGACGTCTTCGTCTGCTCCAGCAGGTTCAGGAAGCGGCGGGCGTCGCCGTCCGCGTAGCCGATCAGCGTCTGGACGGCGACATCGTCGAACTGCAGGTGCGCCAGGCCGCCCTGTTGGCGCGCGCGTTCCAGCAACTGGCGCATCTCGTCGTCGTTCAGCGCCTTCAGCACGTACACCTGCGAGCGCGACAGCAGTGCCGAGTTGACTTCGAACGACGGGTTTTCCGTCGTCGCGCCGATCAGCGTGACGAGGCCGGATTCGACGAACGGCAGCAGCGCGTCCTGCTGCGACTTGTTGAAGCGGTGGATCTCGTCGATGAACAGGATCGTGTGGTGGCCGGACGCCAGGTAGTGCTCGGCCTGTTCGATGGCGGCGCGGATGTCCTTCACGCCCGACAGCACTGCGGACAGCGCGATGAATTCGCAGTCGAACGCGTTCGCCGTGAGGCGCGCCAGCGTGGTCTTGCCGACGCCCGGCGGGCCCCACAGGATCATCGAATGCGGACGCCCCGATTTGAACACGAGATTCAATGGCTTGCCCTCGCCCAGCAAATGGCTCTGGCCGATCACCTCGGCGATCGTCTTCGGGCGCAGGCTTTCCGCCAGCGGGGCGGCGGGTTCGGTCTTGAAAAGGTCATCCATGGGCTGCGTTGTTCTTGTTCATCTTGCCTATGTATGGCCGGCGCGTCGAAAGCGCAAGCGGCTTACTGCAAGGGGTCTATTGATTAACGACCTCCGCGCCTTTCGGCACGTCGAACTTGAACGTCTGCGCGCCGAGCGCCGGGTTGCGCTGGACGTTCGTGAATTTCAGCATCACCGTCTGGCCGAAGTTGTCCTTCAACTCCATCGCCTGCGGGAAGCCGTCCTTGAGGCCGATGCCGATCTGTTCGAACGTCGTGTCCTTCGACTTCGGCGTCGCGTTCAGCCATTCCAGGCCGTCGTGCGTGCCCGCTTCGGCCAGCGTGAAATTCTTTTCCAGGTCGTTGCTGCCGAACAGGATCGCGGCCGGCGAGCTGCCCAGCGCGCCGCCCAGCTTGCGCGTCGTGACCTGGTTCAGGTCCTTGTCGTACAGGTACAGGGTCTCGCCGTCGGCCTGCAGCAGTTGCTCGTACGGCTTCTGGTACGTCCAGATGAATTTGCCGGGGCGCGCGAACACGAAGGTGCCGCTCGAGACCTTGCCCGTCCTGGTCTTCAAGACCTGCGTCTGCGTGAATTCGCCGCGGGCGGACCTGGTGCCGGCGACGAAGGATTTGAACTGGTCCAGGGCAGTGGCGTGGGCCGCGCCCGCGATCAAAAAGGTCGTAGCAATCAGTGTAGTTTTCAGCATTCTCATTCCGCGTTCGTTGCCGGCACCAGGATGTCCCGGTTGCCGTTCGATTGCATCGGCGACACGATGCCGCTTTGCTCCATCTGCTCGAGCAGGCGCGCGGCGCGGTTGTAGCCGATGCGCAGGTGGCGCTGCACCAGCGAGATCGACGCCCGGCGGTTCTTCAGCACCACGGCCACGGCCTGGTCGTACATCGCGTCGGACTCGCCGCCGCCTTCGCCGGCCGGCACGCCGTCGGCGCCGCCGCCATCCTCAGCCACGCCGCCTTCGAGGATGCCCTCAATGTAATTCGGTTCGCCCGTGGACTGGAGATGTTTTACAACTCGATGCACTTCGTCGTCCGAGACAAACGCGCCGTGCACGCGGATCGGCAGGCCCGTGCCCGGCGGCATGTACAGCATGTCGCCCATGCCCAGCAGCGTCTCCGCGCCCATCTGGTCGAGGATGGTGCGCGAGTCGATTTTGGACGACACCTGGAACGCGATACGCGTCGGGATGTTCGCCTTGATCAGGCCCGTGATGACGTCCACGGACGGGCGTTGCGTCGCGAGGATCAGGTGGATGCCGGCCGCGCGCGCCTTCTGGGCGATACGGGCGATCAGTTCCTCGACCTTCTTGCCGACCACCATCATCAGGTCGGCCAGCTCGTCGATGATGATGACGATCGTCGGCAGCTTGTCGAGCGGCTCCGGGGCGTCGGGCGTCAGCGAGAACGGGTTCGGGATGTGTTCCTCGCGCTTGGCCGCTTCCGCGATCTTGCTGTTGTAGCCAGCCAGGTTACGCACCCCCAGCTTCGACATCAGTTTATACCGCCGCTCCATCTCGTTCACGGCCCAGTTCAGCGCGTGGCCGGCCTGGCGCATGTCCGTGACGACCGGCGCCAGCAGGTGCGGAATGCCTTCGTACACCGACATCTCCAGCATCTTCGGGTCGATCAGGATCAGGCGCACGTCGGCTGGATCGGCTTTATAGAGCAGCGACAGGATCGTCGCGTTGATGCCGACGGATTTACCGGAACCCGTCGTACCCGCCACCAGCAGGTGCGGCATCTTCGCGAGGTCGGCGACGACCGGCTTGCCGGCGATGTCCTTGCCCAGCGCGACCGTGAGGCTCGACGCGCTGTCGCCATACACTTTCGAGCCGAGGATTTCCGTCAGGCGCACGATCTGGCGCTTCGGATTCGGCAGCTCGAGCGCCATGTAGTTCTTGCCGGGGATCGTCTCGACGACGCGGATCGACGTCAGCGACAGCGAACGCGCGAGGTCGCGCGCCAGGTTGACGATCTGGCTGCCCTTCACGCCCGTCGCGGGCTCGATCTCGTAGCGCGTGACGACCGGGCCCGGATATGCGGCCACGACCTTCGCCTCGACGCCGAAGTCGGACAGCTTCTTCTCGATCAGGCGGCTCGTGAACTCCAGCGTATCGATGGCAACGGATTCCTGGACGGGCGGCGCCTCGTCCAGCAGCGCCAGCGGCGGCAGCGTGCTGTCGCCGTGGACTTCGAACAGGTGCGACTGGCGTTCCTTTTCGGCGCGCTCGGAACGCGGCACGGTCGTCATCGCCGGCTCGATCTTGATGGGCGACGGATTCGGCGCGGAGGCCGGCGGCAGCGGCGCTTTCACGGGCGCCGGCGCGGGTGCGCGCGGGGCCTCGTCCGGCTCGTCGAGCGATGGCTCCCACGCGGACGGTGCCGCAGGGGCCGCTGCATTGTCGATCTGCGGCTCGGCCCGGGCGCGGGCCAGCTTCGCCTCTCCGCGCGCCTTCACCTTCGCCTTCATCTTGGCGAGGAAGCCCGGCGCCGGCGGCGCGTCTTCGTGCGCCCCGTCGAACTCGTCGTCGCGCGGCGTCTCGATCCGGACCGGCGAACCGGCATGTTTTTCCACGTACTTGGCGCGCTCGTGCACGACGACTTCATCGCGCTTGTTCGCGGCCACTTCGCCGTAGCGGCGGTCTTCGCGGTCTTCGTAGCGCAGGCGGAACCAGTCCCACGTCGTCTCGACGGATTCGCCGATGCGCTCGGCCACCGCCAGCCACGACACTTGGAAATACCAGGAAAAGCCGAGGCCGAACAGCAGCAGCAGGAGCAAGGTCGCGCCCGTGAAACCGAATGCGGTGTGGGCGGAATGGCCGATCAGCTGGCCCAGCACGCCGCCGGCCGCGCGCGGCAGCTCGACTTTCAACGACCACATGCGCAGGTATTCCAATCCCACGCTGCCGGCGAACATCAGCACGAAACCGATCCACCGGATCAAGGTTTCGCCCTGGTGCTCGGGCTCCTGTTCCGCTTCCTGGACGATGAACCTGGTATGTAATCGCCGATAGCCCTTCCAGACGGCGCGCGTAAAGCAGACACACAACCACCAGGCGGAAAAGCCGAAAATGAACAACAATAAATCGGCCAGCCAGGCGCCGGCGCGGCCGCCCAGGTTGGCGACGTGGGCGACGGCGTTCTCGTGCGACCAGCCCGGATCGGCCTTGTTATAGCTGAGCAAAATGAGGACGAAATACAACAGCGCGACGGCCGTGGCCAGCCAGCGCGCCTCCGACAACAGGCGCACGAGCCGGTTCGGCAGCGGCTGGCGAGGCGGTCGCGGCTTGTGAGTATAGGTCGTGCTCGTCGATGGACTATTCTTGCTCATTGCGGTGTGAAACGGTACTGCCGGGTAACAATTCCCCAAAGATGAACATTCTAAGCGATATAGCGCCGCGTTGGCCCCACGATTCATGCTTGTTTGCATCATCGACTATAATCGCGGGTTCAACGCCTCTTGATTCCCGCACTGCCCGGCCCCACTTTCCGGGCATCATCCAATAGAAGAAGTTCACACATGACCACTCGCAAACATGCCAAAGTCCTGATCCTCGGTTCCGGCCCCGCCGGTTACAGCGCTGCCGTGTACGCCGCGCGCGCCAATCTCAGTCCGATGCTGGTGACCGGTGTCGAGCAGGGTGGTCAACTGATGACGACGACCGACGTCGAGAACTGGCCGGGCGACCCGCTGGGCGTGCAAGGTCCGGAACTGATGCAGCGCCTGCTGCAGCACGCGGAGCGCTTCAATACCGAGATCGTGTTCGACCACATCCACACGACGTACCTGAACGAGAAGCCGATCCGCCTGGTGGGCGACTCGCACGAGTTCACGTGCGACGCGCTGATCATCGCGACCGGCGCCTCCGCGCAATACCTCGGCCTGCCCAGCGAACAGGAATTCATGGGCAAAGGCGTGTCCGCCTGCGCCACGTGCGACGGCTTCTTCTACCGCAACCAGGAAGTCGCGGTGATCGGCGGCGGCAACACCGCGGTCGAGGAAGCGCTGTACCTGTCGAACATCGCGACGAAGGTCACGCTGATCCACCGCCGCGACAAGTTCCGCGCCGAACCGATCCTCGTCGACCGCCTGATGGCCAGGGTCGCAGAAGGCAAGATCGCGCTGGAACTGAACCAGACGCTGGACGAGGTCAAGGGCGACCAGAGCGGCGTGACCGGCCTGCAGCTGAAGTCGACGGACGGCGGTTCGACCAAGGAGCTCAAGGTGCACGGCCTGTTCGTGGCGATCGGCCACAAGCCGAACACGGGCATCTTCGAAGGCCAGATCGACATGCACAACGGCTACATCAAGACCCGCGGCGGCAGCGAAGGCATGGCCACCGCGACCAACGTCCCGGGCGTGTTCGCGGCCGGCGACGTGCAGGACCACGTGTACCGCCAGGCGATCACGTCGTCGGGATCGGGCTGCATGGCCGCGCTGGATGCCCAGCGTTACCTGGAAGCCCTGGAGTAACGCCGGGTTGCCGGGGGCAACCCGGCGAATCTAGATGAGGTTTTATGGCGATGAAGGACTTCGCTGAACTGAAATCCCTGCGCGACAGGCTCAAGGAAGACGAAAGGCTGCGCGCCATCGAGCAGGCCGAGCGGGAAAAGCGCGAGCGCATCGCGCGCGAGCGCGCCGTCGAATTCCGCTCGGCCGTCACGGACGTCGTCAAGATGCCCGAATCGGACCGCTACGTGTGGCGGCCGATGCACGAATTCGAAACCCGCGGCCAGCCGCTGCCCACGCGTCCCCGCACCCTGGAAGAAGAAACGGCCGCCGTGCTGCGGGAATCGATGCTGTCCGACCAGTTCGACGTGGACGGCCTGCTCGACGAAGACCCGTCCCTCAGCTGGTCGGCGCCCGGCGTCGGCCCGGACGTCGTCAAAAAGCTGCGCAAGCGCCACTGGCCGGTCGAGGACGAGCTGGACCTGCACGGCCTCACGCGCGACATGGCGCGGCGCCACGTCGACGCCTATCTCCGCAAATCCACCAGGCGCGGCATCCGCTGCGTGCGCATCATCCACGGCGTGGGCTATGGCTCGGCCGGCGGCGAACCGGTCCTGCGCGGCATGGTCCACAGCTGGCTCGTGCAGACGGGCGACGTGGTCGCGTTCTGCGTCGCGAACCGGGCCGATGGGGGCAATGGCGCGTTGATCGTCCTCCTGCGCCCCGCACTGCTGGATTGAGTACTCTTTCCAACTGTCAAGTCGTAAAATAAATTCGTTAAAAGATGGTTATATTGGCATGTTTTGTTGTCAAAAATACGCACCGATTTGACGAAACGGGTAAGATGCCTACGACGTAGTGCCGAGGTGGTGCTGCCAGCATAAGGATGAGCAAGTGAAGTCCAGTAGCCCGGTACCGATGGCAGCGCCGCAGCGGGTCGACCTGCAGAACTGTGCGGACGAACCGATCCATATCCCCGGCTTCATCCAGCCGCATGGCGCCCTGCTCTTCCTGTCGGACGCCGGGCTCGTCGAAGGCTGGAGCACCAACATCGCCACCGTCCTGGACAACGAGCCCGCACTGGGACAACCCTTCGGCACGCTCGGGCTGCCGGAGGCGGTGACTGAACTCATCCAGGAATGCCTGGCCACGATGGAGGATGGCGACGCGCCGGCCACGGTGGCGGCCCTGTCCATCGGCGGGCGCGAATACGACTGCGTCGTGCACGGGCACGTGCAGCGCGTGCTCGTCGAATTCGAGACGCGCGAGGCCAGCATGGCGGAAGTGGCCCAGTTCGCGATCAAGGCGCACTCGTCGATCGACCGCCTGCGCCGCCAGCGCAGCATCGAGGGCCTGCTGGAGGCCACCGTACGCCAGATCCGCGAATTCACGGGCTTCGACCGCGTGATGGCCTACCGCTTCCGCAGCGACGATTCGGGCGATGTGGTGGCCGAGGCACGCCGCGACGACCTCGTGCCCTACCTCGGCCAGCGCTACCCGGCCGGCGACATCCCGCCGCAGGCGCGCCGTCTGTACGTGCTGAACACCCTGCGCATGATCGCCGACGTCGGCTACCACGCCGTGCCGCTGCTCGGCGCGGAAGGCAGCGCGCCGCTCGACATGAGCTTCGCCGTGCTGCGCAGCGTGTCGCCGGTCCACGTGGAGTATCTGCAGAACATGGGCGTGGGCGCGTCGATGAGCGTGTCGATCGTCATTCACGGCCGCCTGTGGGGCCTGATCGCGTGCCACCACATGGCGCCGAAGCGCGTGCCCTACTCCGTCCGGATGGCGGCCGACGTGCTCGCGCAGGTGATCGCCTCGACGGTGCAGGGCATCGAGGCGCGCGAGGACGCGGAACTGGTCGAGCATGCGGCCAAGGTGCGCACGAGCCTCGTCGAATCGCTGCTGCTGGAAGACGACCCGCTCGAAGCCCTCGTCGAGCATGGCGACGGCCTGCTGGAATCCACGCATGCGCAGGCGCTCGTCGTGAGCCAGTACGGGCGCGTCGTGTGCCGCGGCGTCGACCAGGCGCTGGGCGACGCCATCGTCGCGTCGCTGCCGGCCGAGCCGCACGACATCGTCACCCGGACATCCGTGAAGGAGTGGCCGGACGCGATCCAGGCCCGGCTCGGCAAATGGGTCGGCATGCTGGGCCTGCCCTTCGACCCGCCCAGCGGCGGCTGGTGCGTGCTGCTGCGCACGGAACAGATCGAGGAAGTGGCCTGGGGCGGCAAGCCGGACAAGACCCAGGCCGGCCCGCTGGGCGAGCGCCTGACGCCGCGCGGTTCGTTCGAGGCCTGGCACGAGACGGTGCGCGGCCTCGCCCACCCGTGGGAAGACGGCATCCTCACGCATGCGCGCATGATGCTGGGCGAACTGGCGCGCGTGTCGAACGCGCGCCGCGCCCAGACCGAATCCACGCGCGCGCAACTGCTCGCCATGCTGGGCCACGACCTGCGCGACCCGCTCAACTCGATCAACATGGCCGGCATGGTCCTCGAGCGCACGGATGGCGTCGGCAACAAGGGCACCCTGGGCAAGCGCATCCAGTCGTCCAGCAACCGCATGCAGCGCATGATCGGCCAGGTGCTGGACATGAGCCGCATCGACCGCGGCCTCTCGCTCGGCATCGACCTCCAGCCCGTCGACCTCGCGGCCCTCCTCGAGGACATGGTCGAGGAAGCACGCCTCGCCTATCCGACCATCGTCTACGATTTGCACACCGTCGGGCCGGCGTTCGTGCTGGCGGATGGCGGCCGGCTCGGCCAGGTGGTGTCGAACCTGCTGTCCAACGCCCGCCACCACGGCGAGCCGAACCAGCCGATCACCATCCGCCTCGTGCCGCGGGACGGTCCCGATCTTGGCCTTGCTGTGCTGGAAATCGCGAACGCGGGCGCGCCGATCCCGGCGGAGACGGAGGCCGCGCTGTTCAACCCGTTCAAGCGCAGCTCGCTGAACAATCCGCGCAACCGCACGGGCATGGGGCTCGGCCTGTACATCGCCCAGCAGATCGTGCGCGAGCACGAGGGCGAGATCGACTATCGGCACGAGAATGGCAAGGTGATCTTCGCCGTCCGCCTGCCGCTGGCACCGAACGCACACTGACACCGCCGGGGCCGGCATGCTAGTCTAGCAACATGGAGACGATCGCCCCCCGCATGCACCTCATCACCGTCATTGAAATCGTTGCGATCCTGGTGGGCGCGTTCTCGGGATTCATCGAGGCGCGGAGAAAGCGCATGGACGTGGTGGGGGTGTTCACGGTGGCCTTCATCGCCGCATTCGGCGGCGGCACCCTGCGCGACATCCTGCTCGATAAACGGCCGCTGTTCTGGGTGATCCACCAGGAGTACGCGATCCTGATCTTCGTGCTGGCCCTCGTCGCGACGCCGCTGATCCGCACGCTGCGCCAGATCGTGTCGGAACGGCTGATCGTCATCGCCGACGCGGTCGGCCTGGGGCTGTTTTCGGTGGCGGGCGTGTCGTCCGCGCTGGACGCGCACATGCCGCTGTTCATCGCCTCGATGATGGGCGTGATCACGGGGATCTTCGGCGGCGTGATGCGCGACATCGTCTGCAACGAAGTGCCGATGGTGTTCAGGGACGGCAAGCCCTACGCGATCTGCGCGTTCCTCGGCAACTGGATGTTCCTGCTGCTGGGGATGAACGGCTTTCCGCACGATTTCGCGCTGTGGTCCAGCGCGATGTTCATCGTCGTGTTCCGGCTGGTGGCGTGGAGGTTCGATGTGCGGGTGGGGCGCTAGTGCGTCATTCCCGCGCAGGCGGGAATCCATGCGGAGCCTCAGAATACGGCCAACGCTGCATGACTGCATCGATTGCCGGAGCTTCAGTATGGGTCCCCGCCTTCGCGGGGACGACGTTATACGGCGTCCGGCCCCGTCTCGCCCGTACGGATACGAATCACCTGCTCCACTTCCTGCACGAAGATCTTGCCGTCGCCGATCTTGCCGGTCCGCGCCGCCTTGATGATCGCATCCACGACCTGCTCGGTCAGCGCATCGTCGACCACCACTTCGATCTTCACCTTGGGCAGGAAATCGACCACGTATTCGGCGCCGCGGTACAGTTCCGTGTGGCCCTTCTGGCGGCCGAAGCCCTTCACTTCCGTGACGGTCAGGCCGGTGACGTTCACTTCGGCCAGCGCTTCGCGCACTTCGTCCAGTTTGAACGGCTTGATCACGCAGGTAATCTGTTTCATCTTCATCTCCTAAGAATTTCCCGGGATTATCGCATGGCGCCCGTCAGTCCGGAATCCTCGCCAGCTGGTCCATCCACACGGTCGCTTCCGAGTCGCTCGGCGCGCGCCAGTCGCCGCGCGGGGACAGCGAGCCGCCGTTGCCGACCTTCGGCCCGTTCGGCACGCATGAGCGCTTGAACTGGCTCGTCTTGAAGAAGCGCCACAGGAAGATGCCGAGGTTTTTCTTGATCGCCGCGAGGTCGTACTGGTTGCGCGCCGGGTTACCGCCCTCCGGCCACGGGCCCATCGTCCGGTCGCGCCACGCGCTCCACGACAGGAACGCCACTTTCGCCGGCCCGAAGCCGTAGCGCAAGGTGTAGTACAGGTTGAAGTCCTGCAGCTCGTACGGCCCGATGAAATCTTCCGTCACCTGCGCCGGCTTGTTCGCCTCCCCCACCTTGCCCGGGACCAGCTCCGGCGAGATTTCCGTCTCCAGCACGTTGATCAGGACGTCGGAGCCCGTGTCGCCGATCTGCCTCGTGTCCGCGACCCAGCGCACGAGGTGGGAAATGAGCGTCTTCGGCACGCTCGCGTTGACGTTGTAGTGCGACATGTGGTCGCCCACGCCATACGTGCACCAGCCCAGCGCCAGTTCGGACAAATCGCCCGTGCCGATCACGATCGCGTGGTGGTGGTTCGCGAGGCGGAACAGGTGGCTGGTGCGCTCGCCCGCCTGCACGTTCTCGAACGTCACGTCGTACTGCTCGGCGCCTTCCGCATACGGATGGCCGAGGTCCTTCAGCATCTGGATGCAGCTGGGGCGGATGTCGATCTCGTGCGCCGTGCAGCCGACGACGCGCATCAGTTCGCGCGCCTGGCGCAGCGTGCGCTCGCTCGTCGCGAAGCCCGGCATCGTGTACGCGAGGATGTTCGTGCGGGGGAGCCCCAGCTTGTCCAGCGCCTTGGCGCAGACAAGCAGCGCGTGCGTGGAGTCGAGGCCGCCGGAGATGCCGATGACGACCTTCTGGTGCCCGGACGACTGCAGCCGCTGCACGAGCGCCTGCACCTGGATGTTGTAGACCTCCGTGCAGCGCTCGTCGCGGCGGCGGCCGTCGGCCGGCACGTACGGGAAGCGCTCGACGAGGCGCGCCAGCGGCAGGTCTTTCTCGATCGGCAGCGGCACGGCGAAGGTCTGCACGCGGAATTTTTCGACTTCGTGCGCGTGGCGGCGCACGGATTGCGCGAACGTCGTCGTGTGCATGCGGTCGACCGACAGGCGTTCCAGGTCGACGTCGCCGAAGATGATGTGCGAATCGGCCAGGAAGCGCTCGGACTCGGCCAGCTTGTCGCCCTTTTCGTAGATCAGCGACTGGCCGTCCCACGCCATGTCCGTCGTCGATTCGCCGCGGCCCGCCGACGTGTACAGGTACGCGGCGAGGCAGCGCGCGGACTGCTGCGACACGAGCTGGTGCCGGTAGCCGCTCTTCCCGACGACGACGTTCGACGCCGACAGGTTCACCAGCACCGTCGCGCCGGCCAGCGCGGCGTACGAGGACGGCGGGACCGGCACCCACACGTCTTCGCAGATCTCGACGTGGAAGCGGAACAGCGGCTGGTTCTCGAGCTCGAAGATCTGTTCGGGACCGAACGGCACGTCCTGGCCCAGCAAGGTGATCCGGTCGACGGCCGCGTTGTCCGCGGGACTGAACTGCCGACTTTCATAAAATTCGCCATAATTGGGCAGGTAGCTTTTCGGGACCACACCCAGGATGCGGCCACCGGCGACGACCACGGCACAGTTGAACAGCACGTGGTTGACGCGCAGCGGCGCGCCGACGACGACGGCCAGCGGGAGCGTGCTAGAGGCCGCGACCACCTCGGCCAGCGCGTCCAGCACGGCGTCGAGCAGCGCGCGCTGGTGGAACAGATCGTCGCACGTGTAGGCCGACAGCCCCAGTTCGGGGAAGGCGGCCAGCACGGCGCCATGCTCGGCGGCTTCACGCGCAAGGCGGATCGTTTCCTGCGCATTGAATGCGGGGTCCGCCACCTTGCAGCGCGGGCTGGCGACGGCGACGCGCGCGAAATCATGGGAGTACAGGTTGAAGAATCGCTTATCCATAGGTCTCAACAGCTCACGGAAGTCATCTTGAATTATCGCACGCATATCGTTTCTTCTCTGTCCGAGATCGGGCAGGCGGACTGGGATACCCTCGTGGCCCAGCAGCAGGCCCCGAACCCCTTCCTGTCCTTTGCCTTCCTGCACGCCCTGCACGAATCCGGCAGCGCCACGCCGGAGACGGGCTGGCAGCCGCAATACATCGCCCTGTATGACAAGGATGAGCGCCTGGCCGCCGCCCTGCCCCTGTACGTGAAAGGCCATTCGTACGGCGAATACGTGTTCGACTGGGCCTGGGCCAACGCCTACCAGGAGCATGGGCTCGACTATTACCCGAAGCTGCTGTCCGCGATCCCGTTCACGCCCGTCAGCGGCCCGCGCCTGCTCGCGCGCGACGCGGACGCGCGGGCGGCGCTCGTCGACGTGCTCGTGAAAACGCAAAAGGCGACGGAGGTCTCGTCCACGCACGTGCTGTTCCCGCCGGACGAGCAGGCGAAGCAGCTCGCCGATGCCGGCTTCCTGCTGCGCAGCGGCGTGCAGTTCCACTGGATGAATGCGGGCTACGCCACGTTCGACGAGTTCCTCGCGACGCTCGAGCAAAAGAAGCGCAAGAACATCCGCGCCGAGCGGAGAAAAGTGCGCGAGGCGGGCGTGACGTTGCGCCGCGTGCGCGGTCCGGACATCACCGACGAGGAATGGCGTTTCTTCGCGCGCTGCTACCGCAACACCTACTCGGAACACTTCTCGAAGCCCTATCTGAACCTGGACTTCTTCCGCCGCATCGGCAAGACGATGCAGGACAACCTGCTGCTCGTGATCGCGGAGCGGGACGGCCACCCGATCGCGGCGTCGCTCGTCGTGCACGACAAGACCACCTTGTACGGCCGCTACTGGGGGGCGCTGGAACACGTGCCCTGCCTGCACTTCGAGACGGCCTATTACCAGCCGCTGGAATTCTGCATCGAACAGGGCATCCTGGTGTTCGAAGGCGGCGCGCAGGGCGAGCACAAGATGGCGCGCGGGTTCCTGCCGACGCGGACGTGGTCCGCGCACTGGCTCGCCCATCCATCGTTCCTTGACGCCGTCGCGCGCTTCCTGGAACGGGAGGCCGGCGGCATCGACGATTACATCGATGAACTCAACGACCGGAATCCGTTCCGTACAGGATCGTGACGGCCGCGACGAGACCGCCCTTGTTCATGCGAGCTCCGCGACGAGTCGGCCCAGCGTACGCAGCGCGTCCTCGGTCGCCTGGGTCCACGGGTAGCTGTAGTTGAGGCGGATGCAGTGCGTCCAGCTGCCGCGCGCCGAAAACATGTGGCCGGGGCCGACGGTGATCCCGTGCTCGAGGGCGCGAGCGTACAGCCGCATCGCATCGACGCCGCCCGCCAGTTCCACCCACAGCACGTAGCCGCCCTGCGGTTCCGAGACGCGGGTGCCGGCCGGGAAGAAGCGCAGCACGGCGGCCGCCATCATCCGCGCGCGCTGCGCATATCCCTTGCGCACCTGGCGCAGGTGGCGGTCGAAGCCGTCGTGCTGCAGGTAGTCCGCGATCGCCAGCTGCGGCAGCGACGGCGTGCTGAGCGTATTCAGGAATTTCAGCTTTTCCACCTGGGCCGCGTAGCGTCCCGCCAGCGCCCAGCCGATGCGGTAGTTCGACGTCAGGCTCTTCGAGAACGACGCGCAGTGCAGCACGAGGCCGCGCGTGTCCCATGTCTTGAGGGGGCACGGGTGGCTGTCGCCGTAATACAGCTCATCGTAGACGCAGTTCTCGATCGCGGGGATGCCGTGCTCCGCGAGCAGCGCCACGAGTTCGCGCTTGCGCCCGTCCGGCATGAGGAAGCCGAGGGGATTCTGGAAGTTCGGCATCACCATCACCGCGGCCACGCGCTGGCTGGCCAGGATCGTGCGCAGCGCGTCGACATCGATACCGGTGCGCCGGTCGGTCGGCACCTCGAGCGCGCGCATGCCCATGCGCTCGATCGCGTGCAGCATCGCGTAGAACGTCGGCGACTCGACGGCGATGGTATCGCCCGGCCTGGCGACGGCCTGCAGGCACAGGTTGATGGCCTCGGTGGCGCCGACGGTGACGATGATCTCGGCCGGATCGACGGCGACCCCGTGTTCCATGTAGCGGCGCGCGATCTGGCGGATCAGTTGCGGATTCCCCGGCGGCAGGTCGTCCAGCACGCTGACGGGGCGGCTGCGCGCGATCGCGTTGGCGTACCGGCTGATGCGCGCCGCCGGGAAGGCGGCCGGATCCGGGTACGGCGAACCGAGCGGCGCCGCGCCCTGCGTGCGGATCGTGCGCAACGTGGACAGCACGAGCCGGCTCACGTCCACTTCCGACGACAGCGTCAGGGCGGGCGCCGGCTCGGCGGCACGAGGCGAGACGCGCGGCCGGGCGCGCACGAAGAAGCCGGATTGCGGCCGGCTCTCGATGACGCCCCGGCTCTCCAGCAGCGAGTACGCGCGCAGCACCGTGCTGATGCTCAGCTTGCGGCGCTGGCTGGCCTGGCGCACGGAGGGCAGCCGTTCCCCTTCCAGCAGCACGCCGCGCGCGACCTGGCCTTCAACTTCGGCGGCGAGGGACTCGTAGAGCTTCATGCGGACGAGTATAGCGCAGCGGTACAGTTGCAGCAGCGGGGGGCCAACTGTACTCCTTCCGCAGCTGCGCAACTGTATCTGCACAGTGCAAGGCTCATCCATGACACTGTTGCCATCGCAAATGGAGAGGCAAGCATGGCCGAGAACGACACCGGAGGGCGCATCGCCCCGTATCCCAATCCCGCCGGCGGCTGGGGCGCGCTGAAATACGTGGCGCTGAACCTGGTCCGCGAACGCGTGGGCAGGAACAGCATCGGGACGCTGCTCGCGCAGAACCAGCCGGACGGCTTCGACTGCCCCGGCTGCGCGTGGCCCGACCGCGTCCATACGTCGACGTTCGAATTCTGCGAGAACGGCGTCAAGGCCGTGGCGGCGGAGGCGACGAGCAAGCGCGTCCCGCCCGAGTTCTTCGCACGGCACACGGTGACGGAACTGATGGCGCAAAGCGACTTCGAACTGGAACAGCACGGCCGCCTGACGGACCCGATGGTGTACGACCGCGCCACCGACAAATACACGCCCATCGCGTGGGACGACGCGTTCGCCCTGATCGCACGCCACCTGAACGCACTGGACGATCCCGACCGCGCCGCGTTCTACACGTCCGGCCGCGCCAGCAACGAAGCCGCGTTCCTGTACCAGCTGTTCGCGCGCATGGTCGGCACCAACAACTTCCCCGACTGTTCCAACATGTGCCACGAGGCGACGAGCCGCGGCCTGCCCGGCACGGTGGGTATCGGCAAGGGCACCGTCACGCTGGACGATTTCGACGAGGCCGACGCCATCCTGATCTTCGGCCAGAACCCGGCCACGAACCATCCGCGCATGATGGGCCTCTTGCGCGAGTGCGCGAAACGGGGCGCCGCCATCGTGTCGATCAACCCGCTGAAGGAGCGCGGCCTGGAACGCTTCCAGGATCCGCAAAGCCCGGCCGAGATGCTCACCAATGCCAGCACGCCGATCAGCTCCATGTTCGTGCGCCCGCGCGTGTCCGGCGACCTGGCCCTCATCAAGGCCGTGGCCAAGCGCGTGCTGGAACTGGACGACGACGCCCAGGCCGGCGGCGCCCCGCGCGTGCTCGACACGGCGTTCATCGATGCCCACACGACCGGCTTCGCCGCGTTCGCGGCCGACCTGCGCGCCGAGGACTGGGGCATGCTGCTGGTGGAATCGGGCGTGCCGCGCGCCGACATCGAACGCCTGGCGCGGCTGTACGCGAGCGCCGACCGCGTGATCGCGTGCTGGGGCATGGGCCTGACCCAGCACAAGCAATCGGTGGCGGCCGTGCAGATGCTGTCGAACCTGATGATGATGCGCGGGCAGATCGGCCGCCGCGGCGCCGGCCTGTGCCCCGTGCGCGGCCACTCGAACGTGCAGGGCGACCGCACGGTCGGCATCGAGGAACGCCCCACGCCCGCCTTCCTCGACCGCCTGGGCCAGGTGTTCGACTTCGCGCCGCCGCGCCACCACGGGCTCGACGTCGTGGCCACGATCCGCGGCATGGTGGACGGCCGCGTGAACGTGTTCGTCGGCCTGGGCGGCAACTTCGCGGCCGCCACGCCCGACACCCCGCTCACGTGGGCCGGCCTGCGCCAGTGCGCGCTGACGGTGCAGGTGTCGACGAAGCTGAACCGCAGCCACCTCGTGCACGGCCGCGACGCGCTGATCCTGCCCACGCTGGGCCGCACGGAGATCGACCTGCAGGACGGCGTCGCGCAGGGCGTGACGGTGGAAGACTCGATGAGCATGGTGCACATCTCGTACGGCATCAACCGCCCCGCGTCGCCCAACCTGCTGTCCGAAATCGCCATCGTCGCGCGCATGGCCCACGCCACGCTGGGAAGCGGCAAGGTGGACTGGCTGGCGCGCGCCGCGAACTATGCGCTGATCCGCGACGACATCGAGAAGGTGTTCGACGACTTCTACGACTACAACGCGCGCGTGGCCAGGCCGGGCGGCTTCCACCTGCGCGTGGCGTCGCGCGAGCGCACGTGGGCGACGCCGAGTGCGCGGGCGCAGTTCGTCGTCAACGCGATCGACCGCGACACGGCGATCCACCGCGCCCGCGCCATCCACGGCGAGCGCCTGCTGACCATGATGACGACCCGCTCGCACGACCAGTACAACACGACCGTCTACGGCCTGGACGACCGCTACCGCGGCGTGTTCGGCATGCGTCGCGTCGTGTTCATCCATCGCGACGATCTTGCGATGCTCGGCCTGAAGGCGGGCGACAAGGTCGACATCACGAGCGTGTGGGACGACGGCATCGAACGCCGCGCGGACGGCTTCCTGCTCGTCGAATACGACATCCCGCGCGGCTGCGTCGGCGCCTACTATCCGGAGACGAATCCGCTCGTCCCGCTGGACAGCGTGGCCGTGGGCGCGGGCACGCCGACATCGAAGTCCATTCCGGTGCTGCTGCACCCTGCGGGCCAGGATCTCGTCAAGGCTGCGAACACCTGAACCGTCATTCCCGCGCAGGCGGGAATCCAAGTTCTGCTTGCACCTCGGCAGCGCGTACAACTTGGGCCCCCGCCTGCGCGGGGACGACATTCTTAATGCTGCTGACTGGCGTTCCTGGCGCGGCGAGGCGTCCCAGCGCGGCGGAAATGCCCGCTGCCGGCAACGTATAGCGCGCATACGGCACCCCGCGGTTGGGCGGCAGGTCGTGCTCGCGCACGAAGCCGATCGACTCGTACAACCGCAACGCGGTCGCCATGATGGGACTCGTGTGCAACCCGACGGCCGGCGCCCCCGCACGCTGCGCCCGTTCGAGCGTGGCCGCGACGAGCGCGCGGCCGATGCCGCCGCCGCGCGCCGCCGGGTCGACGACCAGCATACGGATCACCGACCAGTCGTCCGGAAAGATCGCGCTGCGCGGCCGTCCCGGCCCCACGTGCACGACGGCCCCCGCGACAACGCCGCCACGCTCCGCCACGAGCAGGTCGCCGTCCGCGGCCAGGTCGGCCATCCGGGCTATGCCCGCGCTGAACGTGGGCCAGTCCTCGTAATCGCCCGCATACTGCGCGAACGCGGCCAGCGCGACGGCGTTGACGGCGGCGCGGTCGGCCTCGACGTAGTCACGGATCATGCCGCCTTCCCCATGTCGCCGTTATGCCACCACAGCTTCGGATTGTTGTCGGCCAGGTCGCGCAGCAGGTCCCACACGACTTTCACGCGGCGCAGCCGGTACAGGTCCGTCGGCGCCGCGAGCCAGAACGAGCGCTCGGCATAAAAGCCCGGCAGCACGGGCACGAGGCGGCCGTCGTCCGGCACGGCGTACGGCGGCGCCATCATGAGGCCCATGCCCAGCGACGCGGCCTCGATCTGGGCCGTCATGCCCGAGCAGCACAGCCGGCGGCGCGGCGTGAATCCGAGCTCGTTCAGGTACGACAGCTCGCGGCTCGCGAGGCGGTCCTGCACATAGTCGACGAAGTCGTGGCGTTCCAGGTCCGCGTGCGTGCGGATCGGCGGGTGCTTCGCCAGGTAGGTCGGCGCCGCGTACAAATAAAATCGGAAGGAGGCGAGCCGCGTGACCATGTAGCGCCCCGTCGACGGCGGGTCGAGCATGACGCCGAGGTCGGCCTCGCGGTTGGCGAGGTTGGCGAAGCGCGGCAGCGCCAGCAGGTCGATCGACAGGTCGGGGTGATCTTCGAACAGCTTCACGAGCAACGGCGCGACGACACGCGTGCCGAACACCTCCGGCACGCCCAGCCGCACGACGCCGGCCGCCGCCACCTCCGCGCCGCCCAGCTGCTCGGTGGCCGCGAGCGCCGCGCCCTCCATCGCCTCGGCGTGCGGCAGCAGGGCCTGGCCCATCTCCGTCAGCTCGTAGCCCTCGCGCGACCGGTCGAACAGGGTCGTGCCCAGCTGCTGCTCGAGGCGGTCGATGCGGCGCGCCACCGTCGTGTGCTCCACGTCCAGGCGGCGCGACGCCCCGGACAGGGTGCCGGCGCGCGCCAGCTCCAGGAAAAACCGCAAGTCCGTCCATTCCGGCAGGCTGTGCATGTCTGTCTCCCCGTTCCCCGATCCGTCACGCATGGGATCGCCATTCGCTGCGGCTTTTTCGGGAACCGTTGTTTGATATCAAGGTGACATATTGTGCACCAGTGCACATTGCCGCTGCAACGTTTTCGGAACAGCGCTTGTGTATGCACAGCAAACCCGCTTTCCGGACGTTGCGACACGCCGCGCCCTCTGGCGCCGCCCCTCGCGGGACGTCCCGCGGCGTTGTGCATAAATGCACACCCTGTGGGCGCGGCGTTGTCTTTTCAGCCAAATTCATCCGAGGCACACTGTGATGCATGCGAAGACTGAACGCATGACACCACAACAAAATCAGGAGACCTCAATGCGTCTTAGCAAGAAAAAACAGCAGCTGATCCAGCGCTCGGCTGCCGCCCTGCTCGTCTTGTCCGGCGGTGCCGCCGGCGCCGCGCACGCCCAGGAGTCGGGTGCCGCCAGCGGTGCCGCCGGCAGTGTCGTCACTGCACCGGAAGGCACGATCGAGAAAGTCGTCGTCACCGCACGCCGGCGCGAGGAAACGCTGCAGGATGTCCCGGTGTCCGTCACTGCGTTCAGCGCCGACCAGCTCTCCAAGCAGGCCGTCCCGGACGTCGTCGCCCTGGCGACGGCGCTGCCGAACACCACCCTGAAGGCGTCGCGCGCCACCAACTCGACCCTCACCGCGTTCATCCGGGGCGTGGGCCAGGCCGACCCGCTGGCCGGCTTCGAATCCGGCGTCGGCATCTACCTGGACGACGTGTATCTCGCCCGTCCGCAGGGCGCCGTGGCCGACATCTACGACGTCGAGCGCATCGAGGTGCTGCGCGGCCCGCAGGGCACGCTGTACGGCCGCAACACCATCGGCGGCGCCGTCAAGTACGTCACCCGCAAGCTGGCCCCGCGGACGGACGTGCGCCTGCGCGGCACCCTGGGCAACTACCAGGAACGCGACGCGGTCATCACGGCCAGCACGCCCGTCAACGAGCAGCTGCGCGTGGGCGGCACGGTCGCACGATTCAAGCACGGCGGCTACGGCACGAACCTGTTCGACGGCTCGCCGAACTACGACAAGGACCTGAAGGCCGCACGCCTGTCGGCCGAATGGACGCCGACACAAGACCTGTTCATCCGCCTCGCGGGCGACATCACGCAGGACGACTCGCATCCGAAGAACGGCCACCGCCTCATCGCCGGCCGCACGAGCGGCGCGCCGATCCTGTCGAACGTGTACGACTCGAATGCGGAGATGCTGACGGCCCTCGGCCACAAGCAGTCGGTGCGCCAGCACGGCGTCGCCGCCACCGTCGAGTGGAACGTGTCGCCCGAGCTGACGTTCAAGTCGATCACCGCGCAGCGCCAGGACAAATCGTGGGCGCCGATCGACTTCGATTCGCTGCCCGTCATCGACATGGAAGTGCCGGCGCTGTACACGAACCGCCAGTTCAGCCAGGAGTTCAACCTGACCTACACCGGTCCGAAGATCCAGGGCACGGCAGGCGTCTACTACATCGACGCGAACGCCTACAACAAGTTCGACACGATCCTCGCGGGCGCCGTCCCGACCAGCACCTTCACGAGCGGCAGCATCGACACGAAGGCCTGGGCCGCATACGCCGACGGCAGCTACAACCTGACCGACGCGCTGCAGCTGTCGCTGGGCGGCCGCTACACGGTGGACAAGCGCGACGCCGACATCTACCGCCAGATCTACCTGGGCCTGAAAGGCACGCCGGAAATGGGCAACCCGGGCGCACTGCTGTTCCGCACCGACACCGACCTGCGCGACCTGTCGCGCGAGGACAAGAAGTTCACGCCGCGCATCGCCCTGAGCTGGAAGGCGACGCCGTCGCAGAACGTGTACGCGTCGTATTCGAAGGGCTTCAAGGGCGGCGGCTTCGATCCGCGCACGAACGTGGTCGGCACGAAGATCTCGCAGGCGCAGGCCCGGGCCGGCTACAAGCCCGAGACGATTGGCACCTATGAACTGGGCCTGAAATCCTCGTTCAACGGCGGCCGCATCACGACCAACACGGCCGTGTTCTACAGCGACTACAAGGACGTGCAGATCCCGGGCTCGGTGGCCATCGACACGAACGGCGACGGCAAGGACGACAGCTTCGCGGGCCTCACGACCAACGCGGGCAAGGCCAAGATCAAGGGCTTCGAATTCGAGGCCGTGGCCCACCTGACGAAGGAATTCTCGCTGTCCGGCATGTACAGCTACATCGACGCCAAGTACAACGAGTACATCGTGGCGGGCGTGAACGTGGCCGACCAGCGCCACTTCCAGAACACGCCGCGCAACTCGGCGAACCTGCGCGCCACCTACGAGGTGCCGATGCCGCTGGCGGGCTACGACGGCCGCCTGTCGCTGATCGGCAGCGCGTCGTACCGCGGCCAGACGTACCAGTTCGAGACACCGTCCGTCATCGACCAGGACGCGTACAAGCTGTACGACGCCAGCATCGTCTGGACGCGCGCCGACGGCAAGATCCGCGCCGGCCTGCACGGCAAGAACCTGTCTGACGTGCACTACAAGACGGCGGGCTATCTGTTCCCGACGTTGGGCAACGAAGGCACGCTGACGGCCTTCTACGGTGCGCCGCGCACCGTGCAGGGGACGATCGAGTACCGCTTCTGACCCGCCTCACCGCGTGGCCGGTTCGCCCGGCCACGCGCCCCACACCGGCATCCGCCGCACTACCGAACATCGAACGACAGGATATCGCCAGCGTGGCCAACTACACCTCCATCCGCTATACGAGCAACGACGGCCTCGCGCTGCATGCGCGGGACTACCCCGCGGACGCCGGCGCGACGGGGCGCCTGCCCGTGATCTGCATCCACGGACTGACGCGCAACGCCTCCGACTTCGACGAGTTCGCGCCGATCGTGGCCCGCCAGGGCCGGCGCGTGCTGGCGCTGGACGTGCGCGGCCGCGGCGAGTCGCAGCGCGATCCGAATCCCGACAACTACACGCCGAGCGTGTACGCTGGGGACGTCGCCCGGTTCATGGCGGACCTGCACATCCCGCGCGCCGTGTTCGTCGGCACGTCGATGGGCGGCCTGATCACGATGACCCTGGCCGCGAAGCACATCGACCTGATCGCCGCCGCGGTGATCAACGACATCGGCCCCGTGATCTCGGAAAAAGGCCTCGCGCGCATCGCAGGCTACACGGGCCGGACGGCCGCCGTGGATTCGTGGGCCGCCGCCGCCGGCTACGTCCGCGACATCAACGCGTGCGCCTTCCCGGACAACGTCGATGCCGACTGGGACAAATGGGCGCGCCGCGCCTTCGCCCCGGACGCCGCCGGCCGGCTGGCGCCACGCTACGACCCGAATATCGCGATCGCGCTGCAAACCGGTAAACTCAGGCCGACGTCGCTGCCGCTGCGGATGGCGTTCCGCAAGCTTACGCAGGAACGTCCCGTATTGCTCGTGCGCGGCACGCTGTCGGACCTGCTCGAAGAACGCCAGGCCGCGTGGATGCGGCGCGCGGCGCCAGACATGACCTGCGTCGAAGTCCCGAACGTGGGCCATGCGCCGATGCTGACGGAACCGGTCGCGCTGGACGCGATCCTCAAGTTCCTGGCGAACGTGCCCTAACAATCAAGGAGACGACATGAAACACATTAAACCCCTTCCCCTGGCCCTGTTCGCCGCCTTCGCCATGACGGCGACCGGCGCCGCGCTGGCCGCCCCCGACCTGAAAGTCGCCCTCATCGCCGGCAAGACGGGCCAGCTGGAATCCTATGCCAAGGAAACGGAGACCGGCTTCATGCTGGGCCTCGAATACCTCACGGGCGGCAAGATGGAAATCAACGGCCGCAAGCTGAAGGTCATCGTCAAGGACGACCAGGGCAAGCCCGACCTCTCGCGCACCCTGCTGGCGGAAGCCTATGGCGACGACAAGGCCGACATCGCCGTCGGCACGACGTCGTCCGGCGCCGCGCTCGCGATGCTGCCCGTCGCGAAGGAGTACAAGAAGGTGCTGATCGTCGAACCGGCCGTGGCCGACGAGATCACGGGCGCCAAGTGGAACAAGTACATCTTCCGCACCGCGCGCAATTCGATGCAGGACGCGCTGGCCGCCGCGTCGACGCTGAAGAACGGCAGCGTCGCGTTCCTCGCGCAGGATTACGCGTTCGGCCGCGACGCCATCAAGGCCGGCAAGGAAGCGTTGGCCGCCACGGGCAGCAAGGCGAACGTCGTGCACGAGGAATACGCGCCGGCCGCCGCGACGGACTTTACCGCGCCCACGCAGCGCCTGTTCGACGCGCTGAAGGACAAGCCGCAGCCGCGCGTGCTGGCGATCGTCTGGGCCGGTCCGAACCCGATGAACAAGATCGCGGACATGAAGCCGGAACGCTACGGCATCTCGCTGGCCCCGGGCGGCAACATCCTGCCCGTGATGAAGACCTGGAAGGCCTACGCCGGCACGGAAGGCACCATCAATTACTACTACGGCTTCCCGAAGAACAAGATGAACGACTGGCTCGTGGCCGAGCACACGAAGCGCTACAAGGCTCCGCCCGACATGTTCACGGCGGGCGGCATGGCGGCGGCGGCGGCCGTCGTCGCGGCGCTGCAGAAAGTCCCGTCCGGGAACGGCGACCAGATGGCGGCGGCGATGGAAGGCATGTCGTTCGAGACGCCGAAGGGGTTGATGACGTTCCGCAAGGAAGACCACCAGGCGCTGCAGCCGATGTACCATTTCCGCATCAAGAAGGACCAGAAGAACGAATGGGACCTGCTGGAACTGGTACGCGAAATCCCGGCCAGCGAGCTGCCGCTGCCCGTGCGGAACAAACGCTGACATGACCGCGCCTTCGCTCGCCACGCGCGATTTGACCATCCGCTTCGGCGGCCACGTGGCCGTCAACGCGGTGACGGCCGAGTTCTACCCGGGCACGCTGACCGTGATCGTGGGCCCGAACGGCGCCGGCAAGACGACGTACTTCAACCTCGTCTCGGGCCAGCTGCCGGCGACGTCCGGCAGCGTGTTCGTGGGCGGCCAGGACGTCACGCGGCTCGGCCCCGCGCGCCGCACGCGCCTGGGCGTGGGCCGCGCGTTCCAGCTGACGAACCTGTTCCCGCATTTGACGGTGCTGGAGAACGTGCGGCTGGCCGTGCAAAGCCGCGCCGGCATCGGCATGAGCATGCTGTCGCTGTGGTTCGGCCACAAGGAAGTCATCCAGCGCGCCGAACACTACCTCGAACGCGTATCGATGAGCGGCAAGCGCGCCTCCCTCGTCGGCACGCTGTCGCACGGCGACCAGCGCAAGCTGGAGGTGGCGATCCTGCTCGCGCTGGAACCTTCCATCCTGATGTTCGACGAACCCACGGCCGGCATGAGCGTGGACGAGGTGCCGGTCGTGCTCGACCTGATCCACCAGGTCAAGGCCGAGCGCAACCGGACCGTCCTGCTCGTCGAGCACAAGATGGACGTCGTGCGACAACTTGCCGACCGCATCGTCGTGCTGCACAACGGCACGCTGGTGGCGGACGGCCAGCCGGCCGAGGTGATGCAATCGAAAATCGTGCAGGAGGCCTATCTTGGCACCCCCGAACCCGCATGACACGCTGAGAACGACACTGCCCATGACCGAAGCCATCCTCACGCTGTCCGGCGTCCACACCCACATCGGCCAGTACCACATCCTGCAGGGCGTCGACCTCGTCGTCCCGCGCGGCGGCCTGGCCGTGCTGCTGGGCCGCAACGGCGCCGGCAAGA
Organism: Massilia orientalis; assembly: GCF_030411975.2. Classification (NCBI taxonomy): domain Bacteria; kingdom Pseudomonadati; phylum Pseudomonadota; class Betaproteobacteria; order Burkholderiales; family Oxalobacteraceae; genus Massilia; species Massilia orientalis. The sequence continues at coordinate 184,027 of NZ_JASNRB020000008.1, read as the reverse complement.
CGACCACCTTGCGCACCATCATGGGCCTGTGGAAGGCCAGCCGCGGGACGATCACGTTCGACGGCCGCGACATCACGAAGCTTTCCACACCGGACATCGCCCGCGCCGGCATCGCCTACGTCCCGGAAAGCATGGCCGTGTTTTCCGAACTGACAGTGCGCGAGAACCTGTACCTCGCCGCCCGCAACGGCCCGCTGGACGCGGCGCGCGTGGACTGGATCTGCGGCTTCTTCCCCGCGCTGAAGAAGTTCTGGAACTACCCGGCGGGCAATCTGTCGGGCGGCCAGAAGCAGATGGTGGCCATCGCCCGCGCGATCGTCGAGCCGAAGAAGCTGCTGCTCGTGGACGAGCCGACCAAGGGCCTCGCCCCCGCCATCGTGCAAAGCCTGATGGCGGCGTTCCGCGACCTCAAGGACACGAGCACGACCATCCTGCTCGTCGAACAGAATTTCAACTTCGTGCGCACCCTGGGCGACAGCGTGAGCGTGATGGACGACGGCCGTGTCGTCCACGCTGGCCTGATGCACGACCTGGCGCACGACGACGCCCTGCAGCAGCGCCTGCTGGGCCTGTCGCTCGACTCCCATCAATGAATGAGACAACGATGAGTGCAACCCTCCCAATTGCCCAGGCGGATGCGCCGTTGCCGGCGGCACGGCGCGACATCGCCCCGCTGCTGCTCGTGCCGGCCGTCGTGCTGGCGGCGCTGCCGTTCATGAGCCTGCCGACCTGGATCACCCTGACGGTGGCCGGGCTCGCGATGGGCATGATGATCTTCATCATGGCCAGCGGCCTCACGCTGGTGTTCGGCCTGATGAGCGTGCTGAACTTCGGTCATGGCGCCTTCGTCTCCGTCGGCGCGTTCACCGCGACGTTCGTGCTGCTGCCGATGCGCGGCTGGCTCGAGATGGATTCCCTGCTCGCCAACCTTGGCGTGCTGGGCCTCGCGGTCCTGCTCGCGATGGTCGTGACGGCGCTGCTCGGCTGGGCCTTCGAACGGGTCGTCATCATGCCCGTCTACGGCCAGCATTTGAAGCAAATCCTGATCACGATGGGCGGCATGATCGTGTCCGAACAACTCATCAACGTGATCTGGGGTTCCGAACAGATTGCCCTGCCGCTGCCGGCCGCGTTGCGCGGTGCCGTGTTCCTGGGCGAGGCCGCCATCGAGAAATACCGGCTGCTGGCGGTCGTCGTCGGCCTCGTCGTGTTCGCCGCGATGTTCGTCACTCTGAACCGCACCAAGATCGGTTTGCTGATCCGTGCCGGCGTCGAGAATGGCGAGATGGTCGAGGCGCTGGGCTACCGCATTCGCCGCCTGTTCGTCGGCGTGTTCGCGGCCGGCTCCGCGCTGGCGGGCCTCGGCGGCGTCATGTGGGGCCTGTACAAGGAAACGCTCGTGGCGCACATGGGCAGCGAGATCATGGTGCTGACGTTCATCGTCATCATCATCGGCGGCCTGGGGTCCGTCGGCGGCTGCTTCATCGGCTCCCTGCTGATCGCGCTCGTCGCCAACTACGCCGGCTTCCTCGCGCCGAAGGTGGCGCTCGTCTCGAACATCGCGCTGATGATCGCCGTCCTCCTGTGGCGCCCGGCCGGCCTGTACTCGAAAGGACGTCATTGACATGCTGACCCAGCTTCTCTCCGGCGACCTGCCGCGCAGCCGCGCGTTGACCGCCCTCCTCGTCGTCATCCTGCTCGGCCTGCTGTTCGCGCCGTTCCTCTTTTCCGGCGCGCGCCCTTTGAACACGGCGGCCACGATCTGCGTCTACATCGTGCTCGTCGCGTCGTACGACCTGCTGCTCGGCTATACCGGCATCGTCTCGTTCGCCCACACGATGTTCTACGGCATCGGCGCGTACGGCGTCGGCATCGCGCTGGCGAGCGTGGACGAGCCGACGTGGAGCGCCATCGTCACGGGCATCGTCGCGGCGCTGGCGCTGACCGTCGTCCTGGCCTTCGTCATCGGCCTGTTCGCCCTGCGCGTGCGCGCCATCTTCTACGCGATGATCACCCTGGCCGTCGCGTCGTCGTTCTCCGTGCTCGCGTCGCAGCTGTCCGATTTCACCGGCGGCGAGGACGGCCGCACGTTCAGCGTGCCGGAAGTCCTGTCGCCAGGCTTCACGCTGATGGAGAACGAGGTGTTCGGGCGCAGCGTCGACGGCAAGCTGGTCACCTATTACGTCGTGTTCGCGGGCTGCCTCGTGCTGTTCCTGTTCCTGCTGCGGCTCGTGAACTCGCCATTCGGCCGCGTGCTGCAGGCGATCCGCGAGAACGAGTTCCGCGCCGAGGCGCTCGGCTACCGCACCGTCGTCTACCGCATCTGGGCCAACGTGCTGGGCGCCGTCGTCGCTGCGCTGGCCGGCGCGCTGATGGCGCTGTGGCTGCGCTACGTGGGGCCCAAGACGAGCCTCGGCTTCGAAGTGATGACGGACATCCTGCTCATCGTCGTCATCGGCGGCATGGGCACCATGTACGGCGCGGTCGTGGGCGCCACGCTGTTCATCCTCGCGCAGAACTATCTCAAGACCCTGATGGGCCAGGCCTCCGAGATGCTGTCCGGCGTCCCGCTGCTGGCCGCCGCGCTGCATCCGGACCGCTGGATGCTGTGGCTCGGCGTGCTGTTCATCCTCTCCATCTACTTCTTCCCGATCGGCATCGTCGGCAAGCTGCGGCTGCGCCGCTTCGCACGCTGATCTCATCCGCCGGAGGGCAGCCTTGCCCTCCGGTCCCGTCTCGCGGCCCGGCGCGGCCCGTCCATCGATACCCCGTTTTGTCCAGCCTGTTCGTTAGCTGAAAATCAAGGGTCGTTATCATCCGACTCATAAGATGGGCCCATGCATAGTTCATGAAAGGGCGTCCATGAAACCCGTAAGAACCTTGTTCGCGACAGCCGCGCTGTCGCTGGCCGCATTGGGCGCGACGACCGCGCGGGCTGCCGGGGTCGAAGTACTCAGCGAAGGATTCGACGACGTGGCGGGCCTCTCCGGATGGGCCCAGGTCAACCACAGCGTGCCCGCCGGCAGCGCCTGGTTCCAGGGCAATCCGGCGCTGTTCCCGGCCCAGTCGGGTGCGCCCGATGCCTACGCGGCCGCCAACTTCCTCAGCGCCGCGAACGGCAGCGGCAGCGTCGACAACTGGCTGATCACGCCGGTGCTCGCCCTGTCCGGCACCACGGTGCTGAGCTTTTACACGCGGCACGATGCGCTGCCCGGCTTCAACGACCTGCTCGAAGTGCGCTACGCGGCGGGTACGGGCACCGACATGGCAGACTTCACGACGCTGCTGACGACGATCGGCGGCACGGCCGGCTACCCGACGGACTGGCAGCAGTTTACGGCGACCATCACGAACAGCGGCAACGGCCGCTTCGCATTCCGCTACCTGGGACCGGCTGATACCCTGAACTATGTCGGCCTCGATACGGTCTCGGTAGTGACGGCGGTACCCGAGCCCGCGCACTGGATGATGCTGGCGCTGGGCCTGGGCATGATCACCCTGCTGCGCCGCCAGTCACGCCTTTGAACCGGAGGAAGCCATGTCCAAGGAAAAACTGCTCACCATCGGCACGCTGGCCGCCCTGTGCGTACTGGCCGCCTTTTCGATGCACGCCAGGGCCGCGGGCCAGGAAGGCATGGTCGTCGTGCGCGATCCGCAGACCGGCCAGTTGCGCGCGCCGACGGCCGACGAGCTGAAGGAACTGCGCGCCAAAGCGCCGGCCACCGCCGGCCTCGCCGCACCCCGCACGCAGGGCACGATGAGCCGCCGCGACGGCTCGCGCGGCGTGCGCCTCGGCGAGAAAAGCATGGTCTACGAAGTCGTCACGCGCGGTCCCGACGGCAAGCTGACGAGCGAATGCGTGCAGGGCCAGACACTGGACCACAACCCGGACCACAACCACGGGGAGCCGAAGCATGAAAGCCGTTGAATCGTCGCGCCTGCAACGGGTCCTGGGCGCCCTCGCCGGCGTCGCCGCCGCCTGTGCATTCACCGTCGGCGCGGCCGCCCCGGCCCGGGCCGCGGCCACCATCGTGATCGTCAACCTGAACGCGCCCGGCGTCGGCTTCAACGACCCGACCCCGGTCGCGCCCGTCGGCGGCAATACCGGCACGACGCTCGGCGAGCAGCGCCTGAACGCATTCCGGCGCGCGGCCGACATCTGGGGCGCGACGCTCACGAGCAGCGTGCCGATCCGCATCGGCGCGTCGTTCGTGCCGCTGTCTTGCACGGCCACGAGCGCCGTCCTCGGCGCGGCCGGCGCCAACGAGGTCTGGTCCGACTTCCCGGGCGCGCCGCGCACGTCGACGTGGTACCCGAGCGCCCTGGCCAGCAAGCTGGCGGGCCAGGACGTCGCGACGCCGGGCGAGCCGCACATCATCGCCCGCTTCAACGCGCGCCTCGGGCTGTTCCCCGACTGCCTGCCGGGCTCCGGCTTCTACCTCGGCCTCGACGACCAGTTCGGCAGCCAGATCGACCTTGTCACGGTGCTGCTGCACGAATTCGCGCACGGCCTCGGCTTCCAGACGTTCACCGACGACGAGACGGGCGCCGAGATCCAGGGCATCCCGTCGATCTGGGATTACTACCTGCTGAACAACCGCACGGGCAAGCTGTGGGTGGAAATGACGGACGCCGAACGCGCCGAGTCGGCCGTGTCGTGGCGCGGACTGTCCTGGAACGGGCCGATCGTGACGGCCGCCGTGCCGCAGGTGCTGGATCCGGTCTCGAATCTGGCCGTCAGCGGTGCCGCCGCCGGCACCGCCGGGGGCAACTATACGGTGGGCGATGCGTCGTTCGGCCCGCCGCTGTCGAATCCGCCCGTCGCCGGCCAGCTGATGCCCGTCGTCGACCAGCCCACCGGCACGGGCCTCGCCTGCGATCCGCTGAATGCGGTGAACAGCCTCGCCGTGCGCGGCAACATCGCCCTCGTGGACCGCGGCACGTGCGACTTCGTCACCAAGGCCCGCAACGTGCAGGCGGCGGGCGCGCTGGGCATGGTCGTGGCGGACAACCAGCCGGGCGACGTCGGCGGCATGAGCGGCAACGACGCCAGCATCACGATCCCGTCCGTGCGCATCACGCAGGCCGACGGCATCAGGCTGAAGGCAGCGCTGGAGCGCCGCTCGCGCACGCAGTCGGGCGTCGTGGCCAGCCTGGGGCTCGACACGACGCGCCTGGCCGGCACGGACAGCGCGGGCCGCATCCTGATGTACACGCCGACCACGTACTCGCCGGGCTCGACCGTGTCGCACTACACGACGGAGGCCAAGCCGAACCAGTTGATGGAACCGGCGATCAACACGGACCTGACGCACGAGGTGACGCCGCCGCGCGACCTGACCTACCCGCTGCTGCGCGACATCGGGTGGTGACGGTGGTGACGTAAACGACAAAGGGCCGCTCACCCGAAGGTGGCGGCCCTTGCGACCGAAGTGCGGGCGTTATGCGCCCTTCGACTCGTGGTTCTTCACGCCGGCAAGGATCTCTTCCTTGGCCGCGTCCGGGCCTTCCCAGCCTTCGACCTTGACCCACTTGCCCTTTTCCAGGTCCTTGTAGTGCTCGAAGAAGTGCTGGATCTGGCGCAGGGTCAGTTCCTGGACGTCCTCGACCTTTTGCAGGTGCGAATAGATCGGCAGGATTTTTTCGACCGGCACGGCCAGGATCTTCGAGTCGCCGCCGGCTTCGTCGGTCATCTTCAGCACGCCCAGTGCGCGGCAACGCACGACGACGCCCGGGATCAGCGCGAACGGGGTGATGACCAGCACGTCGCACGGGTCGCCGTCGTCGGCGATCGTGTTCGGGATGTAGCCGTAGTTGCACGGGTAGTGCATCGCGGTACCCATGAAGCGGTCGACGAAGATCGCGCCGGATTCCTTGTCCACTTCGTACTTGATCGGATCGGCGTTCATCGGGATTTCGATGACGACGTTGAAATCGTTCGGCACATCGCGGCCGGCGTTGACGTTATTCAGGCTCATGGATAGTCCTTGGTTGCTGGAGAAACAATAAAAGGTCGATTATAACGAATCGCCTTGGGCTTGTGCGCCGCACAAGGTTGCGTAAGCACCGAAATGCCCGCCGCAACAGGCAGTCTGTTGGTCTGCCCCACACACTCGAAAGCACGGTGTTGGCGCGATCCCGACCGGGCAGGCCTCTTTTGCCAGGGGAATCCCCCGATCGCAGGGTGGCACGCCTCCTGCTGGATAGCCGTCGGCGGGCAGCCGCCCGCGTCACCAATCCGAGGGGAACGACATGAACATCCAGAAACACATGGAGGCCATCTTCATCACGGCGCTGGCCATCGCCGGCGCCGGATCGATCGTCATCGACCGCCTGCCGGATGCCCGGGCAACGCCGGCCGTCCCGGTCGCGAACAGTATCGGCATCCCCGGCCACATGGCCGTGATCATCGTGCGCGGCAAGCGGGACGCACGCCGCGCGTGACGATCACAGCACCGTCGCCAGCGCGCACGACCGGTAATGCCTGTCGGCCTCTTCGCGCTGGCCCAGCGCCTCGTGTAGCTGCGCCAGTTTCAGGTGGGCTTCGCGCACCATGTGCGGCTCGGTGGCGTCGGACAACGCCTGCTCCAGGTAGCGCTGGGCCTTGCCCCACAGTTTCTGGCGCAGGCACAGGGAACCCAGCGTCAGTTCCAGTTCCGGATCGTTCGGATGGGCGCGCAGCCAGGTTTCGCAATTCTCGATCTGCGCCAGCAGCGTGGCCGAACCTTCCGGACCGGCCGCCTCGCGGTAGGCGCGCACGACGCGCTCGTCCCAGCCGGCTTTCAGGGCATCCTCGACGATGCCGCGGGCGTCGTCGTGCAGGCCGCGCGCATTCAGCGCTGCCGCGGCACGCGCCGCGATGGTCGGTTTCACCCGGTCCCCGGCCGGGACGCCGGCCCACACGCGGCGGATCGACTCGGCGTCGTGGCCGCCTTCGGACAGCAGCGCGTCGTACGCCAACTCGCGCAGGCGCGCGGACAGCGCGGGGTGCAGGGCGTTGCGCTTGTCGAGGATGCGCACCAGACGCAGCACCTCGGGCCAGTTGCGCGCCTGCTGGTTGGCCTTCATGGCCCATTGCAGCGCGTGGATATGGCGCTGGCCGCTGGCGTTCAGTTCCGCGACGGCTTCCAGCGCGCCTTCCGGCTTGTGGTCGTCGACGAGCAGTTCCGTGACCGTCATCAGGCGCGCCGTCTTGAGGGACTGGTCGTGCACGACGCCCGCGAGCCAGGCGTCGCGGCGCGCCGGTTCGCGCATGCGGTGCGCGGCCCGGGCGCCGATCAGCGCGGCGAGGCCGGCGTTCTCGGGCAGGTCGGCGGCGCGCATGGCGGCCTTCTCGGCATGGCCGAAGCGGCCTTCGAACAGGGCTTTCAACGCTTCGCGCAGGCCGCGGTTCGCTTCGCGTTCACGCTTGCGGTAGCGGTACTGGGCCACGCGCTCGGGCATGCCCAGCGTGGCCCGCACGGCGCGGACGAGGCCGTACAGCACGAGGAACAGCAGGAACGCCAGCACGACGAACAGGTTCAGCGACAGGTCGATCCGGTGCGGCGGATAGAAAAAGACGACGTTGCCGGGATTGAAACGCGCGGTCACGGCAATGCCGATCGCCGCGGCCATCAAGGCGACTAACCAGAGTAATAAACGCATCGTTTAGGCCCCGCGCTTCACGGCTTCGATTTGTAATTGCGCACGGCGTTCAGGCTCTCCGACAAGTCGGGCACGTCGATGGTGACGTTGTTGGCCTGCACCTGGCGCAGCAGGGCCTGCGCGGCCTGCGTCGAGCGTGCCTTCGTGTCGAAGTACTTCACGAGCTGCTGCTGTGCGGAATTGATGTCGTCGCGGAACGTGCCTTCGTTGCGCGACAGCAGCGCCAGGCGCGCATTCAGCAGACGCAGCTTGAGGTTCTCGCGCACGAAATACGATTCGCTCGGCGACAGCATCAGCGCATCCGGATTGTCGACCGTGCGCACGCGGATCAATTGCCGGATGTCGTCCCACATCTCGTGGCTCCAGTTGCGCCACGTTTCCGTCATGCGCTGGGCCAGCGTCCGGTCGGCCGGTGCCGCGGCCTTGCCGGCCACCGCAAACGCGTTCACGCGCGACGGCGCGATCGGCTCGGCCGGCTTTTCGTCGGACAGCAGCGGCAGGTTGTCGATCTGCGAAATGACGTTGTCGAGGCGCAGCGCGATGCCGGGCTGGTCGACGGACGGCAGCGCCTTCAGCTTTTCGATGTCGCGCGCAATGGCGCGGCGGATCGTGATGAATTGCGGCTTGTCGGAGCGCGACAGGGACCGGTCGGCGTTCTGCAGTGCGATCAGCGCGCCCTGCACGTTGCCGGCCAGCTGCAACTGCTGGCTCGCGGTGGACAGCACCTGCTCGATCTCGGACAACGCCCATTCGTCGCGGTTCTTCGAGATGTCCTGGTACATCTGCTCGAGCGCGGCCTGCTGGCTCTGCGCTTCGGTCTGGCGGCTTTCCAGCACGCCGACCTTCACCTGCAATTCCTTGGCCGCCTCCTGGATCTCGCGCACGGCCTGCGCCGTCTCGGCGTTCGAGGCATTGTCCTTTTGCAGCGTGCGCGCGACATCCTCGCGCAGCTTGTTGAAACGGCTGTGCGTGGAATACGTCTGGAGGGCAAGCAGGATGGCCAGCGCGAGGATGGCGACGTTCTGCGGCTTCTGCAGCAGCCCGCCGACCCTGGTACCCTCGGGAACACGCGGCTCGCCGGGGCCCGCCGGCGCCGGCGTCACATAGCTTTCCGGCGGAACGACCGGACCGCCCATGTTTGGTTTTTCTGGATTGTTGGGCAATTCGTTCATGCTCGTGATTGTAACGCGGCAAGCAGCCGCTCGTCGCCCGACCCCGTGAGCGTCACAGTGGTGAAACCGAGTGCAGAGGCCGTTTCCGCGATGCGGGCATGCGGAACGATCAAGTGCTGCCGTTGCAGATTTGCCACACTTGCTCCGCCGTCAAGCTGCTCGACGAGGCCGGCCAGCCCGCGCAGGGCTTCCGAGCTCGTGATTATCCAGTCGTTCGGGCCTGCCAGCAAGGCGCGCAGCGACGCGGCCAGGTCCGGCGTCAGGTTCGGGACGGCACGGCGGTAGGCGGCAACGGTCTCGACCTCGATGCCGGCCGCGCGCAAGGCGTCCGGCAACACTTCGCGGCCCGTCTCGCCGCGCACGACGAGCACCTTGCGGCCCGCCAGCGCGGCCAGGTCGAGTGCCTGCAGCAGGTGTTCGGAATCGCTGCGGGCTGGGTCGAGCGGAACATGGACGCGGTAACCGTCGCCGGCGATGCCGTGGCGGGCCAGCGCGGCCCGGCTGCCCTCGCCCACGACGGCGAGCGCCACCTCGGCCGGCCACGCGTCGAGATGGGCAAACGCGGCGTCGACGGCATTCGGCGACACGAACGCGACCAGCGCATACTCGCGCAGCCGGCCGAGCGCGGCGCGCAGCGGGGCGGCATCTAGCAACGGGGAAATGTCCAGCAATGGCAGGATCAGCGGTGTGCGGCCGAGCGCCGCCACCGCGCGGGCCAGCGGCTCGGCCTGCTGGCGCGGACGGGTGATGACGACCGCGTCAGGCATCGCCCGCGGCGGTCGCCTTGCATTCGGCCAGGATCCCGGCGGCATCCTGCGCGGCCAGCTTCTGCGCCACCTGCTCGCCCACCGCTTCCGGCAACGCGGCCGGGCCGCTGGCGTCCGCGAACGCGCTGCGGCGGCCGTCCGGCGTGGCGACCATGGCGCGCAGGTGCAGCGTGTCGCCGTCGACGGTCGCATGCGCCGCCAGCGGGATCTGGCAGCTGCCGCCGAACACTTGTGACACTTTACGTTCGGCCTGCACGGCCTGCGCCGTGTGCGTGTGGTTCAGCGGCGCCAGCAGTGCGCGGACGTCGAAGCCGGCGGCATTGCCCGACAGGATCTCGATCGCCATCGCGCCCTGCCCTGCGGCCGGCAGGCTCTCTTCCGGCTCGAGGTAGGCACGGATGCGGCGCGTGAGGCCCAGGCGCTTGAGGCCGGCGGCGGCGAGGATGATCGCGGCGTAGTCGCCACGGTCGAGCTTGCCCAGACGCGTGTCGAGGTTGCCGCGCAGCGGCTTGATCACGAGCTGCGGATAGCGCGCGGCGATCAGGGCCTGGCGGCGCAGGCTGCTCGTGCCGACGATGCTGCCTGCCGGCAACGCGGCGAGGCTGTCGAAATCGTTGGAGACGAAGGCGTCGCGCGGGTCTTCGCGTTCGAGGATGGCGGCCAGTTCAAAGCCTTCCGGCAATTCCATCGGCACGTCCTTGAGGGAGTGCACGGCCAGGTGGGCGCGGCCGTCGGCCATCGCCACTTCGAGCTCCTTCACGAACAAACCCTTGCCGCCGACCTTGGACAGCGTCTTGTCGAGAATCTGGTCGCCGCGCGTGGTCATGCCGAGAATGTCGATTTGGCACTGCGGATATAATGCTGCGAGCCGGTCGCGCACATGCGTGGCCTGCCACATGGCCAGCCGGCTTTCGCGCGATGCGATAATCAGTTGCGCGGGAACATGCTGCGTCGTGTCGTTGGAGTTCAAAACGGTTTCTTTCACTGTCGTTGCGCCCGGATCGGGCAGCGCCGGTTAAGCCCATACCTGAGATCACAAATTCTAGCATGGGCCTACCCGCAGGCCATGGCAAACCGCCAGCGCGCCCCGCAGGACCTTTGGTAATACCGATTCGTTGTATCTGCAGTTTCAACAATTCAACCATGGTCGATATGGACAATCCCGCTGCACTCTCCCCCCAACCGCCCGGCAACGTCGACAAGGACGCGCCGCTGAAAGAAGACATCCGCCTGCTCGGCCGCCTCCTCGGCGACGTGCTGCGCGACCAGGAAGGCGAAGCCGTGTTCGACGTCGTCGAAACGATCCGCCAGACCGCCGTGCGCTTCCGCCGCGAAGACGACGCGCAAGCCGGCACCGAACTCAAGACGCTGCTGGCGAAACTGTCGCGCGAAGAGACGAACTCCGTCGTGCGCGCCTTCTCGTACTTCTCGCACCTGGCCAACATCGCGGAAGACCAGCACCACATCCGCCGCCGCCGCGCCCACCTGCTGGCCGGCTCGAAGCCGCAGCCGTCCAGCGTCGCCTACGCCCTCACCCGCCTGAAGGATGCGGGCGTCGCGCAGGACACCGTCGAAGGCTTCCTGCGCGAAGCGCTGATCGCCCCCGTGCTGACGGCGCACCCGACCGAAGTCCAGCGCAAGTCGACGCTCGACGCCGAGCACGACATCGCCCGCCTGCTGGCCGAGCGCGACCTGCCGCTGACGCCGAAGGAACGCGCGCGCAACCTGCAACTGCTGCAGGCCCGCATCGCGACCTTGTGGCAGACCCGCATGCTGCGCTACGAAAAACTGACGGTGGCGGACGAAATCGAGAACGCCCTGTCCTACTACCGGACGACATTCCTGCGCGAGCTGCCGGCCGTGTACGACGACGTCGAGGAAGAGATCGCGGCGCAGTACGGAAACGCGGCCGATGGCCTGGACGACGCAGCGTACATGCAGATGGGCAGCTGGATCGGCGGCGACCGCGACGGCAACCCGAACGTCAACGCCGCCACGATGCAGCGCGCGCTCGTGCGCCACTCGACGACCATCTTCGATTTCTATCTCGACGAAGTGCACGCGCTGGGCGCGGAACTGTCGCCGTCCACGCTGCTCGTGTCCGCGAGCCCCGCGCTGCTGGCGCTGGCCGATGCGTCGCCGGACCACTCCCCGCACCGCAGCGACGAGCCGTACCGCCGCGCGCTGATCGGCGTCTACGCCCGCCTCGCGTCGACGGCGCGCGAACTGGGCGCCACCAACATCCTGCGCAAGGAAGTGGGCCATGCGGATGCGTACCGCGATGCATCGGAGTTCCGCGCGGAGCTGCAGGTGCTCGCCGATTCGCTGAACGAGAACCACGGCGCCATCCTCGCGGTGCCGCGCCTGAACGGCCTCGTACGCGCGGCGCGCATCTTCGGCTTCCACCTCGCCTCGCTCGACATGCGCCAGAGCTCCGACGTACACGAGAAAGTGCTGGCCGAGCTGTTCGCGCGCGCGGGCGTGGAAGGCGATTACGCCGCGCTGTCCGAGGACGCGAAAGTCAGACTGCTGCTGGACGAACTGGCGCAGCCACGCCTGCTGTACACGCCGTACGAAAGCTATTCGGACATCACGAATTCCGAACTGCAGATCCTGCGCACGGCGCGCGAGATCCGCAAGCGCTACGGCACGCGCGCGATCCGCAACTACATCATCTCGCACACGGAAGAAGTGTCCGACCTGCTCGAAGTCCTGCTGCTGCAAAAGGAAACGGGGCTGTTCCGCCCCAGCGAGAAGAAGAGCGACGCGATGGTGATCCCGCTGTTCGAAACCATCCCCGACTTGCAGCGCGCGGCCGAGATCATGGGCACGTGGATGGCGCTGCCGATCGTGGCCGACGTGATCGAGCACCAGGGCCGCCTGCAGGAAGTCATGCTGGGCTATTCGGACTCGAACAAGGACGGCGGCTTCCTGACGTCGAACTGGGAGCTGTACCAGGCGGAGCTGAAGCTGGTGAAGGTGTTCGCGGACGCGAACGTCAAGCTGCGCCTGTTCCACGGCCGCGGCGGCACGGTGGGCCGCGGCGGCGGTCCGAGCTACGACGCCATCCTCGCGCAGCCGCCGGGCACCGTCAACGGCCAGATCCGCCTGACGGAACAGGGCGAGATCATCTCGTCGAAGTTCAGCAATCCGGAAATCGGCCGCCGCAACCTCGAACTGCTGGTCGCCGCGACGCTGGAAGCGGGCCTGATGCCGCACGACGCGGACCGCGAACAGATCGAGCGCCTGTCCCGCTTCGAGCCCGTGATGGCCGAGCTGTCGCAGCGCGCGTACAAGGCCTACCGCGACCTCGTGTACGAGACGCCGGGCTTCACGGACTATTTCTTCGCCGCGACGCCGATCGCCGAGATCGCGGAACTGAACCTCGGTTCGCGCCCCGCGTCACGCAAGTCGACGCGCCGCATCGAAGACCTGCGCGCGATCCCCTGGGGCTTCTCGTGGGGCCAGTGCCGCCTGCTGCTGCCGGGCTGGTTCGGCTTCGGCGCGGCCGTCTCCGGCTGGCTCGCCGACGGCGACCGCGACCAGCGCCTGGCGCTGCTGCGCGAGATGGCGCAGCACTGGCCGTTCTTCGCCACGCTGCTGTCGAACATGGACATGGTGCTGGCCAAGAGCGACCTCGCCATCGCGTCGCGCTACGCGGAACTGGTGCCGGACGTCGATCTGCGCGAGCGCATCTTCGAGCGCATCGCGGCCGAGTATGCGGAGACGCTGCATTGCCTCACGCTCGTCACGGGCACGGCGGAACGCCTCGTGAACAATCCGCTGCTGGCGCGGTCGATCCAGAACCGGTTTGCGTATCTCGATCCGCTCAATCACCTGCAGGTCGAGCTGATCCAAAGGCATCGGGCGCTGTCGGCCGAGGAGAAGGTCGATGAGCGGGTGCATCGCGGGATTCACCTGTCGATCAATGGTGTTGCGGCGGGGTTGCGCAACACGGGCTGACGATCGCTTCACCCGTAACGACAGGGCCCCGGAAACGGGGCCCTGTTCGTTTCAGCACTGCGCATTAAGCTATACGACGCGCTCTCCCGACGGTCGTCAGGTTGTGTTCGCTCAAATGTCACTCAAGCATGAGCTTGAATAATTACAAGGTTCCCAGCGCAACGCTTGGGATACCCACGGTGCACTGAGCGTGATCAACCTGAAAGGGGTACGACCGATGGCAGATCCCGACATCGCAAGAACGTTCGCCGAAGTTCAATATGTGCTGAGAGATCGCCACCGGCCGCTTCGCCTGCTTCTTGATGGGATGACCAAGGCCGGAAACGAGTCGCTCCTGGCGCAACGAATAATCGGCAGCGAAGCGATCTGCGGCGGATTCAATTTCCGGATGCTGTGTGTGTCCGAGAGCGCGACCCTGCCCCTCAAGAACTTCATCGGTGTGCCTGCCGAACTACAAATCGTCACCGACCGCGGCCAGCTACGCCGTATATGCGGGCTCGTCACTGCGGCTGCTTCGGGCCAAAGCGACGGCGGGCTCGCCACGTATCAATTAGTCATGAGCGATGCGCTTTCGGTGCTGGAAAACAAAGTCAACACACGTGTGTTCCGAGATAAAAGCGAACTGGATATCGTGCAGATACTGGTCGGCGAGTGGCAGAAAAGTATGGGGGTTCTGGGAGCATCCTTCGATCTGGCAATCGACGCCAGCCTCGCCAATCGCCGTTTACCCAAACGCCAGTTCATCATGCAGCACAACGAGTCAGATGCCGCCTTCGTTCGTCGGTTGCTACAACGACGCGGGATAGGCTGGTTTTTCCGTCCCGGGCTGACGACGGGCGCCGGGCCGTCCGAAACCGGTCGGGCGCCATCAAGGATCGGACATACCTTGGTATTGTTCGCCGATTCGAGTCAACTCGACCAAAATGCCGCCGGGTTGGTGCGATTTCATCGCGACGATGCAACTGAGCAGCGCGACACCATCACCGGATGGAGCGCGGTACGTGCGCTCCGTTCGGGGAGTACATCGCTATTCAGCTGGGACTACCTTCAGCCCAGCAATACGATGTTCATGAGGGCCCAGGTACCGGCTCAGGCCGATCAGGGCGAACAAGGCAACCAACTGGCCGCCGGACTGGACGATTACCAGGTCGCAGTCCCGCACATCGGCGACAGTCCGCGCGATCTGTTGGACCTGAACGACGCGCAGATGGCTTACCACGAGTACGCCGCCAAATGGTTCAAAGGCGAAGGCAGCGTACGCGACCTGGCCGTCGGCGAGTGGTTCAGCCTGAAAGGCCATCCGGAAATCGACGCCCATCCCGACAGCGCGCGGCAGTTCGTCGTCACGTCTCAGCACATCATTGCGGAGAACAACCTACCGGTGGACATTGGCGCACGTGTGGAGCGACTCTTCGAACGTAGCGGCTGGGCCCGCGGCACAGCTGCGTCGCAACGGACCGATGACGGCCGGACGCTGCGTTACCAGACAAGCTTCACGTGCGTGCGCAGGAGCATCCGCATCGTTCCGCCCCGCGCGATCCTGCCGCGCCCACAATTACAGTCGGCAATCGTCGTCGGCCCGGAGAGCGAAGTCGTGTGGTGCGATCCGCTGGGGCGTGTCAAGGTTCGTTTCCTGGCTACGCGGCCACAAGACCACGGGCATGCGGCCGGCGCCGGCAGTTCGGATTCGGATCGTGACTCGGCTTGGGTACGTGTCTCGTCCAGCTGGGCAGGAAACGGTCTCGGGGCCCGTCTCCTGCCCCCGGTCGGCACCGAAGTGCTGATCGACTTTGCAGGCGGTGATCCCGACAAGCCAGTCATCGTCGGACAGGTGTACAACGGCGACTCGCCACCGCCCATGTTCGTCGGAGAGGACGCGTTGCCCGGTACCCGCCACCAATCCGGCCTGCGCAGCCGGGAGATTCGTGGCCGACGCGGTAACCAGCTTCGGCTGGACGATACGACCGGCCAGATCAGTGCGCAGCTGGCCAGTGACCATGGTAAGACGGAGCTGAACCTTGGTTATCTCACTGAGCCGCGCCGAGAGAATGGCGCGCGGCCACGCGGTGACGGCGCGGAACTACGCACCAACGAAGCGATTGCCCTGCGCGCGGCACGCGGTATCTTGCTGAGTGCCTGGAAACTGCTTGACGGCTCGGACAGCAAGGGTACCCAGCTTGCACGCAACGAATACCTCGACCTGCTGCGCGAATGCGGTGAACTGTGCACTTCACTCGGCAACTACGCCGCAGAGCACAACGGCCTGGCGATCGATGCCAAGGAACAGGACGCACTGCGCGCACGGGTCAAGAACTGGGAGGACGGAAGCAACACCGCGCCCGAAGCCGCCGAGCCAAGAGAGCCGGTCATCGCCGTGACCTCGCCGGCCGGCATCGGCTTCGCCAGCTCCAAGGCCATCGTCAGCTACTCAGCCAGCAACGTCGACACCACGGCCCAACAGCACTTGCAACTTACGGCTGGTCAGCGTTTTGCAGTCAATGCCGGCAATGGCATTTCGCTCTTTGCCCGCGGTGGCGGACTCAGTGCAATCGCGCACGTCGGAAAACTGCTGGTGCAAAGCCAGCATGACGATATCGCTGTCAACTCCGCCAGGGACGTTCAAGTGACCGCCAGCGAAGGCTCGATTACGGTATCGGCCAAGACCATCCTCCTCGTTGCGCAGGACGGCTCATTCCTCAAGCTCGGGGAAGGATCCCCGGTCTTCGGGAGCAAGGAGGCCCTCAAGTTCCACGCACCTGATTTCACTTGGGATGGCCCGGAGACGATGAGTGCACAGCTCCCCACATTCAAGAAGGACGGGACCGATCTCAAGTTCGAGCCTCGTCTCTATCCGCATCTCGACGGCGGCGTGCCGGCTGCCGGAATGGCTTACAAGATCGAGTCCGCGGCCGGTGACGGTGCGGGAAAAACCGACGCGCAAGGGGCGACCTCGACCTTGAAGCACGAGCAGATGCACGTTGCGAGCATAGATCTCAAGGAGGAAGACCAGCCATGACCGATGCAAAAAGCGCTTCGCTTTACAAGAAACTACCATTCAGCCGGGGGAAGGGAGAAGGTGTAACTTTACCGGGGCAAGGCAATAAGAAAATCGTCGGCGTTAAGCACAATTTGCCCGGTTCGATCATTCTCGTGCATGGCGTAAATGATGCGGGCGTCAGTTACGACGCGGTGGAATCGGGCTTGTGCGAAGGACTAGCAGAGCGCCTGTGCGGTGATCTGACACCAGGTACGTATCGCATGCCGCAAGCCGCCGACCGCGGGAAGTTAGAGGACGATCCCGACGACGTTTTCTACAAGCGTAAGATCGGCGACGATACGCACAGTCCGATTATTCCATTCTACTGGGGGTTTCGCGAAGAATCAGCGCACGTGGTCGACTGGAGGAAAACACCCCACGGTCAAGCAGTCGACCGCTACGGCAACCGGCTGGACAGAGATTACTCGAAAGAAGGCGGCCCGTTCGCCAATGCGACATCGTCGCTACCGGAGATGTGGAACCGAGGTAAAAGCGATGCTTATGGAAGCTTAGACTGGGCGTCGCACGATGCTACTCACCCAATCCTGAAGAACCCGGGACGGCTCTACATGATTCTGGCTGCACGACGCCTCGCCGCCTTGATTTCAATGATCCGCGATTATGATGAGGACGAAACAGTCTCGATTGTCGCTCATAGCCAAGGCTGCTTACTCAGCCTGTTAGCGCAGGCCTTTCTCCTCGACCCAAAAATGCAGAAAGATCAGCCTGGCGCACGTCCGGCCGATACACTCATCCTGTGCAACCCGCCTTACAGCCTCGTCGATGAATTGCCAACAGCAGCGGCGCTCGTGAACGGATATTCGGGCGCGGACGTGCAGATGTTGAAAGACACGGACCGATATCGATTCGTGAAAGGCGGACAGACCTTGCACGCTCGTCTCACGACTTTGGCAAACATCGTGAACGGCGTACACGATAAAAAACATCCGACGCCTGTATTCTCGGAACTATCTGATACAAAAAAACACATGGGCGCAGTCGGTCCTAAATGGGAGGCATCCAACGATCGCGATAACCGGGGCAAGGTCTACCTCTACTTTTCTCCGGAAGACATGACGGTAGCATTCGCTGGTGTCGAGGGAATCGGCTGGCAGGGAGTACCCGACATTTTACGCGGCCATCGTTTGGAAACTCGCTCCACAGGCGATGCAATAACGGCAATTGACAACTTTGCGCCACAGTCCTCGCCATCGGCCACGATATACAAGCCGCTTGCTGCGTTAGGCTCCGGATTCTTTCAACGCGTTTTCACATTAAAACGGCGCCCAGATTATCGTAACGGCAAACTTGTCCTAGTAGGCCAGTCCCCCCACGATTTTGCGTTAAGAGTGCCCGGGGAAGACGACCATGGCCACACAGCCGCGAGCGATTCCTTCATAAGCAATCACAGCTTGCGTGAGCACTTGCCTAGAGCGAGTGAAGCGCCGAGTGATGCGTCCCCTGAAGAGCGAGCTCGCTTCGGTCTACGCCGCATTACCGGTGAAGCCTTGCCGAAGCCAGTAATGGCTAGCATGGGCGAAAGCGCCTTCCCGGACGCGCAGCATCGCTACGGCGCGAGTGAGAACATCGACCAAATCGACGCGGCCATCTCCGTGACCAGCGATTACGGCATCGATGGACACCATTGGGAATGCGTCTCCGATCCGTGTGGCATCGCCGTAAAATTGCGAGGCTATCAACCGATTGCTAGCCCACGTCTCGACGTCTATCCCGGCAGAGTGGTGAAGGTCAACGAACAGCGGCAAGTGTTGACGGAAAAGCTCAATCGCGACAAGAAAATCGAGGACAGATGCGAGGTCAAGAATGTGTACGTTTGCCTAGAGATCGGTTTTGAACGCCCACTCAACCCGCCCAAACTGTTGATCGAACGAAGCGAAACTCCGAACGAAGCCCGGCTGCGCTGGCAAAAAACGAACACATCACGCTCATTCCATAGCGCGATTTACGCTGGCCGCAAGAATCATAGCCAAGTGACCGCGTACGACGTGGCCGTTGGCGGTGGCAAGGCGCCAACACATCCGCTGTTCTATAAGTATCTGTGTGCGGTAGCGGATTGGAGGTTGAAGGATACCCTTGAAAAGGAGTCACCTCGACATAGCATCCTCAAATGGAGCAAATTCCTGCAAGAGTTTGCAATCTACTGGACAGATGAACGTCCTTGGCGAAAGGCGCTCATCGAAGGTAACCAAATATATTACTCAACCGGCAAATTACCCGCCGATCTGCCGCTACCGCCAGAGGGACTTCCGCAATGCCTTGTTGTGGAATCGATGGCTGGAACAGTCGGGAAGGTTGACCGAGCACCCTCATGAGTACATTTCGCCCGACGAGGCATTCAGGAGCAAAAGCATCTTAGGCAATGTAGTGTTACGCCTGACGCATATGTCGATATTTTTGATTTCGACAATGCAATCGCAGCATCCAACAAGCGGAGATAACAATGAGCAAACCCTGGTGGCTCCTGGCGGTCGCGTTAGGAATCGGACTGGTATTTGGAGGACGATGGGTGCTGGCGCGACGCGACGCGGATGCGCGCCAGACGCAAGCATCAGCTGCTGCTGCAAAGGAGCGTGATCAAGCAGCGACCACGCATAGCGAGCAGGGACGGCACGAGTACGTGCTAGAAGTGATCAATCTAGGGGTTACCCTGGACAAGTACCGACAGGGCAAATTATGGACTGCACTTCAAACCGGCAACCCGTACACATCCCTTCGCGAGCATGATCCCAAGAAATACCCATGGACGATGTTTGACAAGCTTGGCCAGAGCGGCGGGCGAAGTGGTGACACGTTGGAAAACGGTGCCGGTTACACCGTTACCGAATGGGGAACGCCGGTATTCAACGCAAGGCCTCCCGATACGAGTAAGTATGCAGGCAACCCACTTATGCCGGACATGGGGATTGCCGCTTCAGCTGAGTCATCTGGCATGTCGACCAGCCTATTTGTGGCCGGCCCGGCCCGCTTTGCCGAACGACCAGACCACATCCTCGAAGACGTTTTCGAGTTCTTCGATGCCAACCCTGATGTCCCGTATGTCGTATTGAACTCAGACGACGGAATGGCCGTTCGCGACGTGTCCCAGTCGCCTGGTTCGCCATCGCTCGTCAAAGAGGGTTACTACGTCCCCCAAATGCCGGACGCATCAGCGCTCTTCGTCCTTGCGCGCCGCGAGCGGGTCGATCCGATTCGTCCTTTCGTCTACGAAGATATCGACGATTACCGAACCCCGATGGAGTTGCTCAACCGCGATGGAGTCGCGCGACGCCTGTTTCTGGGCTACCTCGACTTGACGAAGTCGTTGCCGCGCCCAGAAACGGTGACTCACAATCGTCCCCCAACCATCCCCGAATGGCTCGAATACGCCGCCAAATTCAGCAAGCGCCCGGACATCCGCGGCACCGGCCAGATCAGTTTCCTCGATCGCGAGTTCAACGCAAAGCACCGACCACCGCCCGACTGGAAACCGACTCCCTGGTTCCCCATCCCATGGAGCAAACTACAGCTTCAACAATTCGACAGCATGGCAACGCTCGGATTCATCCACCGACCAGTTTTCGTCAAGACCACGGACGAGCACGGCAAGCCGCTCCCCCGGCGCGATGCGCGGCAAAAAGCGCTAATCGCAGGCCTGCAGGACGCACTGCGCACCCTGCCAGAGGCCGAGCGCACCAAGGGCCCGGCGCGCGTGATCGCAGCCACGAATAATCAAACCGAACAACTAGTGGCCCTCGAAGGTATGCTGCATCAGTATGCCGCACAGGGTGGTCCTGAAATCGACAGCAGTAAGCTGGACCAATTCATTAACATCGATCGGCGCCTCGGCAATACGGGCGCTGCCACCTTGTTCATGCAGATGGCGATTGGGGTGATGGGCAGCTATCGCGCTGGCGGTCCAAGCCTAGCCGTAAACCTGCGTGACCCACACGAGGCAACCTTCATATTCATCAGCCCGCCTTCCGAAGAAAAGCGTAAGGCGCAGCAAGAATCGCGCGGTGACGTGTTTCGGAGTATCAGATCGATGACGCCGCCTGCGGAGAACGACGCGGCTGCGGCTGTCAAATAAATACCTTCACATTCAAATAAGGATGCCCGCATGAAAAACGTCATCAGACTAGGCGACGTCACGACCCACGGCGGCAAGGTAATCAGCGCCAGCGCATCGCACTTCAAAGTCCACGGCATTCCAGTGGCCTGCGTGGGCGACACGTGCAGCTGTCCCATCCCTGGCCACTCAGGCTGCACGATCACCAGCGGTTCTCCGCACCACACAATCAGCGGCAAGCACATTGCATTCGATGGCGACAGTCTCAGTTGTGGAGCGAAGCTGATCTCAAGCTTTCAGCATTTCAGCACGAAGATATAGCGCAGGTCGCGTACGACGTTAGCGTCTGACGGACACGCCAAACGCCAGGCTCAGCCCCGGCGTCTGGCGATTCACCCCATGCACCACCATCGCGTCGATCTGGCAATCCCTGTTCACGAGCCACGACAAGCCCGTGTCGACGATCGCCTGCGTCCCGTGCCCGATCTGCGGCGCGGCCACTTCCGCGAAGCCGTGCAGCCGCTCGCTGAACGCCTTCCCGACCGACGCAGCGAACACGCCGTACGTAACATCGCTGTCGCGCACCACGCCCGGCATCACGCCCAGCGACCAGTCGTGCCCGAGATCCCACTCCACCGGTAGCTCGACCGCGGGCCGGAACCCGCTGCCGCGCAGCGCCGCACTGCCCGTGGGCAGCGCCACCTCGGCGATCATCCCGACGGATGGCCGCATGCCGTCCTGGTCGGCGACATGCCATTTCACGCCGGCGGACAGGTCGGCCCAGCCGGCACTGACCGTGTGCGCGCCGGACGCGGGGTCGTCCGCATGCTCGATCGTACGCCCGTCCGTCTCCACGCGCAGTTCGAGCGCGTCGGCCACGCCGATGCGCAGCAGGGTCGGCGTCGTGAGCGTGCGCACGTGCGCCTCCAGGTCGCGCTGGCGGTCCCATTGGACGCCCGTCTCGAGCTGGACGCGGTGGCTGCCCACCACCTGGCTCGAGTTGGCCACGTTGGGACGGTCGGGGTTGATGGTGTCGTCGTCCGCACGGGCGGCCGGGACGGACAGGACGCCTGCCAGCAGGCAGGCCAGGGAAGCGGGGCGGATCGAAGTTTGCATACCGACAGTATGCCAAGGCCGGGCCGGCGTGGCCCAACCTGTCTACATCGTAATCATTGCAGCGCCAGGCGCGCGGCCCCGACCGGCGGCTGCGGGGCGCGCGGCGCGGCGGCGGGCGGCGCGGCGAGCACGAAACTGGCCACGAGCCGCTGCAGCTGCTCCGCCTGGTCCTGCATCGCGCTCGCCGCGGCCGTCGCTTCTTCCACCAGCGCCGCGTTCTGCTGCGTGGCGTCGTCGATCGCGCCGATGGCGCGGTTGACCTGGCCGATGCCTTGCTCCTGCTCGCCGCTGGCGATGCTGATCTCGCCCATGATCGCGGTCACGCGGCCCACGCTGTCGACGACGTCGCGCATCGTGGCGCCCGCTTCCGCGACGAGGCGCGTGCCGGCATCGACCCGGGCCACGGAATCGTCGATGAGACCCTTGATCTCGTGCGCCGCCGCATTGGCGCGCTGGGCCAGGGTGCGCACCTCGCCCGCGACGACGGCAAATCCCCGTCCCTGCTCGCCCGCGCGGGCCGCTTCCACCGCCGCATTCAGCGCGAGGATGTTGGTCTGGAACGCGATCCCTTCGATGACGCCGATGATGTCGACGATGCGGCGCGCGGACGTGTCGATCGCACCCATCGTGTCGACCACCTGGCCCACGACGGCGCCGCCGCGCTGGGCGATGCCGGATGCCGATTGCGCGAGGCCGTCCGCCTGGCGAGCGTGCTCGGCGTTCTGGCGCACGGTCGCCGTCAGCTGTTCGATCGACGTCACCGTCTGTTCCAGCGCCCCGGCCTGCGCTTCCGTGCGGCGCGACAGGTCGGCGTTGCCGCCCGCGATCTGCGCCGTGCTGGTCGCGATGGCCTCGGTGCCGCCGCGTACGTCGCCGACGATGCGGCGCAGGCTGGCCTGCATCGCGCCCAGCGCGCGGTTCAGGCGCCCCGTCTCGCTGCGGTCGCCGTCGCCGCACGCGAGGTCGGTGTCGAGGCGGCCGGCCGCGATGCGGTCGGCGAGGTCGATCGCGGCGTCGAGCGGACGGCTGATCGAGCGTACGAGCAGCACGCCCGCCACGAACGTCGTCAGCGCGGCCAGCAGCGCCATCGTGATCACTTGCACGCGCGCGCGGCGCACCGTCGCGTCGCCGGCGGCGCGGGTGTCGTCCGACGCGGCTTCGATATGTCCGGACAGCGCCTCCATGCTTTTTTCGAGTACGTGGAAGCGGTCCATGAACGCCGGATACGCGGCGCGCGCGGCGGCGGGATCGGACACCTTCAGGATATCGTCGACGCCGCGCAGGTAAGCGTCGACGTCCGGCTTGACCTTGTCGATGGCCGCACGGATCGCGGGATCCTTTACCTGCCTGTCGAGGTTCGCCATCATCTCGCGGAACAGCGCCTTGTGTTCGGCGGCTTCGCGCCGGGCGGCGTCGCGCGCGGCCGTGTCGGCATCGCCCGCCAGCAGCGCGGCCAGCACGTCGGCCCGGAGGGCGTCGTGCGCCTGGTCGGCCTGCATCTGGTGGCGGATGGCGCTGCCGTTGCCGGTGATGGCGTCCATGGCGCCGTCGAGCTGGCCGACGGCCAGTTCGCCGATGCCGCCGACCATGACGACGAAGGCGATGGCGGTGACGTTCCAGGCCAGCATGCGCTGGCGGATGGTGAAGCGGTTCAGCATGGGCATTCCTTCCGTTATCGGCGCACCGACAGGCCCAGGCCGATGCCCAGGTCCGCCGTGCGGCGGTTCAGGCCGCGGCTCAGCGCGGCGTCCAGTTGAATGTCGTTCGTGAGCAGCCATGTCACGCCGGTGTCGAAGACGGCCTGCGTGCCGCCGCGGTTGGCGCGCGCGATGCGCGGCGCGGCCAGTTCGACGAAGCCGTGCACGCGTTCCGTGATGTCGCGGCCGACCGTGGCGGCCAGGATGCCGTAGCCGCGGCGGGCGCCGCGCTCGTCGTTGTCGGTGCCGACGCCGGGCATGATGCCGATCCCGACGCCATTGGCCAGCTCCCACTCGGCGGCCACACGCAGCGACGGACGCACGCCGGAACCCCGCAGGGCCTTGCTGCCGCTGGGCAGGTCCGCATGCAGCAGCCAGCCGAGCGACGGTGCGGCGCCGTCCTGGTCGGCCGTATGCCATTTGATGCCGACGGACGTGTCGGCGTAGCCGGCCATCGTCGCGCCGCCCGCGTGTGCGACGGTGCGGCCGTCCGTCTCGAAGCGCAGCTCCGTCGTCTCACCCAGGCCGATGCGCAGCAGGGTCGGCGTCGTGAGCGTGCGCGCGGTCACGCCGCCGGCGCGGTCGCGCTCCCACTGCAGGCTCGTTTCCAGCTGCAGGCGGCCTTTGCCGACAACCTGGCTGGATTCGACGAAGTCGGGACGGTCGGTGGAAATCGTGTCGTCATCGCCGGCCGATGCGGCCAGCGGCAGGCCGCAGGCGGCGGCCAACAAAAGGAAAGAAAAGCGAGCCATGTGGATATGTGGAACAGTCGATGTGCCAAGTATCCGCAAGCTGGCTCGTCAATACCAGACAGATTGTGAATTTCTCGATAGAACCATTTTTCGTTTGATAACTTATGTCGGGGCGGCACCACAAAGCTTGTCGGAGCAGCATGCCGAACGCCCTGTATCAACCCTGCATGGAAATGCGATGGCCGGGGCGCAACGACATGGCGATGAGCGCCAGTACGAGGCAGAGCGCGGCCATCGACCACCACGCGGGTGCGAGATTCGAGAGGTGCTCGCGCAGCAGTCCGGCGGCGAGCGGCAGGATCGCCGCCAGCAGGTAGCCGCCGCCCTGGACGAAACCCACGATCGCACCGGCATCCTCCGGGTTATCGCCGTGGTCCATCGCGACGATGAGCGACAGGGGGAACAGCGCACCGATACCGAGCCCGGCCAGCAGGGCCGCCGGCCATGCGAGAGCGGCCGGGGCGAGGGAAAAACCGAGCATCCCCGCGAGGAGCGCGCCGATCGCCAGGAGCAGCACCACACGCCGGTCGGGCGTCCGGCCAACCACGGCGGACACGGCGATCCCTGCCGCCACTTCCGCGCATGTCAGGGCGCCGAGCAACGCCCCCGCCGCTTCCGGCGACCAGCCGAGCTGCGTGTAAAACGGCGGCAGCCACGCCAATACCAGGGTATAGGCGCCGGTGCCCAGGCCGAAAAAACCCAGCAGGAGCCAGCCGCGCCTCGTGCGATGGACCGGGCGCCGTGCCGCGTGCACCGGCAGCTCATCGGGTTGCGACGTGGCCAGGCACCAGGCCGCCAGTCCCACCAGGGCGGGGAACACCCATACGCCCAGGGCCGCGGTCCAGGTCATGCCTTGCGCCAGCCATGGACTGGCCGCGCTGGAGATCATCGCCCCGCCCATGATCGCCGTCGAATAGATACCCATCACCGTTGCCGTGTGCCCTCCCGCGCGGTGCCGGATCGCCATCGGCATCAACGCCTGGACCATCGCGATGCCGATGCCGCCCGCGATCGCCGTCGCGAGCAATGCGGTGGGGCCGCTCCACGCCGAGCGTCCCAGGCAGGTCAGTACGATGAGCAGCACGCCGGACGCGATGCCCCGGCGCGCGCCGAGTGCGGCTTGCAGGCGGGAGGCGCCCAGCATGCACACGCCCATCAATGCGACCGGCAGCGTGGTCAGCAGGCTGGCCCCGGTATCGCTCAGTCCCGTCTCGCGCTGGATCACGTCGAGCAGGGGCCCGATCGTCGCCATCGTGGGACGGAGGTTGATTCCAACGAGCACGACCGCTGCTGGAAAGGCATATGCGCCGAGTGATTTTGACATGTCGAGTTCCTGGAACCGTTCGACGCTTGGCTGCGCGACGGCCATTCCATATAATTTGATGTGAAGATATTTTATCTCTACATCAAGATACTTGCAAACATGGATAGAGCACAAAAAGCAGCGACTCAATGGGCGCGCGAACGCCCGGACCTCGACGTCGGGCCCATGATCCTGTTGGGGCGCCTTGGCGAGGCGGGCGTGGTGATCATGCGCGACCACCTCAATCCGCTATTCGCGCGCTTCGGCCTGCAGCCTGGCGAATTCGACGTGCTGGCAACGCTGCGGCGCAGCGGCGCGCCCTATGCGTTGACGCCGACCGACCTCTACGAAGCCGCCATGATCTCCTCTGGAAGCATGACGAATCGCATCGATCGGCTGGAAAAGGCCGGGCTCGTGCAACGCCAGCCCAACCCAAGGGATGGCCGGGGCACCCTGGTGGCGCTCTCCGCCACGGGACTCGCCCTCATCGACGAGGCCGTCGTCGCGCATGTCGCCAACCAGCAGGCCGTCGTCAGCGGGTTGACGGAGAAGGAGCAGGCGCAGCTTTCAGCCCTCCTTGCCAAGCTCCTCGCCTCGACCAGCGGCACGGCGCCAGGCTGATCACGTCGCGGTTTCGGCGTGTAACGACGCCAGCACGGCGGGCCGCGCGCCGATCCGCCGCACATAGGCCTGCAGCGCGGGCCAGTGGCCGAGATCGATGGAAAAGAATCTGCACCAGCCCAGCACGGTGAAGAGGTAGGCGTCGGCGACGCTGAAAGACGCGCCCGCCAGATAGTCCTGGCGGCCCAGCACGTCTTGCAAGAAATCGAATCGCTTGAACAGCCTGGCGCGGAAGCAGGCCAGCGCCTCTTCGGGAAGTGCCGCATTGAACAACGGGGCCGAACCGGCATGGATCTCCGTGGCGACGAAGTTCAGCCACTCCTGGAGCCGCACCCGCTCCCAGGTGCCGGCGCGCGGCGCCAGTCCGCTTTCCGGGTCGAGGTCGGCCAGGTACTGGACGATGGCCGGACCTTCGGTCAACACCTGGCCGTCGTCCAGTTCGAGCGCGGCCACATAGCCCTTCGGATTGACGGTGCGGAAATCGCGGCCGTCCGCGGTGAGCCTGGTCCGGTTGTCGACCTTGACGAGATCGAACGGCAGGCCGAGTTCGCGCAATACGATATGGGGAGACAGCGAACAGGTATGGGGGGCGTAGTACAGCTTCATGGAACTCCTCGGAACGTTGGACACGGTCGAGCAGTATCCTCGTGGCCCATTAGCCCGTAAAATTAATGTCTGATTTTCCACGTATTAGCTGAGCTACTGATTCCCATGATGAACCTCTTGCATTGGCGCCTGCTGGTCGCCGTCGCCGATGCCGGCAACATGTCGCGCGGCGCCGAGCGCGTGGGCATTACGCAGTCCGGTGCCAGCCAGGCCATCGCGCAGCTGGAAGCGTCGCTGGGATTCAAGGTGTTCACGCGCGAGCGGCGGCACATCGGGATCACGGCGCTGGGCGAGCAGGTCGTGGAGCAGGCCCGTGCGATGGTGGAACGTCTCGACGCGATTCGCGCGCTGGCCGATGACAGCCGGGGCCTCAATGGGGGCCGTATCCGCCTGGCCAGTTTTCCATCGGTGATCTCGACGCTGCTGCCTGGCCTGCTGCGGGATTTCCAGCGCCGCCATCCCGGCATTGCACTGGTGGCACTGGAAGGCACGGACGAGGAGGTGGAAGCGTGGCTGGACGCCGGCACGGTGGAATTGGGGGTGGTGTTGAATCCCGCCCCGGGCCGCGCGGCAGCGATACTTGGGCGCGACGCGTGGGTGGCGGTGCTGCCTTCCAGTCATCCCCTGGGCCGCCGCGCCAGCGGGAACGGCGTCACGCTCGGAGAAATGGCCGCGCAGCCGTTCATCCTCGCCACGGGCGGCTGCGCCGTGCATGGCCAGCGTCTCGTGGAACACGCGGGCCTGCGCCTGCCGGACATCCGCGTGACGGTGCGCGACTGGGCCAGCGCCTGCGTGCTGGTGCGCGAAGGCATGGGCGTCGCCCTCGTGCCCGAATCGACGTTGCCTGAAGACCGGCGCGGGCTGCGCGTCATGCAGCTGACGCCGCCTGTACACCGCGAATTCGGCCTGGTCTGCTCCGAGGCCGCGAAGACGTCCCGCCCGGTGCAGGCTTTCCTCACAGGACTTCTGCCCGCGCAATAAAAAAGCCGCGCGGCCCGGACGGGCGGCGCGGCTGTTCGGGACTCGCGTAACGCTTACTGGTTCTGCAGGAACGTCTTGAGCTTGTCCGAGCGCGACGGCTGGCGCAGCTTGCTCATCGCCTTCGCTTCGATCTGGCGGATACGCTCGCGGGTCACGTCGAACTGCTTGCCCACTTCTTCCAGCGTGTGGTCGTTCGACATCTCGACGCCGTAGCGCATGCGCAGCACCTTCGCTTCGCGCGGGGTCAGCGAGTCCAGCACTTCCTTGATCACGTTGCGCATCGACGCGTGCATCGCGGCATCCAGCGGGGCCAGGGTCGCGTTGTCCTCGATGAAGTCACCCAGTTGCGAATCGCCGTCCTCGCCCATCGGGGTTTCCATCGAGATCGGTTCCTTCGCGATCTTCATGATCTCGCGGACCTTCGATTCCGGCATTTCCATCTTCGTCGCCAAGGTCGCCATGTCGGGCTCGGTGCCCGTTTCCTGCATGATCTGGCGCGAGATGCGGTTCATCTTGTTGATCGTCTCGATCATGTGCACCGGCACGCGGATCGTGCGGGCCATGTCGGCGATCGAACGCGTGATCGCCTGGCGGATCCACCACGTCGCGTACGTCGAGAATTTATAGCCGCGACGGTACTCGAACTTGTCGACCGCCTTCAGCAGGCCGATGTTGCCTTCCTGGATCAGGTCGAGGAACTGCAGACCGCGGTTGATGTACTTCTTCGCGATCGAGATCACGAGACGCAGGTTGGCCACGGTCATTTCGCGCTTCGCGGTGCGGGCGCGCTTTTCGCCGGCCGCCATCTGGCGGTTGATGGTGCGCAGGTCCGCCAGCGGCAGCGCCACGCGCGCCTGCAGGTCGATCATGCGCTGCTGCAGTTCCAGGATCGCCGGGGCGTTGCGTTTCAACACGGCGCTGTACGGATACGCGCAGTCGACTTCGCGCTGCACCCATTCCAGGTCGGTCTCGTTGCCCGGGAAGACCTTGATGAAGTGGGCGCGCGGCATGCCGCAGCGGTTCACGCAGATGTCCAGCACGGCGCGTTCGATCGAGCGCACCTCGTCCATCTGGTGGCGCAGCGTGTCGCACAGCTTTTCCACGACTTTCGCCGTGAAGCGGATGCCCAGCAGTTCCGACGAGATCACTTCCTGCGCGGCCGTGTAGGCCGGCGAGCCGTAGCCCTGCGTCTTGAACGCGTGACCCATCTTGTCGAACTGCTTCTCGATGAGGGAGAACTTGTCCAGCGCGCCCTTCTTCAGCGCGGCCAGCTGTTCGGCCGAGTAGCCCGCCGCGGCGCTGCCGCCGGCACCGCCCTCGTCTTCCTCTTCCTCGACGTCGTCGTCTTCCTCGTCCTCGTCCTCGTCGCTCGCGCTGGTCACCGGCGCGGTGGCGGAGGCGCCTTCGTTGTGGTCGATCAGGCCGTCCACGACGTCATCGATCTTCAGCTCGTCCTTGGCGATCTTGTGCGACAGCGCGA
Organism: Massilia orientalis; assembly: GCF_030411975.2. Classification (NCBI taxonomy): domain Bacteria; kingdom Pseudomonadati; phylum Pseudomonadota; class Betaproteobacteria; order Burkholderiales; family Oxalobacteraceae; genus Massilia; species Massilia orientalis. The sequence goes on along the minus strand of NZ_JASNRB020000008.1, from coordinate 154,822 downwards.
TGATCTCGGAAATCGTCACCGGGCACGCGGAGATCGCCTGCACCATGTCCTTCAGGCCATCCTCGATGCGCTTGGCGATCGCGATCTCGCCTTCGCGCGTCAGCAGCGACACGGCGCCCATCTCGCGCATGTACATGCGGACCGGGTCGGTCGTGCGGCCGAAGTCGGAGTCGACGGTCGACAACGCGGTCGCGGCGGCCGCTTCCACTTCGTCTTCGGAGGTCGGCGTGACGACGGCGTCCGACAGCAGCATCATTTCCGCTTCCGGCGCGCGCTCGTAGACCGCGATGCCCATGTCGTTGAACGTCGCGATGATGCCTTCGATCGCTTCCGGATCGATGATGTTTTCCGGCAGCTGGTCGTTGATCTCCGCGTGCGTCAGGTAGCCGCGCTCCTTGCCCATGTTGATCAGGTTCTTCAGCTGCTGGCGGCGCTTTTCCAGTTCCTCGGCCGAAAATCCTTCCGCGGCGCCGAACAGGTTGGCGCTGCCCTTGGCCTTGCGCTCACGCAGTTTCGACGCAGCCTTCAGCTCGGCGCGCTCGACGGCGTTCAGCGCCGCGATCTCGTCGTTCTCCGGCACGAATTCGCTCGGCTTGCGGCCGCGGCGGCCCGGCACCTTCACTTGCGGCAGCAGGTAGCCGGACGTGTCGATCGCGGCCAGCGCGGCGGCGTCCGTCGTCGTGCTGACGGTGCCGGTCGGCTGCGCGGACGTCGTCGACGCGGCGGACGGCTCGATGCGGCGCGCCGTGCGGGTGCGCACGACGCGGGCGGCCGGCTCGGCGCCGGGGGCGGCAACGGCCGGCGCCTGCGGCGCGGCGGCGACCGGTTCAGGAACGGCTGCGGCGGCCGGCGCGGCGTCGGCTTTCAGCGCGGCCAGGCGCGAGACGCGCTTCTTGACGATCACCGGCGGCGCGGCGGGCGCGGTCGGCGTCGGGATCACGTCGTCCGTCTCATCGAAGGCCACGGCGGCGACGGGCGCGACGACGGGCTCGGCAGCCTCTGCGACCGGCTCGGCAACGTCGTCCGCTGCCTGCACGTCGGCAGCGACGGCCTCGGCCTGCGCTTCGTCCGCGGCGTCGTCGTCGTACTCTTCCGGCTGCAGACGCGACGCTTCCTCGGCCTGCACTGCCTTCAGCGACGCGAGGCGCGAACGCGTCTTCACCACCGTCACCTTGGCTGCCGCTTCCGTTTCGAGGAAATACGAGGTCGCGGTCTTCGGCACCGACAGCTGGGCCGTGCTCTTGGCCGGCGCTTTCTTCGCTGTCAGTGTCAGGGTCTTGGCGGTGTTTTTCATAGTCTTTCTCCAGTCGAGGCGTGGCGCGGTGCCTGCGAAGTCAATAACCCACCTGGTCCGCTTGGCGGTCCTTGTGGGCGGGGATGAGGGAAGGCCCTAGAAGGATGAACTTAACTAAGGGCGGAAAGCCCGATATCAAGCACTCCTGCCGCTGCCCGGCGGGCGCCCCGGGCAGCCGGGATGGGCTGCGGCGCGCGTGCACAGTGGGTTCAAGCGGAACGGAACGTGGTCGAAATCGCGGGTTAGCATGTCGGAACGAAAAAAAGCCCGTCAGACAACGGGCTTGAATCTATTTTCCAGAGGAGAAATAGAGGAGACGGAGGCATTATGCCTTAAGGAAATGTTTAGCGATAATTGAAATATCCGATATGGGATATCACTCAGACGCATATTTCCTTTTCCTCTTCCTGACCCTGGCTGCGTCGGCGCAAACCGTGCGCAAGGAAAGGGGCGGATCATACACGATTTCTTGCCCGCGCGCCGCTGTACATGCATGAAATCACCGTCATCTACTCAATAAAACGATCCTTTACATGGCTGAGCGGCACGCGCGCGGCGCGGCCATGCTATCCTTCCGCTTCCCGTTCTTACCATGAAGTCAATGAATACGATGAGTCCTGTCGCCGAGCTCCCCGAGGCCACCGAAAACGCCACCCCCGCCACGCCCGACGCGCCTGCGAATGACGCGCCGGCTGCGGCCCCGGAAGCCGCCCAGTCGCCCCGCGCCCTGCTCAAGCAGCTGCAACAACAGTTCAAGGCCTTCCGCGACTGCCTGCCGCTGGCGATCGGCATCGACAAGCAGGTGCTGGCGCGCCTGCCCGGCCTGAACCGCAAGACGATGCGCGCCGCGCTGGGCATCCACACGGGCTCGATGCGCTACCTGCGCGCGATGGAAAAAGCCACCGTGCGCTACGACCTGGACGGCAATCCGGGCGCCGAGGTGACGGACACGCACCGCCAGCACGCCAAGGAAATGCTGCAGGAACGCTTCAAGAAGGAAGCCGAGCGCAAGAAGGCCGAGCGCGATGCCGCCGCCCAGGTGGAAGCCGACCGCAAGCGCCAGGAAAAGCTGCAGCAGCTGGCCTCCAAGTTCGCGAAACGCTGATCCGGCAGCACGGATGAGCGAGGCCGAGGACGCCCTCCCCCCTTACGAAGGCATCACCCTGGCCGACGTGCGTCTCGTACGCACGCGCCAGGATGCGGACGGCGCGCTGTCCGCGCTGCTGGCGTCCGACGTCATCGGCTTCGACACCGAATCCAAGCCCACGTTCCAGAAGGGCGAGCAATCGACGGGACCGCATCTCGTCCAGCTCGCCACCGACCAGCACGCCTATCTGTTCCAGATCGGCACGCTCAAGCCGCGCGCGCCGGACGCTCCCGCCGATACGCCGCCTGGCGTCGACGTGCTGCGCGCCGTGCTGGAATCGCCTGCCATCCTGAAAGTCGGCTTCGGCCTCGGCGACGACCTGCGCCGCCTGCGCGCCAAACTGGGCATCGAGACGTGCAACGTGCTCGACCTGTCCACGGCCCTGCGCCGCGGCGAGCGCAATGCGCTGGGCGCGAAGACGGCCGTCGCGCGCTTCTTCGGCAAGCGCCTGCAGAAATCGCGCAAGATCACGACGACCAACTGGGCCCTGCCGCGCCTGTCCGACAAGCAGATCCTGTACGCGGCCGACGACGCCCACGTCGCCCTGCGCATCTACCGCCACTGGCGCGCGAATCCGCCGCCCCCGCTGCCGCCAAAGCCGGTCGCCGGCGGGCCGCGGCGGGCCGCGCAACCCAAGCCGCGCACCTGAGCATGCGCCGGCTCGTCGTGTTGCTGCTCCTGCTGGCCGGCTGCTCGCGCCACGAGGGTCCGGTCGACGGCGCGACCGTCTTCAAGCCGTGCGCGTCCTGCCACCAGATCGGTCCGAACGCGCACGGCGGCTTCGGGCCGCAGCTGAACGGCCTGTTCGGCCGCCGCGCCGGCAGCACGCCCGATTTCAAATATTCCGATGCGATGAAGGCAGCGGGCATCGTGTGGAACGAACACACGCTGGCCGCCTACCTGCGCGATCCGGACAAGATGGTACCCGGCACGAAGATGCGCTTCTGGGGCATCCACGACGAGCAAGAGATGGCCGCGCTGCTGGCTTATCTGCGCACGTTCCAGGACGCGCATTGAAGGGTACGCTTTAACTTAGCGTTTTCAAAAGATTGCGTGAAGTTCAAGTCGACGCGGTATCATGCCGCTAGTACTTTCTCGTCGACCACAGGAACGTCATGTATTTGCGCCCCGCCTTGCTGTTGCTGGCAACCCTGCACATGGCTCCGACACTGGCCCGGCAAGCCGTGCCGGACACGCTGGAACGCCGCGTGGCCGCATGCACGTCGTGCCACGGCAGTGCGTCCGCCCCGGCGCCGCAGCCGGCGTCGGGTCCGAACTACTACCCGCGCATCGCCGGCAAGCCGGCCGGCTACCTGTACAACCAGTTGCAGAACTTCCGCGCCGGCCGCCGCCAGTACCCGTTGATGACCTACATGGTCGAGCACATGTCCGACGATTACCTGCGCGAGATCGCGACATGGTTCTCGACGCAGCACGTGCCCGCGCCCGTGCTGGCGCGCGCCAGCCTGCCGGCGGGCCAGCTCGAGCGGGGGCACGAACTCGTCACGCGCGGCGACGCCACGCTCAAGGTGCCGGCCTGCGTCGCATGCCACGGCCAGCGCCTGACGGGCGCCCTGCCCGCCATCCCGGGCCTGCTGGGCCTGCCGCGCGACTACATCAACGCCCAGTTCGGCGCCTGGCGGAACGGCACCCGCCGCGCCCACGCGCCCGATTGCATGGCGACGATCGCCGGGCGCCTGTCGCTGGCGGACGTGGCCGCCATCTCGGGCTGGCTCGCGAGCGAACCGGTGCCGGACGATGCCACGCCCGCGCCCGACGTGAATCACCCGATGCCGCTCGCGTGCGGCAGCGAACCGGAGCGGCGGCCATGAAGCGCATCGTCATCCTGGTCCTCGTCGTGGCGGCGCTGGCCGCCGTGTTCGTCGCGTGGCCGCGCGCCGAATTCATCCCGTCGCGCGCGCAGGCGGCGTGGGCGGCCACACCCGCCAACATCGCCCGCGGCGCCTATCTCGCCCGCGCGGGCGACTGCATGGCGTGCCACACCGCGCGCGGCGGCACGCCGTATGCGGGCGGACGCGCGCTGGCCACGCCGTTCGGCACCGTCTACGCGCCGAACATCACGCCGGACGCGCAGACGGGCATCGGCGCCTGGACCGCGGACGATTTCTGGAATGCCCTGCACAACGGCATCGGGAAAGGCGGCCGCTTGCTGTACCCGGCCTTCCCGTACACGAACACGACGAAGGTCACGCGCGACGACGCCGACGCCCTGTACGCCTGGCTGCGCAGCCTCGCGCCCGTGAACCAGCAAAATCGCCCCCACGCATTACGCTTCCCGTACGACCGGCAGATCGTGCTGGCCGGCTGGCGCCTGCTGTATTTCAAGCCGGGCGTGTACGCGCCGCAGCCTGCGCAAGGCGCGGAGTGGAACCGGGGCGCCTATCTCGTCGAGGGCCTGGGCCATTGCGGCGCCTGCCACAGCCCGCGCAATGGCCTCGGCGCGACGGGCTCCCGGCTGTCCGGCGGCCACATCACTATCGTCGGCTGGTACGCGCCCGCGCTGGACGCCGACAACGAGGCGGGTCTCGGCAACTGGGACCAGGCGCACATCGTGCAGCTGCTGCGGACGGGCGTCGCGCCGCGCGGCGCCGTGTTCGGGCCGATGGCGGAAGTCGTGGGACAAAGCCTGCAATACCTGACCGATGCGGATGCGGGGGCGATGGCGACGTATCTGAAATCGCTGCCGGCCGATCCGTCGCCGCGGCGGCCAATCACGCCACCGCCCGAGGACATCATGAAGGCGGGCAGGAAGCTGTACGAACACCACTGCGCCGACTGCCACGGCAGCGACGGCCGCGGCACGAGCGTCGCCGGTCATCCCGCGTATCCGCCGCTGGCCGGCAATGGCGCGTTGACGATGATCGATCCGGTGAACGCCATCCGCATCGTGCTGAACGGCGGCTTCCCGCCCACGACCGCGGGGAATCCGCGGCCGTTCGGCATGCCGCCGTACAGTCCCCTGCTGGACGACGCGGAGGTGGCGGCTGTCGTGACCTATGTGAGGAATAGCTGGGGCAATGCGGCACCGGACGTCACGCCGCCGGAAGTCAACCGGTGGCGGGCGGTGCCGCTGGACTGAGCCGCGGCCGCGTGAGAATTCACGCATTTTGCATCGGCATCGGTCGTGTAACCTTGCGGGGATATTGCCCGAGGAGTCAGACCGTTTGAAACCCAGCCTTGAAATCGTGCATCACCACGGCGCGGAACACAAAACGCCACGCCGCTGTCCCAACTGCCAGGCCAACGCCCGGGATCGATTTTGTTCCCTGTGCGGCGAGACACTCACCGTCCACTCGCCGTCGGCGGGGGAGTTCATCCATGAGTTCATCGGTCATTACGTGGCGCTGGAAGGCAGATTATGGCGTACGCTGCGCCTGCTGATGTCCAGGCCGGGGCAATTGACGGTGGATTTCCTGCGCGGACGGCGCGTGCCCTATATCGACCCTTTGCGCCTGTATCTGACGCTGAGCCTGGTGATGTTCGGGCTGATCAAACTGTATGGCGTCGACCTTCCCCGAGTCACGTTCGACGACCGGTCGTTCGGCGCCACCTACAGCCACGCGATGCCCGGCCTGGCGAGAGACGACGGTACATTCCCTGTCGCCGCGCTGTCCATCAAAGGCAAGTCGGACAGTGGGACGCACACGGTGGGGCAAGCGCTCATGACTCTCGGCAGTGTCGACCCGACATGGGCAAAGAACGCCCAGCGCTTCATGGCTGCCGCGCCGGAAGAACAGGCCGACATCGTCAACCACGGTTTCCTGGCCAACCTGCCTTACATGCTGATCGGCGCGCTTCCGCTGTTTGCCGGTTATCTCAAGCTGATCTGGTGGCGCTCGCGCCGCCGCTACGGCGACCATCTCGTCTTCGCCCTGCACACCACGGCGTTCGCATTCGTGCTCGCAAGCGTGATGATCGTCATACCGGGCAATCTGGGCTGGCTGATCGCCTGCGCGGCCCAAGGGAACTTCGCCCTCGTGTCGGTCTGGGATATTGTGCAGCTACTGCCCGTCGCGTGGATCGTGGCCTATGTGCCCGCCGCGATGCATACTGTCTACGGCGGCGGCAGATTGGCCGCCGTTGGGCGATCCCTCGTGCTGATGACGGTGCATGTCACGGTGATTTGCAGCCTCGTCGTCGGGGCCGAGATCATTGCGATCCTCCGGCACGGATAACCCCCATCACAAGGAGAACGATATGCCGAACTATCGCGTCTGGTACCGCAACAACGAGGAACCGCTGGAATTCACCACGCCCGGCCGCATCAGCGAAGCGGAGATGCTCGACCAGGTCCTCGCGCACGAAGGCATCGAGCCCACGGGCCCGACGACCGTGCAGGCGCTCATCGCCAGCCACGGGCTGGCGCCCGTGCGCTACACGGAAGACGAAAGCGAGATGAACGTCATCGGCTAGCCGTGGACACGTGGCCGACCGCATAGACCAGCGTCGCGGCGTCGGCCACCGGCTCGCTGTCCCACAGGCGGAAGCGCACCAGCGTCCACGTCCCCGGCTCGTAGCCGACGACCGCCGCGAGCGCGCGGCCGCCGTCGGCCGTCTCTGCCCTGCGCAACGCTTCCAGGTCGGTGCCGGGCGGAATCGTCCGCCGCTCGACGGACGCGAAGCGCGCGTGCTCGAAGCCCGGCGCACATCGGGCCTGCCACACGAGCCACGTCGCCACCGACGGCCGGCCGAACGCCTGCGCCACACCCGCGAATCCGGGGCCGTTGAGGAACGCGTGCATCCCGTCGACTGTGTTCCAGACGTAGAACGGCGCGTACGCATTGTCCTGCGCCGGCCCCGTCTTGCGCGCGCTGAGATAGGCCTTGAACAGCAGCCCCGGGAAGCCGTCCATCAGGTGGCCCTTGTCCGCGATGCGCCGGTCGATGATCGCCATGTCGTAATCGGCGGGCAGCGGAAAGCGGTACTGCATGGCGATCATGTTTTCTGCTCCGCCAGCGGCGCCGCGATGCCGTTGCTGAACGACCAGTCGGCGTAGTCCGTCGTCTGGACGATGACCATCAGGTCTTCCGGCCGCAGTCCGGGCGATACGGCCAGCAGGTCGGCGAGGCGCTGGTAGAACGCCTGCTTGGTCTCGGCGTCGCGCGGCTTGCCGCCGGTGACGCAGACGAGGACGAAATCGTCGCTGCGCGGGCCGCCGAGGTAATCGCGGTCGAAGATCAGTTCCTCGGGGTCGTGCTGGTGGATGGCCTGGAAGCGGTCCGCGACGGGGATGCGGAAGGCGTCGACGAGCGCCTGGTGCACGGCGTCGGATACGGCGCGCAGGTAGTCGCGCGGTTTGCCGCGGCGCAGGGAGATGCGGGCGAAGGGCATGGCGGTCTCCTCAACGCATGTCGCCGAGCAGGCGCGCGGCGGTGGCGGCCGCGGGCCAGCCGGCATAGAAGGCCAGGTGCGTCACGACTTCGTCCAGCTCCTGCCGGGTGACGCCGTTGTCGAGCGCGGTCTGCAGGTGGAACGGCAGCTGGCCGTCGCGGCACAGCGCGATCAGGCAGGCGACCGTCACCAGGCTGCGGTCCCGCTTATTCAGCGCTTTCCGCTCCCACACTTCGCCGAACAGCACGCGGTCCGAGAGATCGGCCAGCGCGGGAACGGCACCGAGGGCCCGCCGGCCCATGCCTGTCAAAGTCGTCATCGTTTGCTCCTTTTTTGGTTGACCAGGCCATGATAGAAGCGCACGATAATTTCGAAAATCGAATATATTTGAAGTGACACTTCACCAAAACGGGACGATCATGGGCCGCACGAATTTCGACATGGACGCGCTGCGCAGCTTTTGCGAAGGTGCGGATCTCGGGAGCTTCGCGAAGGCGGCCGACCGGCTCGGACGGTCGACGTCGGCCATCAGCATGCAGATGAAGAAGCTGGAAGGACAGGCCGGCACGGACCTGCTGCGCAAATCCGGGCGCGGCCTGGAACTCACGGCGGCCGGTGAAACACTGCTCGGTTATGCGCGCCGCATTCTCGACCTGAACGACGAGGCGCGCACGGCGCTGGCCGGTCTGGAGCTCGAAGGCACAGTCAGGCTGGGCCTGCAGGAAGATTTCGGCGAACGCCTGCTGTCGAATGTCCTCGGCCGCTTCATGCGCAGCCATCCGGACTTGCAGATCGAAGCCGTCATCGCCCGCAACAGCGAACTCATCGCGCAACTGCAGGCCGGGAAAATCGAGCTCGCGCTCGCGTGGCACACGGGCGTGGACCTGCCGTACGTGGATTTGCTGGGCGACTATCCCATGCGCTGGATCGGGTCGGCGACACAAGACCCTGCCCGCGAACCGGTGCGCCTCGTCGCGCTGCAGGCGCCCTGCCTGATGCGCAAGGCGGCGACCGACGCGCTCGACCGGGCCGGCATCCCCTGGCGCATCGTCTACACGAGCGCCAGCCTGGCAGGCATCTGGGCGGCGGTCGCGGCGGGGCTCGGCGTGACCGTGCGGACCAGCCTGGGATTGCCGGGCGACGTGCACGTGCTCGATGGCTTGCCGCAGTTGCCGGCCATCCGGCTCGCGCTGTACAGCGGCGCGGCGACGCCCTCCATGGCCTGCAAACGCATGGCCGCGCTCATCAAGGAACACATCGTGGGCTGACGCCCGTCACACCATCTCCGCAAACCCGATCCGGTCCGTGGTCGCCGCGCGCGCCTCGTCCACGCCGACCACGTGTGCGGCCAGCAGCGCTTCCAGCACACTGTTCATCGTGTGGCACCCCGGCCCGCGCCCCGCGTTCATGTGCGCGCGGATGGCGCCCAGGTCGCCCTCTTCGATCATCGTCGCGGCGGCCGGATTGATGGTCAGGCATTCCGTCGCGAGATGGTAACGGTTGCCCTGCTTCGACGGCAGCAGCGCCTGGCACAGCACGCCGCGCAGCGCGTGCGCGAGGGCCTGGTTTTGCGCTTCCGAATTGCCCAGCAGGCGCAGCATCTTTTGCAGGCCCAGTTCCGTCGAGCGCGCGTGCAAGGTCGCCAGCACGAGCGGGCCGGATTCGGCCAGCGCCAGCGCTTCCTGCGCGGTCTGCGCATCGCGGATCTCGCCGATGACGATCACGTCCGGACGCTCGCGCAGCGCGTCCAGCGCGCCGAGGTAATAGCTTTCGACGTCGCCGTCGACACCCACCTCGCGCTGCGTGATGATGCATTTGCGCTGCGGGATCAGGGTCTCGACCGGATCCTCGATGGTGATGATGTGGCCCGAGCGCTGCTTGTTGATCTCGTCGAGCATGGACGCGATCGTCGTCGACTTGCCCTGGCACGTGTCGCCGATGATCAGCACGAGGCCACTGGTCAGGCGCGCGAATTCGCGCTCGTCGGCGTGCAGGCCGAGCGTGTCCAGCGCCAGCGGCTCCTTCGGGAAGCGGCGGATCACGCAGCCCAGGCGCTTCTTGCCCTGGAAGCTGAAGCAGTTGGCGCGGATGCGCGCCGTGTGCAGGTCGATCGAGCGGTCGAAGGCGCGGTCGGCGATACGCTCGGCCCAGTTCGGCTCGATGACGTCGAAGAACTCTTCCAGCTCTTCCTTCGTGATGGGCGAGTCCGTCACCGCGACGAGGCCCTTCGGCTGGCGCAGCATCAACGGACTGTTCTGGTGGATGATGATGTCCGAAAACACCAGCTTCGAATTCAGCAGGTGCAATATCTGCTCGACCAGGGTGCCGAACACCGGATGGTCTTCGTTTTCGATATACGACAGGGTGGGAATCTGCGAGGACTGGTGGTATTCCATCATGCGTCGAATGGCAAACGGGCTCGGATGAGCGATCCATTCATTATAAAACCGGCATCCTGTCAAAATTCCAACTGGAAAGATATTTTTTCTAACACCAAGCTTCGAGCGTGCCCTGGCCGCCACATCGTTTCGATTGTTAGCGCACGACATTTTCGTGTTAGCATCTTCGAAAACTTATAACAGGAGACTACGATGACTCGCCATCTTCCCTTCGCACTCGCACCGGTCGCATTGGCTGCCCTGCTCGCCACGGCACCCGCACTGGCCCAGCAGGATCCCGCGGCCCGCGCCGCCAGCCTCGTCGCCCAGATGACGCTTGAGGAAAAAGCGGCACAGCTGGGCAACGACGCCCCCGCGATCCCGCGGCTGAAAATCCCGAAATACAACTGGTGGAACGAGGGCCTGCACGGCGTCGCGCGCGCCGGCTACGCGACCGTGTTCCCGCAGGCCGTCGGCATGGCCGCGACGTGGGACGAGGGGCTGATGCACGACGTGGGCGACGTCATCGCGACGGAATTCCGCGCGAAGTACCTCGCCACGCGCGCCCCCGACGGCGGCACGGACTGGTACCGAGGGCTCACCGTGTGGTCGCCCAACATCAACATCTTCCGCGACCCGCGCTGGGGCCGCGGCCAGGAGACCTATGGCGAAGACCCGTACCTGACGTCGCGCATCGCCATCAACTTCATCCACGGCCTGCAGGGCGACGACGCGCAATCGTTCAAGACCATCGCCACCGCCAAGCACTTCGCCGTGCACAGCGGGCCGGAATCGAACCGCCACCGCGAAGACGTCCACCCGTCCCCGCACGACCTCGAGGACACGTATTTGCCGGCGTTCCGCGCCACCGTCACGGAGGGCAAGGTCGCGTCCGTCATGTGCGCGTACAACGCCGTCAACGGCATCCCCGCGTGCGCCAGCGACGACCTGATGGAGCAGCACCTGCGCCGCGCCTGGGGCTTCAAGGGCTTCGTCGTGTCGGACTGCGGCGCGGCCGCCAACATCTACCGCGACGACAGCCTGCACTACACGAAGACGCCCGAGCAGGCCGTGGCCGCGTCGTTCAGCGCGGGCATGGACCTGATCTGCGGCGACTACCGCAACAAGATGACGACCGAGGCCGGCCCCATCGTCAACGCCGTGCGCCAGGGAGAATTGAAGGAAGCCGTCGTCGACCGCGCGCTCGTGCGCCTGTTCGAATACCGCATCCGCCTGGGCTTGCTCGATGCGAACCCGCCGCAGGCGTACGCCGCCATCAAGCCGACCGACAACGACACCCCGGCCCACCGCGCCGTCGCGCTGAAGACGGCGCAAGAGGCGATGGTGCTGCTGAAGAACGACGGCCTGCTGCCGTTGAAGAAGACGCCGAAGACCATCGCCGTCATCGGCCCGAACGCGGACAGCGAGGATGCGCTGGTCGGCAACTACAACGGCCAGCCGTCGCATCCGGTGACGGTGCTGGCCGGCATCCGCGCCCGCTTCCCCGATGCGAAGGTGGTGTATGCGCCGGGCACGGGTCTCGTCGGACCGGCGGAACCGCCCGTGCCGGACGCGAACCTGTGCGTCGACGCCGCGTGCCGCACGCCGGGCCTGAAGGCCGAGCATTTCGAGGGACCGGACCTGGCGGGCACCGCGCAGGGCGCCGTCGAAAAGAACGCCCGCGCCGCGTGGCAGGAAGGCGGCCACAATGCGTCCGCGCGCTGGACCGGCTACCTGAAGGCGCCGCGCACGGGCGATTACAGCCTGCGCTACCTGAGCAATGCCGGCTACCGCATCTGGGTCGACGGCAAGCAGATCGTGGATGCATGGGACGTCACCGACTCGCCGTCGATCGAAGCGGGCAAGGCGAAGCTACAGGCGGGTAAAACGTATCCGATCCGGATCGAGGCCGTGCAGCGCGGCGCGCGCGGCGACCAGAAACTCGTGTGGAGCACGCCCATCGACGGCGGCAAGGAAGCCGTCGACCTGGCGCGCCGCGCGGACCTCGTCGTGTTCGTGGCCGGCCTGTCCGCCAACCTCGAGGGTGAGGAACTGAAGCTGCAGGTGCCCGGTTTCGCGGGCGGCGACCGCACGAGCCTCGACCTGCCCGCGCCGCAGGAGCGCCTGCTGGAACAAGTCGTCGGCACCGGCAAGCCGACCGTGCTCGTGCTGATGAGCGGCAGCGCGCTGTCCGTCAACTGGGCCGACAAGCACGTCCCGGCCATCGTCCAGGCCTGGTATCCGGGCGGCGAAGGGGGACACGCGGTCGCCGGCCTGATCGCGGGCGACTACAGCCCGGCGGGCCGCCTGCCCGTCACGTTCTACCGCGGCGTGGACGGCCTGCCGGCCTTCACCGACTACCGCATGGACGGCCGCACCTATCGCTATTTCAAGGGCGACGTGCTGTACCCGTTCGGCCACGGCCTGTCGTACACGACGTTCCGCTACGGGACGCCGGCGCTGTCGGCGCCGTCCGTCGCGGCGGGCAGCCCGGTGAACGTGGACGTCGAGGTGGCCAACACGGGCAAGCGCGACGGCGACGAGGTCGTCCAGCTGTACGTGGCCAAGCCGGGCGACGCCGCCAACCCGACCCTCGCGGGCTTCCGCCGCATCCACCTGAAGGCCGGGGAACGCCAGCGCGTCACGCTGGCGCTGGATGCCCGCGCCCTGTCGCAAGTCGACGCGGCCGGCGCGCGCAAGGTCGTGCCGGGGGCGTACACCGTGTACCTGGGCGGCGGGCAGCCGGGGCATGCGCAGACGGTCAAGGTGGCGCTGACGGTGACCGGAACGGCATTTGGTCTACCGAAGTAATCGTCTTACCCGCTACTTAAGCACAGTCGTCCCCGCGCAGGCGGGGACGACGTATTTATTGCGCGTTTCACCCCGCGTGCGTGCATTCCGGTCCGGTTTTCATGCGTTTTGTCGCAAACCGGTACCCCGCCCGCCGCCTCCCGCATACGATGTGCACATCGACACCATCCATGCACACCAGGGAGACCATCATGACCCACCATCAAACCCGCCGTTTCCTCCTCGCCGCCTGCGCCCTCGCCTGCATCGCCCTCGCCCCACAGGCCGAAGCGGGCGATTGGCCCTGGAGCAGGAGCGAACAGGTGCAGGGCAGCGGCCGCGTGCAAAGCCAGGCACGCGACGTCGCCCACTTCAGCGGTCTCGCGATGTCCCTGCCGGGCAACGTCGAGATCAAGAGCGGCAGCGGCCGCGAAGGCGTGACGGTCGAGGCGGACGACAACCTGCTGCCGCTGATCGAAACCGTCGTCGAAGACGGCACCTTGAAGATCCGCGCCAAGCGCAACGCGAACCTGCGCACCCGTAACCTGAAAGTCGTCGTGCAGGCGCGCGACATCGACCGTCTCGCGCTGGGCGGCTCCGGCAATATCGATGCGGACGTCGTGCGCGGCAGCCGCGTGCGCTTCGACGTGGGCGGCTCCGGTTCCATCAAGGTCCGCAAGCTGGAAGGCGAATCCGTCAACGTCGCCCTCGGCGGCAGCGGCAACCTGCAGGCGCTGGACGGCACGGCGCGCAGCACGTCGATCTCGATCGGCGGCTCGGGGACCGTCGACCTGGGCCACGTGCGGACCGAGAACGCCAGCGTCACCGTGGCCGGCTCCGGCGACGCGACCTTGTGGGTGCGCGACAGCCTGAGCCTGACCGTGGCCGGTTCCGGCGACGTCAATTACTACGGCGACCCGCAGGTCACCCGCTCGGTGGTCGGCTCGGGCAACGTGAAGCGCCTGGGCGCCTCTCCCCGTTGATCACAGGTCCCACCGCACCTCGGCCACGACGGTCCGCTGCGTGTACGGGTGAAACGCCCAGTAGGTGCGGTCGTTGAGGTTGTCTACGCCGACCGCCGCACTCCAGTGGCGGTCGAACCGGTAGCGCACCCGCGCATCGAACACGAGGTAGTCCGACACCCCCATGTACGCCTCGCCGTTCGGGTCGCTGTTGTCCAGCGTCCCGTACTGGCGGCCGCTGTAGCGCCCCCCCAGCGTCGCGGTCCAGTGGTCGTTCGCCCTCCACGTCGCCAGCATCGTCGCGCGCCAGCGCGGCACGCGGGGCTGCCACTTGCCCACGCTGGCCGGGAAGCCCGCGTTCTCCGTGATGATGGAATCGGCAAACGTGACGCTGCCCGTCAGGTCGAGTCCCTTCACGCCGACGTCGTCCGCCTGCGCCGCGACTTCGAGGCCGTTAGTGCGGATGCGGCCCACGTTCTGCACCGTGTTCACCGTCGTGCCGCCGGCGACGAGCAACGGCTGCGAATACAGCGCGTCGCGCGTCGTTTCGCGGAACAGCGTGACGCGCAGCGAGCCCTTGTCGTTCAGCGTCTCGGCCGACAGCTCGCTCGTCCACGACTTCTCGGCCTTGAGGTTCGGATTGCTGTTGACGATGGCATTGTCGACGATGGAGCCCTGGAACAGCTCGGCCGCCGTCGGATTGCGCACGGCGCGGCCCGTCGAGGCCTTCAAGGTCCAGTCGGGACTGACGCGCCACGCCAGCGCGGCCTTCGGCGACCATGCCGTCTCGCTGCGTGACGGGAAGCCCAGCGGCGCCGCCAGCACGGCGTTCGACAATTCGCCGCCATAGGCGCGCCACCGCTCGAAGCGGGCACCGACCGTCGCCCGCCACGCGTCGCCGATGCGCCAGTTGTCCTGCGCATACAGGCTTTCCAGCCACGTGTTCCCGTTGAAGACCGAGACCTGGCGGCCGTCGCCCGCGTGCAGCCAGTCGCCCGCGCTGCCGAACACGCGCGTGCGCAGCTTCGCGTGGTCCGACTGCAGGCCGAATTCGACCGTGTGGTCCTCCGGCCGCCAGATGCCTTTCAGCGCCAGCGTGTTCCAGCCGCTGCCGTGCATGTCCGTGACCTGGCCCGCGCCGTTCGTGTCGGCGTCCGGCACCAACACGGTCGGCGTGCGCACGAGGTCGCGCGTGTAGTCGTACAGGCTGGCGGCGATCTCCCAGTCGAACGCGTCGCGGCTGTGCCGCTTGAGCGACAGCCCGTGCATCGCGTGTTCCAGCGTGCCGCGGCTGGGCGCGAAGTCGGACGCGCGGACGTCGTACGCGCGGCCATCGATGTTGACGCGGGTTGCGGTGTACACCGGGTTGCCCGCCGCATCGCGCAGATACGAATCGGCCACGCGCTTCGCCTCGTTGCGCCACCAGCCGAACGTGTAGCTGGCGCGCAGCTGCGGCGTGATGTCCCACGCGAGCTTGACTTTCGCGTGGTCCTGCACGGTGTGCGTCTGGCTCGTCGCGCCGATCAGCCACCAGTCCCTGTTCGACGGATTGCGGCCGGCCACGGCGCCCGTCACCGGGATGCCGCCACCGCCCGGCACGCCGGCCGACAGCAGCTTATTGGCGAACCCGATGGGCTGCGCATCGCTGTCCAGGCGCGACACGTCGATCCAGTACGACCACGCGCCGCTGCGGTCGCCCAGCGAGGCGCTGCCCTGCCAGCCGTCGTAGCGGTCATCCGTGCGGTAAAGGTTGAAGCCCTGCGAATGGCCGGACAGCTTGACGTGGGCTTCGCGCTTCGTCGGCATGCGGGTCTGGAAATCGACGACGGCGCCGACGGAATTGCCCGGATACGCAGCCGCGAACGGGCCATAGAGCACGTCGACGCGCTCGATCTCTTCCGGCGTGACGAGGCCCCAGCGCGGCGTGTACGTGGCGCCGTTGCCGAGCAGGTTGGACAGGAGGATGCCGTCCGCGTACACGAGCGAGCGCGCGCTGTTGCCCGTGCCGGACGCGCGGCTCGCGAGCACGGCGTGGTCGTAGTCGCCCGTGTAGCGCTTGCGCACGTTCAGGCTGGGCAGGTATTTCAGCGCGTCTTCGCTGTCGACCGCGTTGATCCGGTCCTCGACCTGGGCACCCGTGATGCCTTCGATCGTCGTCGGGATCTGCGCCGGCAGCGACGTGGGGCGGCCGCCCGTGACGACCACGGTTTCCAGGTGCGTGTCGTCCGCATGGACGTGCGTCGCCAGGCACGCCAGCGCGGCGAGCGCGAGGCGATGATGTCGGAATCGCATGGGCACCTCAGTGATGGTGCATCGGCATCGCGGCGGGCAGCACTTCCAGCACCGGCGCGGGCGTCTTCGATTCGGGGGCGACGTCGGCCCAGTCCACGCGGCCCTTCTCGCACTGCTGGCCGACCTTGAACACCAGGCGGCCCGGCGCCTCGGGGAGTTTGGCCTGCAGCGTGAACTCGTCGTAGTACGCGTCCGGCAGCGGGCCGCCGCGCCAGTTGATCTCGCGCGGGGCCAGCGTGATGATCCAGCCCGGCTTGGGCATCGGCTTCGCCGTGACGCCTTCCGGCAGCTGCACCGTGATGCCGGTCGTCGCGCTGCCGGCGCAGCCGTGGCCGACCTTGAACACGAGGGTTTGATGGGCGCCCGCCGGCGCGGTGGCCGGAGCGACGGTGATATGGGCGTGCGCCAGCGGCGCCGCGAGCAAGGCAGCGATCCAGAGAGCTTTCATGTGGCCTCCGTCAGTGAGCAGCGGTGTAAGTCAGCGGTTTGACCGGCACCTGCACGGTGACGTTCTCGCGCTTCTTGTCCGCCCCGACGAAAGTCAAGGTCAGCGGTACCTGCTGGCCTTCCTTGAGCTGCTGCTTCAGGTCGAACAGCATGACGTGGTAGCCGCCGGACGACAGGTTGACGCTCTGGCCGGCCGGCAGGTCGATGCCGTCGACCTTTTGCATGCGCATCGTCTGGCCTTCCATGGCCATCTGGTGGACTTCGGCGCGGCCCGCGACGGGGCTTTGCACGTCGACGAGGCGCGTGGCCTTGGGCGAACGCAGCTGCATGAAGGCGCCGCCCGTCTTCTGGGCCGGCACGGTGGCGCGGATCCACGGGTCGCCGACGGTCACCTGGGCGAACGCGGCGGACGACGTGAACAGGCTGGCCGCGGCCAGCACGAGGAATTTGTTGTACATGACTTTACCTGACAAAAAATGGAACGAAGGGAAATACGAGTCAGGCAAAGACAGGCGGACCGCGCGGCACGGCCGCGAGCCAGACGGCCAGCGGACGGGGCGCGTGATGGAACAGGAAGGGACGGGCTTCCGTGCCGTCCTCGAGCGCGAGCGGCGGGTGCACGGGCGGCGGGAGGCCGTGGCTGCCCGCGTGGGCGAGGCAATAGCCGCAATCGTCCAGGACGCTCATGCCGGCATGCTCGTCCTGCACGAGCAGCGCGGCCGCGGCGGCGAACGAGGCGCCGCCGTCCACGCTGCAGACGTCCAGCGGAATCGTCGGCCGGCTGCCGGCCAGCGCATGCGAGACCGTCGGCGCGAGCGCGTTCAGCAGCACGGCGAACAGTGCCAGCCACACGAAACGCAGGCGCTTTGTCATCGAACGAATCGGCATAGTCGACATGTGCCGATTATAGCCGCGGATGCACGATCTGGCGCACGCGGCCCCTGTGACATTTTGTCCAGTCGATCAGCGCTCGGCCATCAGGACTTCGCGCTCGACCTGCACGGTGCGCTCGCCGTCCGTCAGCCACACCTGGCCGTCCTGGATCGTGCATTGCAGCTGCATCGAACGCTGGGCCATCTGCTCCAGCTGGGCGCTCGTTTCCGCCGGGATGTTGATGATGGAGATTTTTTTAGTGCGTTCGAGCTTGCTGGCCAGGCCCTTGAACCAGATGTTGCTGGTGGCGCTGTAGCAGTACACGATCACGTGTCCGGCCCGGCCGGCCGCCTTCATGAGGCGGCGTTCGTCGGGCTGGCCGACCTCGATCCAGAGGTCGATCGCACCGGTGAGGTCCTTGAGCCACAGTGCGGGCTCCTCGACGTCGAACAGGTCCTTGCCGTACGCGAGCGCCGGGTCGGCGTGCAAGGCGAAGGCGAGCAGGCGGATCATCACGCGCTCGTCGGTTTCCGAAGGATGCCGCGCGATCGTGAGCGCGTGCTCCTGGTAATAGTTGCGGTCCATGTCCGCAATGTTCAGGTCTGCCTTGTAAATCGTTGCTTTCAGGGCCATGCTCGAGTGTTGCCTTTTATTTTATGGTTCAGCTGAACACGACGGTCTTGTCGCCGTTCAGCAGGATACGGTGTTCCACGAACCACTTGACCGCACGGGCCAGCACGACGCTCTCGACGTCGCGGCCGATGGCCGTCAGCTGCTCCACGCTCATGGCGTGGTCGACGCGCTCGACGTCCTGCTCGATGATCGGGCCTTCGTCCAGGTCGCCCGTGACGAAGTGGGCCGTCGCACCGATCAGCTTGACGCCGCGGCGATGCGCCTGCGCATACGGACGCGCGCCCTTGAAGCTGGGCAGGAACGAATGGTGGATATTGATCGCCCTGCCCTTCAAGGCATCGCACAGCCCCGGCGACAGGATCTGCATGTAGCGCGCCAGCACGACCAGGTCGATGCGGTGGGTATCCAGCAAGTCGATGATGCGCGCCTCCTGGGCGAGCTTGGCCGATTCGCTGGCACCGGCCTCGAGCGGCAAGTGGTGGAACGGGATATTGTAACTGGCCGCGAGCTGGTAGAAGTCCATGTGGTTCGACACGATGGCCGGAATCTCCACCGGCAGCAGGCCGCTGCGGTAGCGGAACAGCAGGTCGTTGAGGCAATGGCCGATCTTCGACACCATGATCAGCACGCGCGGCTTGGCGCCGGCGTCGTGCAGTGCGCCGTCCGCGCCCAGGTCCCCGCACAGCGAGCCGAAACCGGCACGCAGCAATTCGTCCGAAATGGCATCGTCTTCCAGCGCGAAGTGGATACGCATGAAGAACAGCTTCGATTCCGGATCGCCGAACTGGGCCGAGTCGATGATGTTGCAGCCATGTTCGGCCAGGAAGCCCGAGACGCGCAGCACGATGCCGCGGTGGTCCAGGCAGGACAAGGTCAGGATATATTCTGGATACATTGCTAAAAACTTCAGAATGGTTGAGGTTGACTGAGCCCGGCCATTGTCGCATGGATTGCCATCCCGGCATTTCCCCCACGCCGGGGTCAGAGCCCGATTTAAAGAAATTGCCTAAAACCGGGCTCTGACCCCGGTTTCAACAGGAGACGCAAATGACAACGAATCGCCAATTCCGCCTCGCCGCCCGCCCCGTCGGCATGCCCAGGCCCACCGACTGGCAGCTGACCGAGGAGGCTCTCGCGCCGCTGCAGGACGGCGAGGTGCGCGTGCGTGTGCTCTACCTGTCGCTCGATCCGGCCATGCGCGGCTGGATGAACGAAGGCAAGTCGTATATCCGTCCCGTCGCCATCGGCGAAGTGATGCGCGCGGGCGGGATCGGCGTCGTCGAGGCGTCGAACTCGCCGCACGTGGCCGTCGGCGACACCCTGACCGGCAGCTTCGGCGTGCAGCAGTACTGGACGGGGCCCGTCGACGCGAAGGCGGCCGCGGCCATGAAGATCGATCCCGCGCTCGCCCCGCTGCCGGCCTGGCTGAACGTGCTGGGCATGCCCGGCATGACCGCCTACTACGGCCTCACGGACATCGGCCAGCCGAAGGCGGGAGAGACCGTCGTCGTGTCGGCCGCGGCGGGCGCCGTCGGGGCGACCGTCGGCCAGGTGGCGAAGCAGCTGGGTTGCCGCGCCGTCGGCATCGCCGGGGGGCCGGACAAATGCCGCTACGTCGTCGAGGAGCTCGGGTTCGACGCGTGCATCGACTACAAGGCGGGCGATGTCCCGGCGGGACTCAGGCAACATTGCCCGCAGGGCGTGGACGTCTATTTCGACAACGTGGGCGGCGACATCCTCGACGCCGTGCTGGCCCGCATCAACCTGAAGGCGCGCATCGTGATCTGCGGCGCGATCTCGCAGTACAACAACACGACGCCCGTGCGCGGCCCGGCCAATTACCTGTCGCTGCTCGTGAACCGGGCGCGCATGGAAGGCATGGTGGTGTTCGACTACGCGGCGCGCTATCCGGAAGGCGTGCAACGCCTCGGCGCCTGGCTGCAGGCAGGGGCAATCAAGAGCCGCGAGCACGTGGTCGAAGGCCTCGATCACTTCCCGGACGCCCTCGCGATGCTGTTCGAAGGGAAGAACTTCGGGAAGCTGGTGCTGAAGGTGACGGACGACGCACATTGAACCAACCGCACGCCGCCGGAACCATTTGATCCCCTGCCTCTCTAACCGCACGAGCGCATCCATGAACGCTCGTTGATAGTTCAGGCACAAGGAGATCGATATGGCGACAAGCAAGGAAGGCGGCCACAAGAGCGCGGCCGACGCCGGCGGCAACGAGCAGAAAAGCCAGCCGGCCAAGCGCGGTTTCGCTGCGATGGACCAGAACCAGCAGCGTCAAATCGCCAGCAAGGGCGGCCAGGCCGCTCACCAGAAGGGCACGGCGCACGAATTCGATTCGGAAGAAGCGCGCCGGGCGGGCCAGAAAGGCGGCGAAGTGGTCAGCCGCAACCGCGCCCACATGGCCGACATCGGCCGCAAGGGCGGGGAAAGCCGGCAATCGGCCAACCGCGCCGCCGCCGCCGCAAAATCGGGCAACCAGGCGGGCACCCAGGCGGGCAACCGCCAGGGCAGCAAGGAGTCTTGAACTTCGGGAAGATTCCCCTCACCACAGCGCTCAAGCGCCGACCGCGCCGCCGTGCCGGGCGCGGTCGCTCATCGCATTGCCGGGAGATGCGCCTGGAACATGGACGTGCTACAGTTCCAGGCTTATGTCCACCGCTTCCCACCTCAAATACCTGGCTGCGTATCCCGCGCACATCCTGTCCCAGGTCGAGCGCCTGATCGCCGACAACCGCCTGGCCGACCACCTGCGCCAGCGCTATCCCGACGCGCACGACGTCCGCACCGACAAGGCCTTGTACGGCTACGTGCAGGATCTGAAAGATGAATACCTGCGCAACGCCGAGCCCGTTTCGAAAGTGGCGTACGACAGCAAGATCGGCATCGTCCAGCAGGCCCTCGGCCTGCACACCGCGATCTCGCGCGTGCAGGGCGGCCGTTTGAAAGCCAAGCACGAGATCCGCATCGGCACCGTGTTCCGCGACACGCCACCGGCCTTCCTGCGCATGATCGCCGTGCACGAACTGGCGCACCTGAAGGAAAAAGACCACGACAAGGCGTTCTATAAACTGTGCTGCTGGATGGAGCCGGACTACCACCAGTTCGAATTCGACGTGCGCCTCTATCTCACCCAGCTGGATCTGGGCGGCGAACGGTTGTGGGCGTGATCGATCCCCGAGCGCTCTCCGGAAGTTGTATCAAGCATGATGAATGGCCGAAATGACCACCATCCCTCGTTGCCGTAGCACAACAGGATATTGAACATCGGCCGCCGCGGACCAAAAGCTGTCGACTTCCGCATGCACACCGATTAAAGTCGAGATCGGCGCTTCCTGCGCCCGGTGCCTGCCGTCCGCGCAGGCTGAATGAATTCCGGCCGTTCGGCCGATCCCGACGAGACCCATGCAGCAACAACGCCTCGCCCAATTCCTGTTTCTTTCGCTGTCCGGACTTGCCGCCGCCGGCGCCGCGCGCGCCCAGGACAAGCCGGACTGGCGCATATCCGGCTTCGGTACGCTGGGCGTCGTGCACGCGAGCGAACGCGAGGCGGATTACACATCGTCCGTCTTCAAGGCCAACGGTGCCGGCGCCACGCGCCGCTGGAGCACCGACGTCGACAGCCGCCTCGGCGTGCAGCTCGACGCCACGCTCGCGCGCCACTGGTCGGCCGTCCTGCAGGTGGTCAGCGAACAAGGCCTCGACAACACCTACCGGCCGCGCGTCGAATGGGCCAACATCAAGTACCAGGCGACGCCCGAACTGGCGCTGCGCGTCGGCCGCATCGCGCTGCCCGTCTTCCTGACCGCGGACTACCGCAAGGTCGGCTATGCGTATCCGTGGGTGCGCCCGCCCGTCGAAGGGTATAACGTCCTGCCCGTGACGAGCAGCGACGGCATCGACGCCACGCTGCGCTGGGGCGTGGGACCGGTCCGCAATGCGTCGCAGGTGTTCTATGGCCATAGCGCCGTGTCGCTGATCGAGCCGCTGCACGTGTACGGGCGCCGCGGCGTCGGCATTTCCAACACGAGCGACTGGGGTGCGCTCAGCGTGCGCGCCAACGTGGTCAGCGCCGAGATCTCCAGCGACATCGGCGCCGGGCTGTTCGACGCGTTCGACGCGTTCGGCCCCGTCGGCCGGGACCTGACGCGGCGCTACGAGATGGACCACAAGCGCATGATGCTCGCGAATATCGGCGTGAATTACGACCCGGGCTCGTGGTTCGTGATGGCCGAAGCGGGCCGCACGGTCGGCCATTCCTTCCTGGGCTCGACGCGCAGCGCCTACGTCAGCGCAGGCTGGCGCTGGCGCGCGTTCACGCCGTACGCGACGTATGCGCGCGTGCGCGCCGCCGGCGCGACGACGGATCCCGGCCTGCCGGTGGCCGCCCTGCCTCCGGCGCTGGCGCCGGCGGCGGCCGCGCTGAACGCCGGCCTGAACACCCTGCTGTGGACGATCCCGCAACAGACGTCGCAGGCGGCGGGCGTGCGCTGGGACCTGCGCACGAACATGGCCCTCAAGCTGCAATACGACCGCGTGACGCCGCAGGAAGGCTCGCGCGGCACGTTCATCAACCCGACGACGCGCTTCGTGCCAGGCCACCCGGTCCACGTGGCCAGCGTCGCACTCGACTTCGTGTACTAGCATGGCCGCGCTCAAGTATTCCCGCCTGCTGGGCACGTCCCTGCTGTGCGGCATCCTGGCCGGCGCGCCGGCGACAGCGGCCGACCTCGTCGTGATCGTCTCCGCGCGCAATCCCGTCGCCACGCTGCGCGCCGACCAGGTGGCCGCGATCTTCCTCGGCCAGTCCGTGCGCTTCCCGGACGGCACGGAAGCGGTGCCGTTCGACCTGCGCGTCGGCGCGCCGGTGCGCGACGAGTTCTATGCGCGCGTGACGAACAAGACCCCCGCGCTGCTGAAGGCGCACTGGTCGAAGCTGGTGTTCACGGGCCGCGGCCAGCCGCCCTCCGAGCTGGCGGACAGCGCGGCCGTGCGGCGCAAGGTCGCGGACGACCCGGAAGCGATCGGCTATATCGAACGCAGCGCGCTCGACGCGAGCGTGCGCGCGGTCCTCGTGGTGCAGTGATGACGTCGCCCGCCGCCTCCGACCGCTGCCGTCCGCGCTGGCTCGCGCGCGCCCTCGAGACCCATTTTGCGCTGCCGCTGTTCGCCGTGCTGCCGCTGCTGGCGATCTGGGTCGCGACGTTCTACTTCATCGAAACCGAACGGCGCGCGGCCGTCGGCGCGGCGCGCGATGCCGTGCGCGAGCAGCTCGAGACGTACGAGGCGCAGGTCGCGCGCAACCTGAATGCCATTGACCAGACGCTGAAGGTCATCAAGTATTCCGTCGAACTGAACGGCACCCACGCCGCCCTGCCCACGCTGCGCGCCGAGGAACTGCTGCCGCCCGGCCTCGTGTTCCAGGTCAGCGTGGCGGACCGCGACGGCGCCATCGTCGACAGCAATCCGTCCATGCCGGCGCATGACGTGTCGCGCGCGCCCTACTTCACCGTGCACGCGAACGGCAGCGGCCACGGGGTATTCGTCAGCCAGACCGTCGGCGACGCCACCCGCTCCGAGCCGCACCTGCACTTCACGCGCCGCATCGAGGATGGCCATGGGCGCTTCGCCGGCGTCGCCATCGTCGAAGTCGATCCGGCGTATTTCACGAGCTCGTACGAACGCTCGCGCGGGGGCGAACTGGGCCTGCTGGCGCTCGTCGGCAGCGACGGCGTCGCGCGCGCCGTGCGCATCGGCGACAAGGTGTCGTGGGGCCAGCCGATCGCGCTCGACGGCATCGGGGAGGAAGCCCTCGCCCCGCAGCCGACGGCGCCGGACGGCATCGAACGCTATGCGGGCGCGCGCCGCCTGGCGGGCTTCCCGCTCACGGCCGCCGTGGGCCTGGCCGACAGCGAACAGATGGCGCTGTACGAGCAGCACTACGGCACCTACCTCGTCGGCGCGACGGCCGCGAGTTCGCTGCTCGTCGCCGTCGTCGCGATGATCAGCGCGTGGTCGTGGCAGGTGGCCAAGGCGCGCCGGCGCGAGCGCCAGGCGCAGCAGACCTATGCGGCCGCGTCGGAAGCGAGTCCGGACGCGTTCTTCGTGCTGCGCAGCGTGACGGGCGCGGACGGCACCATCGTCGACTTCCTCGTCGAGGGCTCCAACAGCCGCTCCGAACTCTTCACCGGCATCGCCAGCGAGGCGCTGCGCGGCCAGCTGCTGGGCGATGCGCTGCCGTATTACCGCACGAACGGCATGTGGGAACACCTCGTGCAGGTGGTGCTCGAACAGCGCGTCATCGAGGCCGAGTGGCAGGCCACCTCCGGTCCGACGGCCGGGCGCTGGCTGCAGCGCCAGATCGTGCCCGTCGAAGGCGGCGCCGTCGCGATGGTGCGCGACATCACGGAGCGCAAGCTGGCCGAGGAACGCATCCGCCACATGGCCCACCACGACGAGCTGACCGGCCTCCCGAACCGCAGCCTGATCCGCGACCGCCTGGACCAGGCCGTGCGCAACGCCCAGCGCAACGGCGGCCATCTCGCCCTCGCCTTCGTCGACCTGGACGGTTTCAAGCTCGTCAACGACGGCCTCGGTCACAACGCCGGCGACGAATTGCTGAAGGTCGTGGGCGGCCGCATGGAGGCCTGCCTGCGCCGCACGGACACCCTCGGCCGCCTGGGCGGCGACGAGTTCGTGATCCTGCTGCCGGAGGCCGGCGAAAGCCCGCTCGCGCTCACGCCCGTGCTGGAAAAGATCCGGCAAGCCGTGACGGAACCCGTGCAGATCGGCGACCAGGCCGTGCGCGTGAGTTGCAGCATGGGCGTCGTCGTGTACCCGCGCGACGGCGAGGATCCGAAGACCCTCATGATGAACGCCGACGCCGCGATGTACCGCGCCAAGGACCTGGGCAGCAACAACTTCCAGTTCTACACGCGCGAGATGAACGCCAGCGTCGAGGCAAAGCTCGTGATGCTGGAGGATATGCGCCGGGCGCTGGACACCACGCTGGCGGACGAGACGCACGACGCCACCGATGGCCAGGCGCCCGCGTTGCAAGCCCCCGCGGGGCGCTTCCACCTGCTGTACCAGCCGAAGGTCGACCTGCGCACGGGCCGCTTGTTCGGCGTGGAAGCGCTGATCCGCTGGCGCCATCCGGAACACGGCATCGTGCCGCCGATGCGCTTCATCGGGCTCGCGGAGGAGTCGGGCCTGATCGTCGGCCTGGGCGAATGGGTCGTGCGAACCGCTTGCCGCCAGGCCCAGTTATGGCGCGCGGCGGGGCTGGATCCGCTCACGGTGTCCGTGAACGTGTCGGCGCGCCAGTTCGAGGAAAAGCGCCTCGTCGACCGCATCGCCGGCGCCCTGCGCGACACCGGCCTTCCGCCCTGCGCGCTGGACCTGGAAGTGACGGAAAGCCTGCTGATGCGCGACCTGAACCAGGCCATCGAACGCATGCGCGAACTGAAGGAGATGGGCGTCACGCTGTCGATCGACGATTTCGGCACCGGCTATTCGAGCCTGTCCGCGTTGAAATCGTTCCCGATCTCGACGCTCAAGATCGACAAGTCGTTCGTGCGCGACCTGGCCTCCAGCTCGGACGACCAGGCGATCGCGCTGGCCGTGATCTCGCTCGGACACCGCCTGCACCTGCGCGTGATCGCCGAGGGCGTGGAGACGGTCGAGCAGCGCGACTTCCTGCTGGCGAACGACTGCGACGAGATGCAGGGCTATCTGTTCAGCCCTCCGGTGCCGGCCGAGCGCATCACGGAGATGCTGCAGGCCCAGCAACGCCAGCCGCGCGACGTTGCGCAACTGGCGGGGGCACGAGCATGATCACCCGCCACGAGGCGGCGCGCATGCTGTTCGGCGCGGACCGCAAGCTGCACCGCATGCTGCAATACTGGGCCGGCACGGCCATCATGTACACGATCGTCATCGGCATGTTGTTCGGCCCCGCCGCGCTCGCGGGACAGCCGCAGGACCGTGCCATCTGCCTCTACGTCGCCGCGGGCGTGGCCGTGTTCTACCCGCTGGTGCGCATCGGCGCCCGCATCGGGCTCGCGCCGACCATCCTGGCGGGCCTGCAGGGCATCTTCAGCATCAGCTGCCACGTCTGGGGCTATTCGATCGCCGGGCCGCTGCGCGGCGCGACCCTGGTGGGGTTGCCGGTCATCGTCGTGTTCTGCGTCTTCGCCCTGCGTCCGCGCCAGACCCTGATGCTGACCGCCTTCAACCTGTCCGTCATGGGCGGCACGATGTGGTGGCACGCAGCGCATGATCCGCTGCATTTTCCGCCGGCGGCCGAAGCCGTGAACTTCGTGTTCGTGGCGGTCGCCTCGCTTGCGGTCACGCTGCTGACCGGCGAAATGAGCAAGCTGCGCGCACGCCTGAAGACCCAGAAGGACGATCTGCTGACGGCGCTCGACACGATCCGCACGCTGGCCACCATCGACGAACTGACCAAGCTGGCCAACCGCCGCCACATGAACGAGCTGCTGGCGCAGGAAGAGCGCCGGCGCGACGCCGCGCGCGGACCGACCTGCATCGCCGTGCTCGACATCGACTTCTTCAAGCGGATCAACGACAGCTTCGGCCATGCGGCGGGCGACAGCGTGCTGCGCGACTTCGCGCAGGCCACGCGCGCCGAGCTGCGCGAAGGCGACGCGCTGGCGCGCTGGGGCGGCGAGGAATTCCTGCTGATGCTGCCGAACACGACGCCCGCCAACGCCCGCGCCGTGCTGGAGCGCATGCGCGCGCGCGTGGCCGCACTGGAGCCCTGCGATGGCGCCACGGAGCGCGTCAGCTTCTCGGCCGGCCTGAGCATCTGGCACCCCGACGAGCCGATCGCCGAGACCGTGAACCGCGCCGACAAGGCCCTGTACGCGGCCAAGGTGGCGGGACGCAACCGGGTGATCGAGGCCTGACGCCGTCAGCGTCCGGACCGGGTCACGCGAAACCAGTCGACGTCGACGTAATCGCGCACGATCGGCCGCGGGCCGCCGCCCTCGCGCGGCGCGTCGGTGTCGGCCTTGATCCACGTGAACACGGCGGGCCGGCTGCCTTTCCACCACGAGAACGGCGCGAGCTTCACCGGCGTGCCGGCCGCATGGAAGTCCCCGCTGCCGTCGCGCGCATACGAGAAGCGCACGGTCTGGTCTTCCGCCACGGCCGCGCGCAGGACGATCGCCTTGCCGTCGACCTTGCCCACCCGCGTCTCCACGCCGCCGTTCGCCACCGTCACATAGTCCTTGCCATCCTCGTGCACGACGCCGACCCACGGCACGCCGACGCCGAACAGCACGAGGCCCGCGCGCTGGCGCTCGCCCAACCCTTGCAGTTCCAGCCGCGTCGTGATCTCGGACGCGGGGCCCTGCAGGATCTGCGTGAGGACGTTGCGCGCGCCGACGAGGTATTTCGCCTCGTTGGCCTGCAGGCGCAGATAGCCGGGCCGCTGCGCGAGGCTCCAGTGCGCGTCGTCCGGATTGTGGTTCCACGACCATTGCAGGCCCAGCGCCGGCGCGGCAAATTCGTCCGAGTCCTGCAGCCGGTCCGCGGGCGCGCTGCGGCCCGTGTCCGGGACCGGTCCCTCGAGCACGGGCAGGCCGGCTTGTCCCATCTCCGGCCAGTCATCCTTCCACACGACCGGCTGCAGGTGCGCGACGCGCCCGAACGCGCCCGTGCGGTTGAAGTGGATGAACCAGCCCTGCCCCGACGGCGTCTCGACCCAGCCGCCCTGGTGCGGCCCCTCGATGCCATTCCCCGGCAGCAGCACCTTGCGCGCCTCGTACGGCCCGTCGATACGCCGCGCGCGCAGCACGGCCTGCGGTCCGTGGCCCACGCCGCCGATGGGCACGAAGATGTAGTAATAGCCGTTGCGCTTGTAGACCTTGGGCCCTTCCAGCGTGGGCAGGTTGACCTTGTCCTCGACGATCGTCCTGCCTGCGTCGAGCACGCGCGTGCCGTCCGTGCTCATCGCATGCAGGATCAGCGGCCCGGCGCCGACCTTCGAGTGGACGAGGTAGGCCTTGCCGTCGTCGTCCCAGAACGGGCACGGATCTTCGTAGCCCGGGCCGGTGACGACGGCGACGGGCGCGCTCCACGGCCCGGCCGGGTCATTCGCCGTGCTCATGAAGATGCCCTCGTCCGGCGTCGCCCAGTACACGTAGAATTTACCCGCATGCGCGCGCAGCGACGGCGCCCACACGCCGCGGGCGTAGCGCTGTCCGGTGACGGGCTTCGACGTGCTGTCCGTCAGGGTGTACGGCGGGACCATGTCGTACGCAGGGTCGAACGGGAGCCGCGACAGCACGTGGCCGGCGATGGTCCAGTGCACGAGGTCTTTCGAGCGCAGCACGGGCAGGCCCGGCGAGAAGTGAAAGCTCGACGCGACGAGCCAGTAATCGTCGCCGGACCGGATCACGTCCGGATCGGAATAGTCGGCGTACAGGATCGGGTTGCGGTAGGTTTGCACGGGTTCCGCCGCGTGCGCGGTGCCCAGCAGGATGGCCAGCAGGAAGACGAGTGATTTCATGGTGTGCAGGGAGAGTCGGCGTCGGGGCCCGCCAGCAGCATCGGGCGCGGATCGGGGGCGGTGGTGGTGAAGCGTACGCGCTGCAAGGTCAGGCGGCGCACGTGGCGCGTCCACAGGCCGTAGGCGGGCATCACGGGTGAGAACATGTGCGGGTCAGGATACCCGGCGGGCGCTTCGGGGATGTCCTGCTGGCGTATCGCCGGCTCGGTCGTCGCGGTCATGGGCAGGTCGACGTCGCGCAGCAGCACGTCCTCGATCGCGTGGCCGGGCACGCCCGTGAAGAACGAGCCGCGCCTGCCGTTGTCGCTGCCCGTGATGCGGTCGAACACGATGCGGCGCAGGCGGCCCGGCTGCGGGCGCGCCTGTTCCGGCCGCACGCGCCCGCGGTCGCCGAGGCGCAGGAACAGCGGACTCTCGGCGCGCACGATGTGCGCGTCGTGCACGAGCACCCGTTCGACCGTGGCGCCGTCGACGGTTTCCCACGAGATGCCGCCGTCGGCCTTGCGGCGCTTCATCGCGCGCATGTCGGCCGCCGGCCCGCCCACTTCCACGTGGCGCACGAGCACGTTGCGGAAATCGCCCTGAGAATCCGTGCCGAACTTCAGCGCGTTACAGGTGCTGTACAGGCGGCAGTGCTCGACGAGCACCTGGTCGATCGGCCGCTGGCTCGCGCCCTTGAAGCACAGGGCGTCGTCCTCGGCGCTGATGAAGCAGTTGCGCACGATGACGCGGCGGCAGCCGTCGATGTCGATGCCGTCGTTGTTGTGGTTCGCCTGGTTCTCGACGTGGATGCCGTCCACGATCAGGTCCTCGCAGTTCAGGTAGTTCTGCATCCAGCACGGCGAATCCTTCAACCGGATGTCCGCGATGACGACCTGGCTGCAATCGAGCATGCGGATGAGGAACGGCCGGCCCGGCGTGGCGCCGGTCGTTTCCTGGCCCGGGAAGTTGTCCGGCGTGCCGCGCCCGTCGATGAGGCCCTTGCCGCGGACGCCGACGCGCGTGCAGCCCTCGGCGAAGATCAGCGACTGGTTCATTCCCATATTGCTGTCCTGGACCGTGGGCCGGCGCGCGCGCCGCTCGGGATAGTCCTTCAAGTCCGTACTGGCCAGCAGGCGCGCGCCTTCCGCCACTTCCAGCATCACGCCGGAGCGCAGGTCGATCGTGCCGCTGACGTAGTCGCCCTGCGCCAGCCGCACGATGCCGCCGCCGGCCGCCGCGCAGGCGTCGACGGCGCGCCGGATCGCGGGCGTCGCCAGTTCGCCGGTGCGCAGCCCGTAAGCCTCGGGCACGAACACCTTGTCCGGCACGCGCCACGGGCGCAGGGTGCGCGTGAGCTCGTCCGCCATCGCGTCGAGGTCGCGCCGCAACGCGTCGGCCCACGCGGGCGCCGCGCACGCCGCGCCCCGCGCGACGGCGGGCAGCAGCCAGGGCGCCAGCAGCGCCGCCCGCAGCAGGGTACGTCGTTCCGTCATCTTGCGGGTCTCCTTCACAGTTTCACGTTCAGGGTCACGAACAGCTGGCGTCCGAGCGTGTCGTACGTGGCCGGGATCGTGTTATTCGCCGGCAGCTGCGAGGAACCGAGGATCGGCGGATCCTTGTCCAGCACATTGCGCACGCCGCCGGTCAGGTTGACCATGCGGCTGAATTCCCAGCCGGCGGTCAAATCGAGCCAAGTATAGGACTTGATCTTCGGATTCGTCAGCGATTCCAGCGCGGGCGGGTTCGCGGCCAGCGCGTACGAGTCGACCGTCACGGGGCCGGTATAGCGTGCGCGGGCCGACAGCAGCAGCGGTCCCCGCTTCATGCTGACGCGCGTCGTGCCCTTCCAGCGCGGCACCGGCTGGCCGCACGTGCCGCCCCACGTGCCCACGCAGCGGTTCTTCAGCCCGGGCAGGTCCTGGATCGGCGTGAACGTCAGCTCGTTCACGTACGTCCAGTTGGAATCGAGCGTCCACTGGATGCCGTCCCTCGTAAAATTGTAGTGGCCCGCGAGGTCCACGCCGCGCGTCGCGATGCCGCCGATGTTCGCGTTCGTCGTCATCACGTACGTCGGTGCCGCGATCTGGCCCGTGATCGGATCCCGGTTGATCGCGCGGCAGTACCTGCTTTCCGCGTTGCGGATCGTGTTGTAGCACAGGTCGAGCACGGACTGGATGCCGCCGCCGCCGAGGGTCGAGATCGCGTCGTCGACAGTGATGCGGTACCAGTCCACGCTCAGCTGCAGGCCTTTCACGGACGGCGGCATGAACACGGCGCCGACGGTGACGGTGTGCGAGGTTTCCGCCGACAGGTCCGGGTTGCCGCCGACGACCTGCGTGATGAACGGCGACGGTTGGACGGCCGGGTCGAACACGAGGTTCGCGGGCACGCCCGTCGCTTCGCACAGCACGCGCACGGCCTGGGTCTGCTGCGCCAGCGGGGCGCGGCTCGAGCACGGGTCGGTCGCGGTCGGGCCGTTCGTGCCTTGCCCGCCGAACAACTCGCCCACGTTCGGCGCGCGGATCGATTTCTGCTTCTGCGCGCGGAACGTCAGCGCACGGGTGGGCGCCCATTCCGCGCCGATGGAACTGGTCCACACCTTGCCGACCGACGCGACGTCGTAATCGGAGCGGCGGAACGCGCCCGATACCGACAGGCTTTTCGCGAACGGCTTGTCGGCCAGCAGCGGCACGCGCACCTCGCCGTACACTTCCTTCACCGTCGTCGAGCCCTTCGTCGCGCGGGCCGCGTTCCAGCCCGAGACGTCGCCGGACGACAGGAACATGTCCGGGCTGTAGGCGCTGTACGCGTAGCGGCGCTCGAAGCCCGTCGAGAAGTCGATGGCGCCGGCCGGCACGTCCATCAGCGATCCCGCCACGTTACCGGCCAGGACGTTCTGCTCCGCCGTGATCTTCGACTTCGACGCCACCGAGATCGCATTGGCCGACGCCTCCGTCAGGTTCTGGCCGAACGGATTCAGCACGGGCGCCGCGCCGTTCTGCGCCAGGATCGCGTTCTGGAAGCGGCTCAGCGAGATGGAGCCCGCCTGGTCCTGCGTCTCCGTCGTGCGCGCCTTCGTGTAGTACACGTCGTACTTCAGGTCGCGCAGCCAGCGTTCCGACACGTCCGGCAGGCTGCCGCGCAGGCCCAGCGCGATGCGGTAGACCTGGTGGTCCGTGTCCGCCACGCGGCCGCCCAGGTCGGAGAAGCGGCGGTTGTAGTTCAACACGGCGAGACCGTCGCCCGGCGTGGTGGTGAGCGACGACGTGCCATTGGTGACGCGCGTCGTGCCCGTCTCGCGCAGGTCCAGCTGGCGCAGGACTTCCTGCATCTGCGGGCTCAGATACGGGTTGTTCGTATTGAAGAGGAAGTTGCCGCTGGCGCTCGTCGGGCCGATCTGCACGCTCGCGGAATTGCTGCTGAAGTGCGCCTCCATGTAGCCGGTGGCGCGCTCGCTGAAATCGTAGTGGGCGAACGCATTGCTCATCCAGCGCTTCTGCGGCGTCACCATGTACGACAGCGGGCCGAGATCGTACGCGTCGCCCGGCGCCGCGTACGGACGCAACGTCCTGCCGGTCGGGTCGAAGATGGCGCCGAGGGTCGACATGTTCTGCAGCCCGGCCGCGATGAGCGCGGCATTCAGTGCCGGATTCGACGCGGCGGAACCGACGACGGGCAGGTTGCCGATGCGTCCCGTCGGCACGTTCGACGAGCCGCTGAAGATCAGGCCCGGACGCCCGCCCGCCGCCACGCAGGTCTGCCCCGCCGGCACCGCGAGCGGCGTGCCGGGCCGCGTGGACGACCACGACGCCGCCGTCACGCAGCCGTCGCCCAGCGACGGCAGCGCCCAGCCGCCACGTTCGCCGCGCGTGAAGCCGTCGCGGTCCATGTAGTTGACGGAGACGACCACATTGCCCCTGCCCCCGCCGAAATTGCCGCCCACGGTCAGGTCGAGCGAGTCGTTCGGCGTGCGCGTGGGCTGGTCGACACTCCTCTGCGCGTTGATCTCCACGCCTTCGAAATGATCGCGCAGGATGAAGTTGACGACGCCGGAGATGGCGTCCGAGCCGTACACGGCGGACGAGCCGCCCGTCACCGTCTCCACGCGTTTCACGAGCGCCGCCGGGATCGTGTTGACGTCGGTGGTGAAGTCCGGGCCCGTGATGGCGAAGCGGCGGCCGTTCACGAGCACCAGGTTGCGCGTCGGCCCCAGGTTGCGCAGGTTCAGCGTCGACGTGCCGGACGGCTGGCCCGGCTGCACCGTGTTCGCCGTCGGGCTGCTGAGCTGGTTCGCGGTGAATTGCGGCGTATCCGACAGCATCACCTCGAGGTTTTGCGTGCCGGTCAATTTCAGTTCCTGCGCGTCGACCGTCGTCACGGGCGTCGGGGCGAGGAAGCCGCGGCTGGCCAGGCGGGAGCCGGTCACGACGACTTTGTTCTCCTCGGGCTTCGGTGCGTCGGCTTCCTGCGCGTTCGCGTGGCAACCGAGATTTGCCGCGATCAGTAACGCGGACATCGTTGTTGTGTGGTGGGCGCGGGCCCGCTTTTGCTTGCGTCTCGTCTTCATGCCGTTTTTCCTTATGGATTATCGATGGGCGTAAAGATGGTAGACAGCCGCCTCGAACAGGGTCAATCGGCGACCGCTCAGTGGACTGACCGAAAGGAAATCTGGTCAAAAACGTGATCAAAATGGGAAAACAAGGGGAAAGGCAGGCAGTTATCATCGGCTGTCGCATCCCTGGAGACACCATGCCCGCCTTTGCCATCGCCGCCCTGCTGCTGCTTGTGTCGGTCCTGCCCGCGCACGCGGCCGACCGCATCGACCGCCAGGCCCTCGTCACGCGTCATTCTCCGCACCTGACGGCGCCCGATCCGTGGGCGCCGCTCAGCGTCGGCAATGGCCGCTTCTGTTTCACCGCCGACGTCACGGGCCTGCAGACCTTCGCCGACCATTACCGCGCCAACGGCATCGGCCTCGAAACGCAGGCGCGGTGGGCGTGGCACGAAGATCCGAATCCGCACGGGTACAAGCTCGCCGACGCGAACAAGGCCTTCACGGCGCACGGCAAGACCGTGGACTATCCGACGCGGATGGACGTGCCGGCCGCCGCCTGGCTGCGCGAGAATCCGCATCCGCAGCCGCTCGGCCAGCTCGCCATCGCCTACACGCACCGCGACGGCAAACCGCTCGCGCTGGCGGACGTGGGCGCGATCGACCAGCGCCTCGACCTTTGGCGCGGCGTGCTCACGAGCGCGTACACCATCGACGGCGAACGGGTCGTCGTGACGACGGCCGTCGACCCGGAGCGCGACACGCTCGCCGTGCGCATCGAATCGACGCTGCTCGCGCGCGGCCTGGCCGTGCGGTTCGCGCTTCCGCGCGGCTACGTCGGCGGCATCAAGCAGAATCCGCCGCTGGACTGGTCGCAGCCGGCGTCGCACACGACGACGATCGTGACGCGCACGGCCGACACTCTCGTGCTCGCGCATGCGCGCGACGGCTATCGCTACGGCGCGGCGCTGCGTGCTGCGAGCCCCGTGACCATCGCGACACCGGCGCCGCACACGTTCGAACTGCGGCCGAAGTCCGGCCAGGTGCTCGAGTTCACGCTCGCGTATGCGCCGGACAAGCCGGCGCCGGACGCGGCGGACGTCTTCGCACGCAGCGCCGCGCATTGGCCCGCGTTCTGGCGCAGCGGCGGCGCCGTCGATTTCAGCGGCAGCACGGACCCGCGCGCGGCCGAGCTGGAACGGCGCGTCGTGCTGTCGCAATACCTGACGGCGATCCAGGCGGGCGGCGATTTTCCGCCGCAGGAAAGCGGGCTGACGACGTCGACGTGGTACGGCAAGCACCACACGGAGATGATCTGGTGGCACACGGCGCACTTCGCGCTGTGGGGCCGCCCGGCGTACCTGGCGCGGGCGCTGGACTGGTTCCGCGCCACGCTGCCCGCCGCGCGCGCCGTCGCGGCGGCGCGCGGGCTGCAGGGTGCGCGCTGGCCCAAGATGACGAGTCCGCGGGGGCGCGAGAGCCCCGGCGGCAATCCGCTGATCGTGTGGAACCAGCCGCACCCGATCCACCTCGCGGAACTGTTGTACCGCGACGAGCCCACGCCCGCGACGCTCCAGCGTTACCGCGACCTCGTGTTCGCGACGGCCGATGCGATGGCGTCGATGCTCGCGTGGGACGACAGGAACAAACGCTGGGTCCTGGGCCCGCCGCTGTGGATCGCGCAGGAGATCCACGATCCGGCCGCCAGCATGAACCCGGCGTACGAACTGTCGTACTGGTCGACGGCGCTGGACATCGCTCAGGCCTGGCGCACGCGCCTCGGCCTGCCGCGCAACAGCGACTGGGACGAAAAGCGCCGGCACCTGTCCGCCCTCCCGGTCAAGGACGGCAAATACGTCGCGCTCGAATCGGTTCCGGACACGTGGGACGACGTCGCCAGCCGCCAGGACCACCCGTCGTTCCTGATGGCGCTGGGCCAGCTGCCGGGCGCCGGCGTCGACCGCGCCGTCATGGACCGCACGCTGGACGCCGTGCTCGCTCAATGGGACTGGAAGGCGAAGATCTGGGGCTGGGACTATCCGATGATCGCGATGACGGCGGCGCGCCTGGGCCGTCCGGAGACGGCCGTCGACGTGCTGATGAAGACGGGCGTGCCGAACAACGGCTACACGGCGGCCGGGCACAATCCGAACACGGACTTGCCCGTCTACCTGCCCGGCAACGGCGCGCTGCTGGCCGCCGTCGCGATGATGGCGGGCGGCTGGGATGGCGCGCCGGCCGGGGCGGCGCCCGGGTTTCCGCACAACGGGAAGTGGGTCGTGCGGGCGGAAGGGCTGAAGCCGCTGCCCTAAGTTAGCTCAAAAACCGTCGTTCCCGCGCAGGCGGGAATCCAAGTTTTGCTCGCGCCGCGATAACGCGTGCAAATTGGATCCCCGCCAAGGGGGACGCCTAGTCCGGGAACGGCGAATCAGGCCAGCATCGCGCACATGGTCCCGTGCAGCCCCAACTGCGCCCCATCCAACGCAATGCAATCCTGCGCCGGCGGCGTCTCCGGCTCGACAACGATCACCTTCACGCCCGCCTGCTCCAGCCATTGCACGGACAGGTCGGCGACGCCGCTGTCCGTGATCACCGTGTGCACCTGCTTCAGGTTGCACAGGATCAGGCCCGCGCGGCGCGCGAACTTGGAGCTGTCCACCAGCACGACGAGCTTCTCGGCCTGGCCGATCAGGCGCCGTTCGGCGCGGATCAGCAGCGGGTCGGTCTCGACGAGGCCCAGCATCGACAGCCCGGACACGCTCATGAACATCTTCGACGCGTACTGGTCGCCCGTCGCATCGTTGTCGAACGGCGACAGGATGACGTTCTCGTCGCGGTAGACGGTTCCGCCCGGGATCAGCACTTCGTTCTGGCTCGTCGCCAGCAGCCGGTCGGCCATCAGGAACGAGTTGGTCATGATCTTGAGGCTGCGGTCGGCCAGGAAGTCGGCCATCATGAACGTCGTCGTGCCGCCGTTGATGATGATGGTCTCGCCGTCCTCGCACAGCGCGGCCGCGTGGCGGGCGATGGCGTACTTGCGCGCGGCGTTGGCGCGCAGGTTGTCGGCGAAGGTGTCGTTGGCGAGGCCGCCGAGGCGCTTCTTCCGCGGGGTCGTCTCGGCCCCGCCGCGCGTGCGGTGGATGAGGTTGCGGGCGGCGAGCCAGCTGATGTCGCGCCGGATCGTGGACGGCGACGCGTCCAGCGATTCGACCAGCTCGTGCACGGTGGCCGCCCTGCGCTCGTCGAGCAGTTTGAGCAGGCGGTTGCGACGCTTGTTGATCATGGTGTCTCCTTCTCGATATCGAAATCGATCCGGCGTGCGGCGGCCCCGTTGTCGTGGTGGATGGGGATCGACGCGTATCGCGTTCATCGTGCAAGCCGAATCGCCTTGTGCTGCTGCCAAAATATGATAGCGCACAACAATGATGTTAGGGACGCGCGATCGATATCATTTCAGGGCGCAGGGAGACACCCTGATTCGCTCGTTGAGCGATCAGGAAACGGTCAATGTTTCCGCAAACATCGAGCGATCGGATCAGGCTTGACGCAGGCGGCGGATCAGCACGTCGGGGTCGGCGTCGCGCACCAGCAACTCCGCGTGCGCGGGACGCACGAAGCCGGTGCCGACGAGATGGTCGATGAAGGACGCGAGGCCGTCGTAGAAGCCGTTCACGTTGAGGAGGCCGATGGGCTTGGCGTGGATGCCCAGCTGGGCCCACGTGACCATCTCGAACAGTTCTTCCAGCGTGCCCATCCCGCCCGGCATGGCGATGAAGCCTTCGGCCAGGTCGGACATCATCGCCTTCCGTTCGTGCATGTCCTTCACGACGAACAGCCGGGTGAGGCCGGCGTGGCCCACTTCGCGCTCGACGAGGTGCTTCGGGATCACGCCCGTCGCGTCGCCGCCGAGGCGCAGCACTTCGTCGGCGATCACGCCCATCAGGCCCACCTTGCCGCCACCATAGACGAGGCCGATGTTGTGCTCGACGAGGGCGCGCGCCAGGCCGCGGGCGGCGTCGGCATAGACAGGATCGGCGCCCAGCGAGGCGCCGCAATAGACGGCGATGGATTTCATGGCGCTTCTGGTGGCAGTTTGGCGAGGAAGTCGTCGGACAGGCGCTGGAACAGCGCGAGCGTCTCGCCGCGCAGGTAAGGCCCCAGCATCGACAGCACCTGGTAGCAGCCGCGCGCAAGCGCGTCCGCGATGGCCTGCTGCTCGCTGTACTTGCGCGGATTGCGCACGTATTCGTACGACAGCCAGTACGTGGCGACGACGACCATGTTCGTCGCCATGGCGCCGATCTGCGCGTCGCCCGCTTCCAGCGAACCTTCGCTGCGCAGGTCTTCGCACAGCTGGCGCGCGACCTTGATCTTGTGGGCGAGGATCGCCTTGAAGTGCAGTTCCAGCTTGCGGTTGCGCGACAGGAGGTCGTTCAGGTCGCGGTAGAAGAACCGGTACTTCCAGATCAACTCGAACATGAGGTGCAGGTACAGCCACACGTCTTCCATGTTCGAGCGTCGGCCGGCCGGGACGGTCAGCATGCGCTCGATCTCCGCCTCGAACTGGACGAAGATCGAATTCACGATGTCGTCCTTGTTGCGGAAGTGGTAGTACAGGTTCCCCGGCGAGATGTTCATCTCGTCGGCGATCACGGTCGTGGTGATGTTCGGTTCGCCGAATTCGTTGAACAGCCGCAGCGACAGCTCGAGGATGCGTTCGCGGGTTCGGCGCGGGGCTTTCTGTTGCATGGAAACAAGTATGGGTGGACTCACCTGCAAGGATATCATCGACCGGACCCTCAGGCCATGGCCGGCTGCACTTCGCGCAGAACGCGCAACACCTCGGCCAGCACGCGGGGGTTGCTGCCCAGCGCCACGTGGCCCACGCCGCCGAATGCGATGGTGCGCGCGCCCGGAAGGATGCTCGAATCCTGCGGCGCGACGATGTTGTCGTGGTACGTGTAGATGGAGACGATGCGCGCACGGACATCCTGGGTCTCGCCCGCCGCGAGGTCGTGCAGCCACGCGCTGTCCCGCCGCATCTGCGCGGCGTTCTCGCCCAGGCCGAAGTTCGCCAGCACCGTGCCGTGGTGCGGAGTGCCGAGCGTGATCAACCTGGCCACGCGCGCGCTCCCGTATGAGCGCATCCACGCGCGCGCCGCCAGCCCGCCCATGCTGTGGGCGACGATGGCGATCTGCGCGGCGCCCGTCGCGGCGCACAGCGCCTGCGCGCGCGCCTCGATCAGCGGCGCGTAATCGTCGATGCTGCCCGCGACCGGCTCCAGGTCGATGGTGGCGTGGCTGATGCGCTCGCGGTCCAGCAGCGGTTCCAGGTGCGCCCAGAAGCCGCTGTTGCAGCCGTAGCCGTGCACGAGCAGCACCGGCACGCGGCCACTGTCGAGGTGGAGGGACATGCGCGCGCAGCCGCGCGGCACGTGCCAGGACGTGACCAGCATACTGGCCCGGAACTCCTCGGCCAGCATGCGCAGGCGTGCCGCCGGTCCGAGCCGGTACTCGGGCGGCGTGTGGCTCGCCGCGCGCGCCGCCATGACAAAGTTGTTCATGTTGATCGCGAGGCGCACGACGACGACGGCGCCGGCCCCCGCCAGCAGCGCGCCCCACGCCGGGACGCCCCGGTGCAGCAGCGCCCACGCGACCAGCAGCGCCGCGGCCAGCTGCACGAGCAGGACGAGGCGCAGCAGGGTGCGGGCGCTGGCCGGCATGTCTTACGCCTGCGGCCGCGCGGCCGGCCGGCCCGTGAGGGATTGCGCCAGGTCGCTGGCGAGGCGTGCCGTGATGCCGTAGATCGACAGCTGGGGATTGGCGCCGATCGACGTCGGGAACAGCGAGCCGTCGTGCACGGACACGTTGGCCAGGCCGCGGTAACGGCCATCGGGCCCCGTGACACCATCGCGGTCCGCCATCGCGCAGCCGCCCATCACGTGCGCCGACACGACGCGCGTCAGGTGGCGCTCGAACGGCAGCGCGGCGATGCCGGCCTTCGCCTCGTTCCAGCCGGCGTAGCGCGGCGCCCGTTCGTGCGCGACCTGCACGCCGCTGGCGCCGGCCGCGAACTGGATCTCGGCCATCGTCAGCAGGGCGCGGCGGGCGCCGTCCCACAGCGGATCGTTGAGCGGATAGTCGAGGAGCGGAGATCCATCCCCGTTCAGGCCCACGGTGCCGCCCTGCGACTCGGGATGAAAGCCGTCGCGCAGCAGCGCCAGCATCCCCTGCAGGTGCGGGAAGTGGCGCATCATCTCGGCGTGCTCGCGGCCGAAGCCCTGCATCGTCGTCGCCAGCAGCACGGGGTGCAGCGGCGGCGCTTCCAGCTTGAAGCCGAGCGGGCCGTCGATCGCCTGGGTGTGCAGGAAGTGGTCCGAATAGACCGTCTGCGGCGCGCCCGCGTAGCCGTCCACGCGCTGCGGGAACAGCGCCGCCGACACGAGCGTGGGATGCAGGAACGTGCGCTTGCCCAGCTTTCCGCTCGGGT
Organism: Massilia orientalis; assembly: GCF_030411975.2. Classification (NCBI taxonomy): domain Bacteria; kingdom Pseudomonadati; phylum Pseudomonadota; class Betaproteobacteria; order Burkholderiales; family Oxalobacteraceae; genus Massilia; species Massilia orientalis. The sequence continues at coordinate 115,087 of NZ_JASNRB020000008.1, read as the reverse complement.
CGGGCGCCTTCGAGCGCAGCAGCAGCGCGGGCGTGTTGATCGCGCCGCCCGCGAGCACGTAGTGGCGGGCGCGCAGGCGCAGGCGGCGTCCGGTGGCGTGCCGGCCGCTCGCGTCGAGCAGCGTGCAATCGAGGCCGGCGGCCTGGTCGCCCTTGATTACCAGGCGTTCGGCGCGGGCGCGCGTGACGAGGATTGCGCCGTGGTCCAGCGCGGACGGGATCGTCGTCACGAGCATCGACTGCTTCGCGTTCGTCGGACAGCCCATGCCGCAATAGCCGAGGTTCCAGCAGCCGTTGACGTTGCGGCGGATGAGGCCCGTCGGGATGCCGAGCTTCTCCGCGCCGCGCCGCAGCAGGTCGTTGTTCTCGTTCGGCGCGCCGGGCCAGTCGGCCACGTGCAGCCGCGCTTCCATCAATGCGAACCACGGCGCCAGCCCGGCCTCGCTGTACGTCGACAGGCCGAAGCGCTGCTGCCAGAACGCGAGCGTCGCCGGCGGCGTGCGGAAGCTCGACGTCCAGTTCACCGTCGTCGACCCGCCCACCGTGCGGCCCTGCAGGATGTTGATGCCCTTGTCGCGCGTCTTGCGGGCGGCCGATTCCTGGTACAGCGCCGGGTAGGCGTCCGCCTCGCGCATCCTGAAGTCGCTCGATGACTTGAGTGCGCCCTCCTCCACGACGATCACGGACAGGCCGGACAGCGCGAGGATCTCCGCCGTCACGCCGCCGCCGGCGCCGCTGCCGACGATGACGACGTCGGCGTCCAGCGCGCGGTCTTTTTCCTCGCGCGCGCCGTCGATGACCTTCCAGCCGCGCGCGAGGCCGGCCACGATGGGATCGGGAATCGCGCTCATGCCAGCTCCTTCAGCGGGCCGGGATAGCCGATGGCGTCCCAGTGCGCGGGCTCGCTGTACCAGGCGCCCAGCACGAGGTCGTGCAGCGCCGCGTACGCCGTGCGCAGCAGCGACAGGCGGTGCAGGCGCCAGTCCTGCAGGAACGCGGCGACGTCCGCCTCCTTCGCGGCGGCCCAGCCGTCCGGGATGCCCGTCAGCAGGCGCCGCGCCGGACCGAGCGCGAGCAGCCCGAACAGGTCCTGTACTTCCTGCTGGGCCGGCAGCGGCAGGCCGAGGATGGTCTGGTGCACGCGCGCCGTCGTCGCGGCGCTGGCACGGGCCCGGTCGGCGGGGGCGTCCGGCAAGGCCCCGGACAGGATCGCGGCGACGATGGCGTCGAGCGCGGCGCGCGCCTCGCCGTCGAGCACGAAGCCGCGCGGGGGTGCCGGATGCGTGTGCCGGTACCAGCCGCCGGCGGCCAGGACCGCCGCCGACAGCAGGCCGGCCTTCAGGAAGGTTCTGCGGGTTGTCTCCATGCCTACCCTTTGTATGTGTTTTTTCAAAGTGTAAGCGAAAGAACAGGTCAGGCGACCAATTCGGACTAGAGCAAGCCGTCTAGGAGTCCCGCCCCGTGGATTTCATCACCTGGCGGGCGATGCCGCGCAGGATGTTGACTTCTTCCGTCTCCAGCTGCGTGCGCGCGAACAGGCGCTTCAGGCGCGGCATCAGCTTTTTCGGGTTGCTCGCGTTGAGGAAGCCGATCGCGACCAGTGCTTCTTCGAGATGGGCGTACATGCCCTCGATCTGCGCGACGCTCGCCGCCTCGCCGTGGAAGCCGATGCCTTCCTGCGTGCGGCTCAGTCGAGCATTATCGCCCTGCGCGGCCAGCCGGCATTCGTACGCGAGCACCTGCGCGGCCTGGGACAGGTTCAGGGACGAATACTCCGGATTGGCCGGAATGTTGATCAGGACGTTGCACTGCTCGACGATCTGGTTCGGCAGGCCGAAGCGCTCGTTGCCGAGGATGAGCGCTGGCTGCAGGTCTTGCGCCCCTGCCGCGTGCGCGGAAAATTCGCGCGGCGTCCATACAGGCGGCGAGAACTCGCGCAGGCGGGCCGACACGGCCGCCGCGAAATTGCAGCCGTCCAGCGCCTCGGCGATGGAATCGACGATCCGCGCGCCCTGGAGCACGTCGAGGGCGCCGCTGGCGAAGGCGACCGCTTCCGGGTCGTGCAACGGGTCGTTGCAACGCGGGGCGACGAGCACGAGGTCGGAAAATCCCATCGTCTTCATGGCGCGCGCCACCGAGCCGACGTTGCCGGCGCGGCTCGTCTCCACCAGCACGAAGCGTAGACGTTTGAAAAGAGAAGAGACAGTTTCGGTCGGGTTCATTTAAAATAACGCCATCGCGCGGTGACGGGCGTTGAAATGCGGGCAAGAAGCTCGCGATTTTAACGGCTTCGGCACCGCTTTGCTCTTTAATTATTTCTCGTTCAGATCGTTCACGGCGCCCTTGCGCGGTGGGCGTCAGCATTTTTTTACGGAAGCCCTCTATGCATCCCATGCTCAACACGGCCATCAAGGCCGCCCGCCGCGCCGCGACCGTCATCAACCGCGCATCGTTCGACCTCGACCGCATCACCGTCAGCGAAAAGAGCCACAACAACTTCGTCACCGACATCGACCAGGCGTCGGAACAGGCCATCGTCGAAACCTTGCTGAAAGCCTACCCCGACCACGCCATCCTCGGCGAAGAATCGGGCCCCACCGCGAACCTGAACGACGACAGCGAGTACGTCTGGATCATCGATCCGATCGACGGCACCACCAACTTCCTCCACGGCTACCCGAACTACTGCATCTCGATCGCACTGCAACAGCGCGGCGTGATCACGCAGGCCGTCATCTACGACCCGGTCCGCAACGACCTGTTCACCGCCACCAAGGGCGCCGGCGCCTACCTGAACGACAAGCGCATCCGCGTACGCAATCCGGACCGCATCAACAAGGCCCTGATCGGCTCCGGCCACGGCGCCGAGCCGCGCGACCTGGCCGAATACCTGCGCATGTACGAAGTGGTCGCCCCGCGCTGCCACGGCCTGCGCTCGAGCGGCTCGGCCGCGCTGGAACTCGCCAACGTGGCCGCCGGCCGCGTCGACGGCTACTTCGAAAAGAACCTGAAAATCTGGGACATCGCCGCCGGTTCGCTGCTCGTGACCGAAGCGGGCGGCATCGTCGGCGAGTTCGACGGCGAGTCGGAATACCTGAACAAGGGCGACATCATCGCCGCCGGCCCGAAGGTCTTCGCCGGCATGGTCGCGCTGCTGAAGCCCTTCGCCTGAGCGGCCTCCCGCCGTTTCGCGTAAAATACGCCCTGTGTAAGTCCGGGGAATGCCGCGGGCCTTGCTGGCCGCGCGGCTTTCCCGCCGCAGGCGGCGTTGTCGGCCTGTCAAGATTGCCTCCGGCACCCACGAGGTGCCGCGCCCCCGCTTCCACCGGTCCTGTCATAAACGACACAGGCCGCGCTAAAATTTCCATAGCGAAACATATTTAACTATAATGTCGCGTGATCGTTGACGTTTGTCATCACGTTCGCGTCTTGGCGCCCGGCACCAGTACCGGCCGCCCTGAGTGTGTAAACCGATCGGCTGGACTGGCGTTTCCGTGGGAACACGAGAAACGACGGGCCGATCCCTACCAGATAACTATGTCATTCAATACTCTCGGTCTGTCCGACGCCATCGTGCGCGCCGTCACTGAAGCGGGCTATACCGCACCGACTCCGATCCAGGCCAAGGCGATCCCCGCCGTGATGAAAGGTGGCGACCTGCTGGCAGGCGCCCAGACCGGCACCGGCAAGACCGCCGGCTTCACGCTGCCCGTGCTGCACCGCCTGTCGACCGACAAATTCGGCGCCGCGCTGACCAGCAAGACGTCCAAGCGCCCGATCCGTGCCCTCGTGCTCGCCCCGACCCGCGAACTCGCGGCCCAGGTCGAGGAAAACGTGCGCATGTATGCCAAGCACACGAACCTGAACTCCGCCGTGATCTTCGGCGGCGTCGGCATCCACCCGCAAATCAAGCTGCTGGCGAACGGCGTCGACATCCTCGTCGCCACGCCGGGCCGCCTGCTCGACCACGTGGCCCAGGGCACGATCAAGCTCGACAAGATCGAGATCCTGATCCTGGACGAGGCCGACCGCATGCTGGACATGGGCTTCATCCACGACATCCGCAAAGTACTGGCCGTGCTGCCGCCGAAGCGCCAGAACCTGCTGTTCTCGGCCACGTTCTCGGACGAGATCAAGGGCCTGGCCGACCGCCTGCTGGACAACCCCGCCATGATCGAGGTCGCGCCGCGCAACTCGACCGTCGAAGTCATCGCCCAGAAGATCCACCCGGTCGACCGCGACAAGAAGCACCCGATGCTGGCGCACCTGATCAAGACGCACGGCTGGAAACAGGTGCTCGTGTTCACCCGCACCAAGCACGGCGCCAACAAACTCGTCGAGCAGTTGGGCAAGGACGGCATCGGCGCGATGGCGATCCACGGCAACAAGAGCCAGTCGGCACGCACCAAGGCGCTGGCCGAGTTCAAGGACGGCAGCCTGACGGCGCTCGTCGCCACCGACATCGCGGCGCGCGGCATCGACATCGACCAGCTGCCGCACGTTGTGAACTACGACCTGCCGAACGTGCCGGAAGACTACGTGCACCGCATTGGCCGCACGGGCCGCGCCGGCGCCACCGGTGAAGCGGTGTCGCTCGTCTGCGTCGACGAGCACCAGATGCTGAAGGACATCGAAAAGCTGATCAAGCAGACGCTGCCCCGCCAGGTGATCGCGGGCTTCGAGCCGGATCCGACGGCGAAGCCGCAACCGATCCAGCTGCGCAGCGGCGTGGCGGGCCATCCGAACCGCGGCCGCCCGGGCGGCAACCGTGGCGCCGGCAATGGCGCGGGCGGTGCGCGCGCACAGGGCGCGGGCCAACGCAATGGCGGCAACGGCGGCAATGGTGGCAACAGCGGCGGCGGCGCACGCACCGGCCAGCCGGGCAACCGCAACGGCGGCAACGGCGGCGGTCGCAGCCAGGGCCGCGGCCCGCGTCCGGCATCCGCAGCGCGTTCGGGCGGCGAACGCTAACACTTAGCACTGCTCACCAACAAAGACCGGGACCAGCTCCCGGTCTTTTTTTACCCAAAACAAAAGCCCAAATTCGGGGTCAGAGCACTTTTTCGATCAATGTCCGGCAAGCCAAGAATTCGAGCGGTTCGCCCGTTGCGCCCATGAGTAAATCGGCGTCAGCCGGCAGAACTTGCTTCGAAGATCATCCACCAAAATGAGCTCTGACCCCGAAGTTGCAAAAAATTTGGACCTGACCCCGAATTTATTTGTGCACTCAAGTACTTGCCAATGGTCGACATTCTCCATATACTTGACGAATCAAGTAACCATTAAGTACCAGGAGTCATCATGTCCGACAGCCTCACCACCGAATTCTGCCTGCGCCTCGCGCGGGCCTGGGCGACGCTCGCGCGCCGGCTCGACAGCGCCCTCGGCGGCCATCACGGCATCAGCTTTGCCGATTATCAGTTGCTGCTGCACTTGCAGCGCGCACCGGGCGGGCGTTTGCGCCGTGTCGACCTGGCCGACCGGTTGGGACTGACCGCGTCCGGCGTCACGCGTTCCCTGCTGCCGCTGGAAAAGATCGGCCTCGTCACGCGCCAGAGCGACCCGCGCGACGCCCGCGTCGGCTACGCGCTGATCACGCCGACGGGCGACGAACTGGTGACGAACGCGACGACCGTCGTCGACAACATCAGCCGCGCCATGCTGGGCGCACCGTCCGGCGACCAGTTGCGCGCGACGTCCGACCTGCTCGCGCAGCTCGCCGGCATCCAGCGCTGATCCGCCTTCGTACCACCAACACGATGGCGTGCCGGCCAGGCCCGCGCACGCCCGAAAAACGACAAGGAGACGAGCATGCAAGACGCACCGAACCCGCGCACCGCCCTGCTGCACGACCGGAATTTCACCTGGCTGATGAGCGGCGGCGTCATCTCCACCCTCGGCGACCAGTTCACGCTGATCGCCCTGCCCTGGCTCGTGCTCAAGCTGACGGGCGATGCCGTCGCGCTGGGCATGGCCGTCGCGCTGATGGGCATTCCGCGCGCCATCCTGATCCTGTTCGGCGGCGCGCTCGTCGACCGCCACTCGCCCAAGCGCATCCTGATGCTCACCAAGCACGTCAACACGGTGCTGCTGGCGGTGCTCGCGGTCCTCGTCTACACCGGCCAGGCGCACCTGCCCGTCGTGCTCGCGCTGGCGCTGGGCCTGTCGCTCGCATCGGCGTTCAGCATTCCGGCCGGCACGTCGATGCTGCCGCACGCCGTCGCCCCGCAGCACCTGCAGGCCGCGAATGGGATGATGATGGGACTGCGCCAGATCACGATGCTGGCCGGGCCGCTGCTGGCGGGCCTGTTGTTCGCGCTGGCCGGCGACGGCAGCGACGGTCCGCAGCACATGCGCGGCCTGGCGCTCGCGTTCGGCTTCGACTGCATCAGTTTCGCCCTGTCCGCCTGGACGCTCGCCAAGGTCCAGCCGCGCCCGTTCGCGCCGGCCGCCAGGCAGCCGGTGTTGAAGTCCGTGGCCGACGGTCTCGCGGCCGTGTGGCGCGACACCATGATGCGCACGTGCTTCATCTACTGGGGCCTGTGCGCCTGCGTGATCGGCGGCGTGATGCAGGTCGCGCTGCCGCTGCTGGCGAGCAGCCGCCTGCACGGTGCGTCCGCGCTGGGTCTGTTGATGGGTGCGCATGGCGCCGGCGCGCTGCTGGGCATGGCTGCGAGTGGCATCGCCGGGAAACGGCGTGCGGGCAACCTCGGCATGACCCTGCTGCTGATCGACGGCATCGCCGGCGTCCTGCTGATGCCGCTGGGCCTGGTCACCGCCAGTTGGCAGGGCATGTTGATCAACGTCGCCATCGGCGTGCTGGGCGGGTTCGTGCAGGTCGCCGTGTTCACGTGGATCCAGCAGCGCGTGCCGCGCGAACTGCTGGGCCGGACGATGAGCCTGTTCATGTTCATCTTCATGGGCCTGGCGCCGCTGGCGGCCGTCGCGGCCGGCTGGATCGCCAGCCGCGTCTCCCTGGCGACCCTGTTCGGCGGCTCTGGCCTGTTCCTCGTGGGCGCCGCGCTGCTGGCCTGGCTGTTCACGCCGATGCGCGCGCTGCGCGCTGCGCCGGCCGGCACGATGGTTTAGGATAGCGGGTTGTTTCACCGCCAAGAGGAATTCGCATGCCCCGCTTCGCCGCCAACCTGAGCCTGATGTTCAACGAGCTCGGCTTCCTGGAACGCTTTGCCGCCGCCCGCGCGGCCGGTTTCGACGGCGTCGAGTTCCTGTTTCCTTACGCCTTCGAGGCGGAGCAGATCGCCGGCCGCCTGCAACGCTACCAGCTGGAACTGGCGCTGCATAATTTTCCGGCCGGCGACTGGGCGGCGGGCGAGCGGGGCATGGCCTGCGACCCGCGCCGCGTGGGCGAATTCCAGGACACCGTCGAGCTGGCGCTGGAATACGCGCTCGACCTGGGCGTGAAGCGCCTGCACTGCCTGGCGGGCAAGCTGCCGCCGAACGTCGCCCCCGAGCGCGCGCACGCGACGTTCGTCGACAACCTGCGCTTCGCCGCCGCCGCGCTGGCCCCGCACGGCATCGACCTGCTGATCGAGCCGATCAACGACCGCGACATCCCCGGCTATTTCCTCACGAAGAGTGCGCAGGCCGCCGCCATCATCGCGGAAGCCGCCGCGCCGAACCTGTTCCTGCAATACGACATCTATCACATGCAGCGCATGGAGGGCGACCTCGCCAATACGCTGCGCGAACGCATGCCGCTGATCCGCCACATCCAGCTGGCCGACGTGCCGGGCCGCCATGAGCCGGGCACCGGCGAGATCAATTTCCCCTTCCTGTTCCGCACGCTCGACGCGCTGGGCTACGACGGCTGGGTCGGCTGCGAATACATCCCGCTGGGCGATACCGTGGCCGGCCTGGGTTGGCGCACGGCCTTGACTTGAGCATTGGCAATAACAGCATCCGCCAGTTTGAAAGAATGAGGGCTTTTCGGGCCGGCCTTTTGCCGTCCAGAAAGGACCCATGGACCTGCGACGCTGTTTTACCCTGATCGTCCTCGCCGCCACCCTGGTGCTCGGCGGCTGCGCCAGTACCGGCCCCGTGAGCCTGGCGGAGGTGCGGCAATTCGCCGACGCGTCGGCCAAACTGGGCGGCTACGGTGAGCTGTCGCGCCGCTATCGCGACACCTACGAGCGCGAACAACCGTACCTCTCTCCCGCCGCCGACCGCATCGCGAAGGAAAACGATGCGCGCCGGCGCGCCGTGTACGACGACTTCGTCAGCATCCAGAAGACCGTCGTGCTGTACATGCAGACGTTGAGCGTGCTGGCGGGCGACGCGCGCTACGACTTGTCCGACCGCATCGACGACCTCGGCAATGGTCTCAAGGCGAACGCGGAGTCCGGCCTGCAGCAGCGCCAGATCGCCGCGTACACGGGCCTGACACGGCTGCTGACGCGGGTGATTGCATCGGGCTACCAGAACCGCAGCGTCGAGACAATGGTGCGCGACGGCGACGCCGATGTGCAAGTCTTGCTGGAGGCCATGATCGAGCTGACCCGCCTGTACGCGAAGACCAACGACAACGAGAAGAAGACCGTGCTCGGCATCTTCGATGTCGAAATCCCGTTCTCCACCAGGACGTCCGACCGCATGCTCGTGACCTTGGCCAAGGTCCATTATCTCAACAAGTCGACGGAGTACAAGCTGGTCGACAAACGCTATGACCTGGCCCTCCAGGGTTTGACGAAGGTCGCCCTGGGCCACCAGAAACTGCGCGAAAACCTGAATAACCTGCACGGCGACGAAGTGCGCAAGTTGCTGGCCGTCTATGCGCGCGACCTGACGAAACTGCGCGACGCCCTGTCCGATTGAGCGCACGAGGAGAGATCATGGCAAACGACGAGAAACCGAAACAGGCTGCGCCCGCCGCGCCGCCGCCGCCCAGCCCGGCCGAGGCGTTGTCGACCGCGCACCAGGTCGAGGAATTGGCCGACAAGCTGTCGGCGTGCGCGGACAGCATCCACCAGCGCGTCATGCGCGACATCCGCCGCCACCAGGGCCAGGACGTGCCGGAACCGGAGCAGATGGCCGCGCGCGCCCTGTTGAACGCCGAGATGGAATTGCGCCAGCGCGCCAACCGGCTGTATGCGGAGGCGGCCGCATGCGTCGTGTCGGCGCTGGGCCAGCCGCAAGCGCACCTGGTCCAGCTGACGGTGGACGCCGCCGACAAGATCAAGCGCATTACCCGCATCGGCGACGGCATCACGCTCGTCGCGCGCCTGCTGGGCTTGGCTGCGGCCGCCAGCACGGGCCAGGTCGTCCCCATCCTCGCGGCCCTCGACGGGCTCAAGACCCAGCTCGACATCGTCGCCATCGACAACGCGCCATCCCTGCCCGCCTCGTCGGCCTGAATGCGGCCGCCGTGCGGCGGTATCCACGCCCCTCGTTCCGCGCTACACTGAAATCGCCGCCGCGCGGCTTCCAACGACACGAACGAGGGGACATCCATGAAAGCCATTCCGCACGCCGCTTCCGGTGCATGTCGTCACGTCTTCGCTGTCGTGTGACCATGGAACCCCTCACACCCGAGCAGCTGGCGCTGCTCAAGACCATGCTGGAGCAGCGTCTTGCCGCGCTGTCCAGCATCGAGGAGCCGCGCCCGGACGCGGGAGAATTGCCTGTGGAAGATGTGGAGACGTCGCCGCTGGACCGCGCCACCGTCCGTCTGCTGAACGACCTGTCGCGCGAAGCGGCCGGCCATCACTCGGCCGAGATGCGCCAGCTGCGCCAGGCGCTCGCCCGGATCGAGGACGGCAGCTACGGCTATTGCGAGGACTGCGGCCAGCCGATCGGCGCGTCGCGCCTGCTGGCCCGGCCGGAGGCGCGCCTGTGCATCGACTGCCAGACGCGGGCCGAGCGGCGCTAGTTCAATACATGTGTTGCCCGCCGTTGATGGCCAGGTTGGCGCCCGTCATGAAACCGGCGTCTTCCGACACGAGATAGGCGACGAGGCCGGCGATCTCGTCCGGCTCGCCCAGCCGCCCCATCGGGATCTGCGGCAGGATCTTGCCATTCATCACGTCGGCCGGTACGGCCTCGACCATCTTCGTGCGCAGATAGCCGGGCGACACCGTGTTGACGGTGACGCCGTGGCGCGCCATCTCCAACGCCAGTGCCTTCGTGAAGCCGTGCATGCCGGCCTTGGCGGCCGAGTAATTGGCCTGCCCAAAGGCGCCCTGCTGGCCGTTGACGGACGAGATATTGACGATGCGGCCAAATTGCTGCGCCATCATCGGTTCGATCGCCTGCTTGCTCATGTTGAACACGCTGTCGAGATCGGCACGCAGGACGTCCTGCCAATCGTCCAGGGTCATCTTGCGCAGGCTGCGGTCGCGCGTGATGCCGGCATTGTTCACCAGCACGTCGAGCCGGCCCATTTCGGCCAGCAGTTTCTGCATCATCCATTCGCAGTCGCCGTAGTCGGTGACGTCGACGCGATACGTCGTGAATCGGTACCCTTCGTCTCTCTGGGCGGCCAGCCACGCGTCAGGCGTGGCATTGCCGGGCGAATAGGTTGCCGCCACGCGGAACCCCTCCGCCTGCAGGCGCCGGCAGATCGCCGTGCCCAGTCCCCCCATCCCTCCAGTCACCAAGGCTACTTTGTTGTCGTGCATGGTTTCGTCGTCCTTCATCAACCTGCCGCGCCGGGTGCGCAACACGAAACATCGAGTCTAGGGGGACGGACAAAGACGTCGTTGACGAAACGCAAATAGACGCGGGGGACGCGGACTCAGTGAATCATGTCGGGCGGCGACGCCGGATCGAAATCGGCCCAGTCGCCATCGACGATATTGCCTTTCGCGCGCTCGATGTGGTGGGCGCCCAGGCCGCGCAGCAGGTCGACGGCGCGCGACTCGAGGCCGGGATCGTCGAAGGCGACCGCGATGAGCATGCCGGCCGGGCGGTTTTCCATCGGCGCGCGGCCGCCCTCCTCGCGTTCGCCGGGATCCTTCATCTTCGTAAAGCTGAACAGCGAGCCGACGTGGGCGCCCAGGAGGCCGCCGACCACGGGGCCCAGCGGTCCGGTCACGGGGGCCGTCGCGGCGCCGGCCACGATGCCGACCGCCGCACCGGCACCGGCGCCCTGGGCCACGCCTTCCGGCGATTCCTTGGCGCCCGGCGAGTGGATGTTGTCGCCGCCGATCGGCGTCAGGTCGTGCTGGCCCGGCTGGCTCAGGTAGAACCCGCTGATGCGTTCGCTCGGGAACCCGGCGTCGATCAGGGCACGGCGCGCCCGCTCGACGTCATCCTGCAGCTGGAAGTGCCCTGCAATGATCGTGGACATGGATGACCTCCTGCATATAAAGGTGTGGCCATGATGCCTCCCGCTGGGCTCGGTCTCTGTACGCGAGCGCACGCAGCGGAGCCGCTAGCGCCACTGTCCGTAGACCATGCCGTAGTGCTCCGGTTCCGGTGCCGGCGCGGGGAACCAGTCGCGTGGGTCCACGCGGTAATACGCCTGGAACTCCGCATACAGTTGCGGATGGCGCGCGGCCAGCTCGTACGGCTGTTCGAAGAAACTCTCCGTGGCCACGGCGAAGAACTCGGCCGGATTCGTGGCGCCGTACGGATCGAGCACGTCGCGCTGGCCCCAGTAGGCGTCACGCCGCAGCAGCGCGAAATCGTGCGACAGCGTTTCCGACCAGCTCCGGTAGCGCTCCGGGCTGCCGAGAAAGGGCGCGCCGTTGTTGCTGCCCGATTCGCTGTCGAGCTGGTGCGCGAACTCGTGCAGCACGACGTTGTGCGTGCCCTCGGCCGCCAGGCCGGCGCGGCGCACGTGTTCCCAGGACAGCACGACGCGCCCGTCGCCCCACGATTCGCCCAGCAGGTCCTGGCGCGTTTCCGTGACGACGCCGGCCGCGTCATGCTCGCGCCGCGGCACGAGGAAGGCGCCCGGGTAGACGAGCACGGCGTGCAGGCCCGGATACACGCGGCTGGGCCGGTTCAGCAGCAGCAGGCACGCCTGCGCGGCGATCGTCACGCGCATCTCTTCCGTCACGTCGAGCCCGGCGCAGCCGACGAACGTCTTCTGGTGCAGGAACTGCTTGACGAGGCGCTGCAATTGCAAGCGCAGGTCGGACGGCATGCCCCGGTACTGGTCCACGTTGCGCTCGATGATGCCGAGCTGGGCCGCGGTGAGCGGACGCGCCAGCACGCGGCGCAGGCGCCAGCGCGGCAGCAGCCACGCGAACAGCACGCCGAGCGCGAGCACGGCGCAGACGATAGCGGCTTCCATCGTGTTCTCCCGATACCGGCGTTACTGGGCCTCTTGCGCGCGCGGCGCGAAATACGCCGCGACGGCCTCCGCATCGCCGATCAGCTTGCCGCCGATGAAGACCTGCGGCCACGTGGTGGCGCCGGTAACGGCGCGCAGCACGCTGGTGGTGATCTTCGCATCCTGCGGGATGTCCGTAAAGACGATGCCGTTCGCCTTCAGCACGGCCTTGGCACGGGCGCAGAACGGGCAGCCGGGTTTGGAAAACATCACGACGGGTTCGCGCGGCGTGGCGTCCGGGTTGAGGTAGCGCAGCATGGTGTCGGCGTCCGACACTTCGAACGGATCGCCTTCCTTGTCCGGCTCGATGAACACCTTGGCGATGATGCCGTCCTTGACGAGCATCGAATAGCGCCACGACCGCTTGCCGAAGCCGAGGTCGCGCTTGTCGACGAGCAGGCCCATGCCTTCCGTGAAGTCGCCGTTGCCGTCGGGGATCATGGTGATGTTGCCCGCCTCCTGCCCAGCCTGCCAGGACTGCATCACGAAGGCATCGTTGACGGAGATGCAGACGATCTCATCGACGCCGTTCTCGCGGAAGGCGGGTGCCAGCTCGTTGTAGCGCGGCAGGTGTGCCGAGGAACAGGTCGGCGTAAAGGCGCCTGGCAAGGCGAACACGACGGCGGTCTTGCCCTTGAACAGTTCATCGGTCGTGATGTCGCGCCACTGGTCATTGGGGCGCGCCTTGAACGTCACCTGGGGAACGGGTTGGCCTTCCAGCGATTCGGCACTCGGCAGCATGGAGTCTCCTTGATGGGGTAAGCGGTCGGGGTGCCGCACCCGGCATATGAGCACGCTTGTCGCCTTTTCAATTGGAATCCTGCAAAAAAACAGCGCCACCCGGCCTTGCGGCGGGGTGGCGCAGCTGATGGCGGCACGTCACGCGGCCGCCATCAACGCCAGCGCGCTCAGACGCGCTCTTTGGCGACCTGGCTCGGAGGCGGGCCGAACAGTGCGGCGACGAGCGGATCGCGGGTCACCGGGCTGCGGTTGACGCGGATCGCGTAATGGGTGTCGTCGGCAAGGATGTGGAAGTGGCGGCCGGTGCCGGCCATGCTCTGCTCGCGCAGGCCCGGACGCTCCTTGCGCGGGGCGGCGCCTTCGCGCTTGGGCTGGCAGATGGCGCCCAGGAAGGCCTTGACGCGATCCGGATCCGGCGAAATGCGGTAGACGGCCTTGCCCAGGTAGGTGGCGGTACCTTCGATGTAACGGGCCAGTTCGATGACGCCGGCTTCGCGCAGGTCGCGGATGTATTTGCGGGCGCCCGACGGCGAGAATTTGAGGAACCATGCGATTTCGTCGGCCAGCATCTCGTGGGTCTGCAGCTCGCCGATCAGCTTCTGCATGTTTTCGATACGGCGCTGGGTAGCCGACGTCGACCGCACCCGTTCGATCGGCGCGAGCGAAATCGGAGCGCGCTCGGTCGGTTGCGGTGGGACGCGTTCGATCAGTGCAGAGTTAGTGGAAGTGTGCACCGCGTTGAGTTCGCCTTGTACCGCATTGTGGTGAGTCGCTGCATGCATATTGGTTTACTCCGTGAAAAGGACGATGTTCTGTGTATGGCCCGGACCGCCGTATTCGTGTATGACCACCTGACAACACGCCGGTTCCGCTTAACTGGGTACAAGATTGCCTGCCTCACCATGCCCGGTCTGTGCGCCATCCAACATTTCTAAAAATTTCTGAAAAGTTATTCATCCCTAAAAGCAAGAGAAATTCGATCGCGTATTGACACGCGACAAATTGGTGAGGCTCAACGGGAACCGGCTGCACGGCTTGCAATCGAAGCGGTATCGACCTGACCGCGTGACATGACAATCCCGTAATAAAAGGAGGCGTGAATGCACGAAGGGCGACATTGAACGAAGTAAGCGACGGTTATCGCGCAGTTCGTAACATCCTGAAACAAACCGCAATCATGGCATAAATGGCTACGTTGTAAAATCGCCACAACAACCGGCTGTTAGGTGCGCTACCGCACTGACCCGAAAAATGGCCGACTTGTAAGCTTGACATCAACATCACTGCAAGCCATGCGATGTCAAGTACCTTTACAACTTATGGGAGTTACCTGTGAATAATACGAAGAAGATCGCTCTGGCCGCCGCCATCCTGTGCTCCGCCGGAACGGCCCTGGCTCAGGACACCACCGAGGTCATCAATCCGTCGTGGTACATCGCCCCGACGATCGTCGGTATCAAGCCCGACCATGATTTCGGGACGTCGAAGAAGGACTGGGGCGGCGGGCTGAAGTTCGGCAAGGCCGTCCATCCTCTGTGGGACATCCAGATCGGCGCCACCCAGGCGCGCGTCGACGATAACAATGTCAACTACCGCCAGACCCTCGTCGGCGTCGATGCCCTGCTGATGCTGTCGCGTAAGACGTTCCGTCCGTACCTCCTGATCGGCGTCGGCGGCGAACGCGACCACGTGAGCAATCCGATCCGTAACGTGTCCGGCTGGTCGCCGTACTACCAGGCCGGCGTCGGCTTCCAGGTCAGCATGAACGAGCAGTGGTCCCTGCAGGCCGACGTGCGCGACGTGCGCTCCCACCTGCGCGACGACGACGAGTTCGGCTTCTCGCGCGCGAACACCAAGTACGCGACGTTCAGCCTGAACTACGCCTTCAACCCGCCGCCGCGCCCGGCCCCGGCTCCGGCCCCGGCGCCTGCCCCGGCTCCGGTCGTCGAGGCACCGGCCCCGGCACCGGCCGCTCCGCCGCCGCCGCCGCCGGCACGTTTCGAGAAGGTGACCCTGTCGGCCAGCGAACTGTTCGCCTTCGACAGCGCCACCCTCTCGTCGCCGCAGCCGAAGCTGGACGACATCGCCGCCGCGTTGCAGGCCGACCCTTCGATCACCGACGTGGACATCAACGGCTACACCGACCGCCTGGGCTCGACCAAGTACAACCAGAAGCTGTCGGAGCGCCGCGCCAACGCCGTGCGCGAGTACCTGATCGCCAAGGGCGTCGACGCCAACCGTCTGAAGGCCTACGGCAAGGGCGAGCAGAACCCGGTCGTGACCGACTGCCACCAGAAGAAACGTTCGGAGCTGATCGCCTGCCTGGCACCGAACCGCCGCGTGGAAGTGGAGCCGATCACCATCGAGCGCCGCGTGCAATAACGCGACAACGCGGGGCCCCGTCCCCGCCTAGCGCTGGGCGTAGGCCCCTGAACGCGCCTTCGGGCGCGTTCGTCTTTTTGGAGGTTACCTGATGGCAGTACAAAACTGGATCCCCTTCTCCCGCCAGGTCGTCCATGTGATGCGCTGCGCCGTGACCGAATGGCTGGGCCACCGCGCATCGAGCAAAGGCGCCGCCCTCGCGTTCTACACGCTGTTCTCGCTGGCTCCCATCCTCGTGCTCGTCATCGCGATCGCCGGCTTCTTTTATGGCACCGACGCCGCGCAAGGCCAGCTGCTGGACGAGCTGCGCGGCCTCGTCGGCACCCAGGGTGCGGAAACCATCCAGGCGATCCTGGCCGGTGCCCGCAACAAGGAAAGCGGCAAGCTGGCGACGATCATCGCGACGGTGCTGCTGCTGATCGGTGCGACGAGTGCGTTCGCGGAACTCAAGGACAGCCTGGACGAAATCTGGGACGTCCCGCCGCCGAAGGACGCCACCTGGTGGGACACCATCCGCACCCGCCTGCTGTCGTTCGGCCTGATCCTGACCCTGGGCCTGCTGCTGATGTTCACGCTGGTCGTGTCCGCCGCATTGTCCGTGCTGGAGAAATACCTGGGCGGCATGTGGCATTCCGCGACGATCATCCTGGGCTGGGTGGCCTGGGCCTTCAGCTTCCTCGTCATCGCCGTGATGTTCGGCGCGATCTACAAGCTGCTGCCGCGCGTAAAACTGTCGTGGCACGACGTGACCATCGGCGCCCTCGGCACCGCGATCATGTTCACCGTGGGGAAGTTCGCGATCGGCCTGTACATCGGCAACAGCGGCACGACGAGCAGCTTCGGCGCGGCCGGTTCGCTGATCGCGCTGCTGCTATGGGTGTATTACTCGGCGCAGATCTTTTTCCTGGGCGCGGAATTCGCCCGCCAGTACGCGCTGCAGATGGGCAGCCTGAAGGACAAGCATGTCCCAGGTGCGCCGCCGCCGGAAGCGCGCCCATCGCCCGTGCACTGAACCACCGCGGCGCCGTTGCCCCTACGGGACGGCGCCGTCATTCGCCGAGCAGTTCGGCGATGACTTCCATCCCTTCCACGCGTTCGGCCACGACCTTGATCACGACGACGACGGGCACGCCGAGCAGCAATCCCCACATGCCCCACAGCCAGCCCCAGAACAGCAGGCTGACGAACACGGCGGCCGGGTTCATCTTGGCGATCTTGCCCGTCATCCAGGTCGTGACCACCATGCCGACGAGCGTCGCGATCCCCAGCGATGCGCCGGCCACGAGGATCACCATCTGCAGCGATTCGAACTGCAGGAAGGCGACGAGGCCCGTGGCCGACGTGATCAACAGCGGGCCGAAGTAAGGCATAACGTGCGCGACCCCGGCGAAGATCGCCCACGCGCCCGCGTTTTCCAGGCCGATGAGGCGCAGCGCCACCCACATCAGCAGCGCCAGCAGCACGTTCGTGACGAGCAGCATGAACATATAGTTCTGGATGGACGTGTTGATGTCTTCGAGGATGTGCACCGTCACTTTTTTCTGCGTCAGCGACGGCCCCGTCAGCTTGACGAGCTTGCGCTTGAACGTGTCCCCAGCCAGCAGCAGGAAGAACACGAGGAACACCACCATCGTGGCTTGCGAGATGAAACTGGCCAGGCCGACGGAACCGGCCAGCAGCCAGTCCATGATGCGGAAATTGCTGCCGCCGGGCGTCTGGGCGACGGCCGGTGCCGCGGTACGCCGCGGCGGCGCCGACCGCTTCGTACCGCCCGCGTTGGCGGCGGCCTGTTCGAGTTCGGCCGCGGCGGCCTGGACCTGCTGGATCGTCGACGGTCCGCCCGACCCATCCGTGAGGATGCGCGTGACCTTGTGCGTCAAGGTCGGGAGTTCGTCGACGATGTTGAGGAACTCGCCCTGCACCCGCTGCATCGTGAGCGCCATGCCGACGAGGATCAGGCCCGTGACGAGCGTCGCGCCGATGGCGCGCCGGATGTGCCAGCGCTCGAGCCAGCGCACGACGGGACTCAACGTGTAGGCGATGAAAATGCCGAGCAACAGCGGCACGAAGAAATTCTTGGCCCACTGCAGGCCGAAGACGAACGCGACGGTGGCGATCACGCCGAGCGTGAGACCGCGCGCCTGGACATGAATGGGCAGGCGCAGGTTGCCGTGCGCAGCGCCGAGCTCTTCGCCCGTCGGTGCTCCATCGGTGTTGACGAGGCCGGCTTCACGCGCCGCCTGTTCGACATCCGCGGGCGCCGCGGCAACCGGCGTGACTGGGTTGGATGCCTCGGATGTTGCGGAGCCGGATTGGGCGAGCTGCATGATACCTGCCTGAAAAAAACAGCCGGTCCCGGGCATCCGCCGGCAGTCTCCTGCCAGGGCGGATGCCGCGCGGCGCGGCAATCGAAACGACTGTCGGGCCGGCCCGCGCACGAGCCGCCCGGTCAGCTTATTTTACGCGGATGTCGTTCTTGACCGACGACACACCTTTCACGCCGCGTGCGACGTCGGCGGCCTTCTGCGCATCCTGCGGCTGGGCCACGAAGCCCGACAGCTGCACGTCACCCTTGTAGGTCTCGACATTGATCTCGGTTGCCTTCAGGGTCGGCTCGTTGAAGATCGCAGCCTTCACTTTTGCGGTGATGGCGGCATCGTCGATGTACTCGCCGGTGCTTTCCTTGGTCGGGCTCGACGAGCAGCCGACGACGGTGAAGGCGACAGCGGCGGTGAAGATGGCGGTGGCGATGCGTTTGGTTGCGTTCATGGTGAACTCCTTGTTAGTGGTGGTACTGGGTTGTGCTCTTGATGAGCGGGGTGCGGCTGCGAGCCGCTTATAGGTCGTTTCAAAACGGACATGGCGTCGTTGCAGCTCCTTGCCGTGCTAGCCCACTATCTGCGTCGCTGCGCCTGGCCTTGACCGTTTTGAAAGAACCTCTTTCATTTGCCGAACTCGGCCTTCGCAGCCGAGACGCATTGATCCTTGGCGGCGCCGGCGAACGCATCGCATTTCTCAATGGCGACGCGGTACGCGGCGGACAGCTTGTCCTCGCGCGCTTCGTTGCGCGCTTCGATCGTTTTCTGGTCGGCCTTCGCGTCGGCCTGCGCGGCGACGAGACGGGCCTTGGCCTGTTCCTGGCACACGTCCTTGTCGTTGCCCGTCAGGCCGGCGCAGCGTGCCTTGTCGAGGTCATAGTTGGCGGAGGCAATGCGCATCCGTGCCCGCGTATAGGCCTTCAGCGTGTCTTCGTACTTGGCGCGCGCTTCTTCCTCCATGCGCACGCGCGCGGCCTTCGCTTCGAGCACGCAGACATCCTTCGGATTGCCGGTGATGGCATCGCAGCGGGCGCGTGCGTTCTTGTACTCGGCCGCCGCCGTGTCGCGTGCCTGCTGGTAAGCCAGCTTCGCTTCCGGCGTCGCCGCGCGGACATGGCCTGCCGCCCACAACAGGGCGGCCGCCAGCAACAGGATCATGTGTGGTGTGCGCATTCTTGTTCTCCTTTTGACACTCTTTTTTTTCAATCGATGTTGACGTTTTACTCTGCCGTAAGGACGACTTCTGTTCGCTGACGAACACTCGAAAAAAGATGATGAAAAAGCATCGGATGAGCACCCGCAGGTGAGTGCGTCATCGCACAGACCCCGTACGCATGACTGCGTAATCTGGTCCCACATCTTTGCCAGGAGAACAAGTCATGAAAGCTACTCGTACCCTTGCCGCCCTCGTCGCGGCCAGTGCGCTCCTCGGTGGCTGCGCCAGCCAGTCGTCCCAGCCCAGCTACGCCAACAACGGCTACAACAATGGCTACGCCAACGGCTACGACAACACGGCTTCGACGGGCTACGGCACGATCGAATCGATCCAGGTGACCAACGGTGAAGGCCGCACGAGCGGTGCCGGCGCGATTGTCGGCGGCCTCGTCGGTGCCTTGGCCGGCAACCAGGTCGGCAGCGGCGGCGGCCGCACGGCGGCAACCGTGGCCGGCGGCGTGGCGGGCGCAGCGATCGGTAACCGTGTGGAAGCGAACCGCGAGGGAGCAGGACAACAGCAGTACGCAGTCAATATCCGTCTAGACAATGGCGAATACCGCACCATCGTCCAGGACAATGTGTATGACCTGCGCGTGGGCAACCGCGTGCGCATCGTCGACGGCCGCGTCTATCGCTATTGAGCGGCGCGCCACGTGCACTTTGAAGCCGGCTCTGCCGGCTTTTTTAATGGGAAAGCGGGCGTCGCGATATGTTGGCGTTACGCGTGGGCTCGGTGAGCCCGCCCTACCGAGCTTTGTGCACGGTGTAACGGGCCATAAAAAGACGGCGTCCAATCGAAGATTGCGACGCCGCTCAAGCCCCACCATATTCGTGAAAACGCGATCCGGTGGCGAATCGCGCCGCGTTGTCCTTAGTATGCCACTTGCTGCGCGCGTTTGCGCTGCAAGTACCAACCGAGCGCGCCCAGGATGGCGGCCACGCCCAGTGCCGGCTTGCCGAGATTGCGCTTGCGAATGAAACCCAGCACGGTCAGCGCATACGGGGCCAGGACCGAGATGCTCGTGCCGGTCGGCTTGAGCAGTGCATCGGCGCGGGTGCGCAGCACCCAGGTCGCGTGGTCGAGCACCGAATGAAAGATCACTTCGGGGCGCGCCTCGTGCTTGATCTGGGCACGCGCGTGGGCGACGCCGCTGCGGTAGAACTCGCCGTCGCGCAACAACGCCCGCTTGCGCTCTTCAAGGGAGCCATGCGTGTGATGGCCAATCGTTTTTTCCATAGCTCGTTCCTCCGGTTACAACAGCATGTCGCGGTCGTTGCGCAATTCCTTCATGGTCTCGGGGAACGCCAGCTTGCCCTGCTTGAGCAGCGAGAGTCCCTTCATCACGAGGATCAGGGTGATCACGACGAACACGACGAACATGACGAGCAGGATCTTCCAGCCCATTTCTTCCCAGGCCAGCGCCACGATCGTCGCGGTGCCGTAGGCCAGCGCGAACCACGTGGCGAGGGCGGCCATCGCGAAGATAACCACGAGTTCGATCACGTGATTGCGCACTTCAGACAGCTCAAGCGCGGCAAGTTCCACGCGCGACACCACGAGCCCGAACAGGTTCTTGGCCAGGCCCGTGATACCACCCATGAGGCCGGGGCTATGCACGACGGTTTCATTGTTATCCATGGCTGCCCCCGACCCGAATTATTTGCGGCCCAGAATGACACCCAGCAGCAGGCCGACGCCGGCCGCCACGGCCACGGTGCGCCATGGGTTGTCCTTCACGTAGACATCGGTTGCGCGCGCCAGTTCCTTGCTCTTGACGAGGGCTTGATCCTGGTACTTGCCGGCCTTGCCCAGCGCCTGGTCGAGCAGTTCCATGCCGCGCTCGCGGAGCTCATCGGCCTTGTTGCCGGTGAGGGAAGCGGCGGCGCTCAGCAGCGATTGGGCGTCCTTGACGAGCGCTTTCACGTCGCCGGAAGCATTGTTCGCTGCGCCGTTGAGTTGGGTGGCGTTGGCGTTGGCGCGGATGGACTCTAACATGGTGTACTCCTTGTTGTTGGTAGTGGTGGGTAAAGGTTCAGGCCAGCAGGTCACGCATGTCGTCGGCGTGCTCTTCCTCGGTGGCCAGGATCTCGGTCAGCATGATCGCGGTGGTCGGATCCTTGTCGCCGATGGCCTGGATCATCTGGCGGTAGGATTCGATCGCCACGCGCTCGGCGATCAGGTCGGCGCGGATCATGGCTTGCACGTCTTCCGAATCGTCGTACTCGGCATGGCTGCGCTGGGTCAGCGTGGCCGGGTTGAAGTTCGGCGAACCGTTCAGCTGGACGATGCGCTCGGCGATGCGGTCGGCGTGGTCCTGCTCCTGCTGCGCATGCTCGAGGAACTCGGCCTTGATGTGGCCCGTGTTCGGGCCGCTGACCGTGTAGTAGTGGCGCTTGTAGCGCAGCACGCACAGCAGTTCCGTCGCCAGTGCGGCGTTAAGCATGCCAATGACGGCTTCGCGGTCGGCCGCGTAGCCCTCGGTGACGGCGCCGTCTTCGAGATTCGCGGCCGCGCGGCGGATTTCCGCGATGTCGAAGCCGTGCGCCAGGTTGGATGCGTTCTGTTCCATGAATCTTCCTCTTTCAGTAAGTTTTAAATTCGGGCGCGGGGCCCTGGTTCAGCGCTGCGCCGCTCGAGGCGGGATCGGTGCGCCGGCGTTCGACAGCACGATTTCCACGCGGCGGTTCAGCTGGCGGTTCGCGGCCGTGTCGTTCGACGCGACCGGGAATGCCTCGCCATAGCCGCGCATGCCGATGCGTTCGCGCGGCACGCCGAGGCCGACGAGGGCCTGGGCCACGGACGCCGCGCGGCGCTCGGACAGGTCCTTGTTATGGGCCGCGGTGCCCGTGCTGTCGGTAAATCCTTCGACCATGACCGTGCGGTCGGGGTTCTGCGTCATGATCTCGGCCAGTTTTTTCACGGTTGCCATGCCGTTCGCGTTCAGTTCCGCGCGGTCGGTGGCAAACAGCACGTCGCCGATCGTGACGACCATGCCGCGCTCCGTCTTCTGCGCATGCAGTTCGACGAGCAGCGCTTCCAGGCGCGCTGCGCGGTCGGCCTGCTGGGCGGCCTGCTGCTGGGCAGCGGCGGCCTGGGCCTGCGCGTCCTGGGCCTGCGCCTGGGCGGCGGCGGCCTGGGCCTGGGCGGCGGCCGCGTCGCGCTTGGCGCGGTCGGCTTCGGCGGTGCGGGCTTCCAGCTGGACGCGGTCGCGTTCGCGGGCCGCATTCGCGACCTCGGCCTCGGCGGACTTCGTCTTCGCGACTTCCTGGGCGGTGGCGATCTTCTGCTTGGCGATGTAGGCCAGGCGGTCGATCGTGTCCAGGCTCTCGCGCTGCGCGGCGGCCTGGTTGGCGCGGTCGAGCGCTTCGCCGGCCTGCTTGAATTCCATTTGCGCGTACGTCGCGACCTGCGGATTGTTGTTCGCCGCGACGAAGTCGGCGCGCGCCTCGTCCAGGGTCGGCGTGGTGGTCGGGACGGTGCTGCAGCCGGCCAGGGCGATCGTGCCGGCAACGACGAGGGCCTTCAGGAAATTCATTGTCATGATGCTTCCTTTCTGCGGTTCTTGTTATTGGGCTTACTGCTGCTGGTCGGAATTGGCGCGGTCGACTTCCTGGCGCAGCACGCGCAGGTCCTCGTTAAGGGCGTCGGCGGCAGCCGTGGCCTTGGCCGAGTTGGCCTTGCTCTGCGCCAGCTTGGCGTCGGCCTGGGCCTGGATCGCGAGTTCGCGCGCCGTCTTGTAATCCTTGGCGGCGAGGGCCTGGTTGGCGCGCATCATCTTGTCGCGCGCAGCCGAGATCTCCGTCGGCGCCAGCTCGGGCGCGCCCGCCGACACGGCGTTTTCGACGGCATTGTGCGAAACCGCGACGGCAGCCGTGGCCGGGGTCTTTTCCGGGCTGGCACAGGCAGCCAGCGAAAGCACCACGGCGGCTGCGCCGACCCGCATCAGCAGGTTCTTCGATTTCGTATCCATCTTGCGACTCCTGATTGTGATTGTGTTGGTAACGTTATAACCCTCGCGCTGGACGAGATCGGTTCGCTGGCGCACATAGACACGCCCTCGGGCCGCCTGCGGCCGGGCTACGGTGCGGCACCGCACATTGACACAAAGACCTTTACGTTAATCTGCGATCAACCCATCCCACCAGAAGGAAGGCCATGACAACCCAGCCCACCCAACAGCCCAGGCGGGGCGCGCGCATGTCGCGTCCGGTGAAGATCACGCTCGGCATCGTCGGCGTTCTGGTGGCGATTCCCGTCATCGCCATCATCATCGTCCTCACGTTCGACTGGAACCGCGCCAAACCCTGGCTCAACGACAAGGTCAGCGACGCGATCGACCGTCCGTTCGCCATCCGCGGCAATCTCGCCGTGCATTGGGAGCAGCCGTCGAAAAGCATACCGAAAGCGCAGCGCACGTGGCGCGACTACATCCCGTGGCCGCATTTGTACGCGGACGACGTCCACGTGGGCAACCCCGAAGGCCTGCCCCAGCGCGACATGGCCAGCGTGCGCCGGTTCTCGTTCTCGCTCGATCCGTTCGCGCTGCTGGGCCACCGCATCCACGTGCCCGTGCTGCGCTTCGACGGCCCGCAGGCCGAGCTGCTGCGCATCGACGCCACGCACTACAACTGGGTCTACAAGCGCGAGGAAAAGAAATCGAAGTGGACGCTCGACCTCGAACGAGTCGTGCTGAACAAGGGCACGGTGCACGTGATCGACGCCGTGACCAAGGCCGACGTCACGGCCGACATCGACACGATCGCGAACGACCCGACCTATGGCATCGCCTTCAAGCTGCGCGGCGAGTACAACGGCGCGCCCGTGGGCGGCGGCGGTAAGACGGGTTCCGTGCTGTCGCTGCGCGACCAGGACGAGCCGTTCCCCGTCCAGGCCGACGTGCACTCGGCCAATACGCGCGTCGCCGTCGAAGGGACGGTCACCCGCCCCGCCCACCTGGCGGGCATCGATGTGAAGCTGACGCTGGCGGCGCCGTCGATGGCGCGGCTGTATCCGTTCACGGGCGTGCTGCTGCCCGAGACGCCCGCGTTCTCGACCGACGGCCACCTGACGGGCGAACTGGGCGAGAACAAGAGCCGCTGGGTGTACGACAAGTTCAAGGGCAAGGTGGGCCAGTCCGACATCGCGGGCCGCCTCGAATTCGCGACGGGCAAGCCGCGCAACAAGCTCACCGGCAACGTCGTGTCGCACCAGCTGCGCTTTGCCGACCTCGGTCCGCTGATCGGCGCCGATTCCAACGCGAGCAAGCGCGCGCGGGGCGTCGAGGCCGTGCAGCCGGAGAACAAGGCCCTGCCCGTCGAGAAATTCCATACTGAGCGCTGGAAGGTGCTGGACGCCGACGTGCGCTTCACGGCCGACCGCATCGTCAAGGACAAGGACCTGCCCATCAGCAAGCTGCAAAGCCATGTCGTGATGAACAATGGCGTGCTGACACTGGAGCCCCTGAATTTCGTGATGGCCGGCGGCAACGTCAACTCGAACATCAAGCTCGACGGCAGCAACGCCAACAGCCCGATCAAGGCGACGGCCGATATCAAGGCGCGCGACATCCATATCAAGGAATTGTTCCCGCAAATCGAAAAGATGCAGGCGACCGTGGGCTCGATCTATGGCGAAGCGAAGCTCACCGCGACGGGCGATTCTGTCGGCGCGATGCTGGCCGCTGCGAACGGCGAAGTGAAAGGTCTCGTCAGCCAGGGCGTCGTCAGCAAGCTGCTGCTCGAGGAGGCCGGCCTGAACGTCGGCAACATCATCATCACGAAACTGTTTGGCGACAAGGAAGTCAAGCTGAACTGCCTCGCCGCCGACCTCGGCGTGAAGGATGGCGTGGCGCAGACCCGCACCTTCGTGCTCGACACGGAGGAAGCCATCGTCGACATCAATGGCTGGGTGAACATGTCGACCGAGCAGATGGACCTGCGCATCAAGCCGGAGACCAAGGGCCTGCGCCTGTTCACGTTGCGCACGCCGTTCTACGTACGCGGCACGTTCAAGAATCCGGACCTGTCGCTCGACAAGAAAGTGTTGGCGCTGAAAGGCGGCGCTGCGGCCGCGCTGGCCATCGTCGCGGCGCCGGCCGCCGCCCTGCTCCCGTTGATCAACGCGGGGCCGGGCAAGGACAGCCCGTGCAACGCGCTGCTGGCCCGGGCGGGTGCGAAGCCTGTTGCGCCGCCGCCCGGAAAAAGCGCCAAGCGTTGAGTTCGGCATGACACAGTGTTATTTGTCGTACAGACCGCTATGCGAACGACATGTATGCTGGAGTCATGGTAAGGCCGGCGCCGTTCCCGAACAGCAGGCCGGCATCGCGAGGAAGCGCAGAAGGCATGAAACGATTCAGTACAGGCAGGACCCCGGCAGCACTATCGACATCGGCACTGCTGGCGGCTCTGGCCCTGTACGGGATCACGGGATGCGCGACGAACAGCCCGAAGGCTGTTGTAGGGCAAACCGATGACGCCGGCATTACGGCCGGCGTGAAGGCCGCCCTCCTCGGCGATGCCAGCCTGAAGGCAAACCAGATCGACGTCGACACGGACCTGGGGGTCGTCAAGCTGAGCGGATTCGTGAGCTCCGCGGACGACGTGGCGGCGGCCGCCGCGGCCGCGCGCACCGTGAGGGGCGTCAGATCGGTCAGGAATGAGCTGCGCCTGAAGTGAGTATGCAACCCACCTTAAGGAGATCAACATGAAGACCATCAAGCACATCATCGCGACCGCAACGCTGGCAACCGTGGCCCTGGGCCTGACCGGCTGCGCCGGCATGTCGAAGCAGGACCGTAACACCGCCATCGGCGCCGGCGCCGGCGCCGTGGTCGGCGGCGCACTGACGGGCGGCAGCGCAGTCGGTACCGTCGGTGGCGCAGCTGTCGGCGGCGTGATCGGCAACCAGGTGAAGACCACGCACTGATCGCGTCTGCACCAGGCAGAAAATGCCCCGCTTGCCGGGGCATTTTCTTTTTGAATCGACGACGGTCAGACCAGCACCGGAGCACCGACACCGGCACCCGCTTCGCGCACGATCTCGTAGCAGGTGCAGGCAGCGGCGGCGAGACGTTCCGGATCGAGGATCTCGATATTGCCGCGGCTGTAGTTGATGAGCCCCTGCTGCTGCAACGCGCTGGCGGCCTTGGTGACGCCGACACGGCGCACGCCCAGCGCATGGGCGAGGAATTCGTGAGTCAGGTGGAATTTATCGGACTGCAGGCGATCGCGCGTGACGAGCAGCGAGCGTGCGAGACGCGCCTCCAGCACGTGGTAGCGGCTGCACACCGCGATCTGGATGGCCTGGGCCAGCAGCGCATCCGTGTAGCGGTACAGCACGCGCTGCAGGGCCGGGTTGCGGGCGAATTCGAGGCGCAGGCGGCCGGCGTCGAT
The DNA here is from genome assembly GCF_030411975.2 of Massilia orientalis. Lineage (NCBI taxonomy): Bacteria > Pseudomonadati > Pseudomonadota > Betaproteobacteria > Burkholderiales > Oxalobacteraceae > Massilia > Massilia orientalis. Next base: position 88,745 of record NZ_JASNRB020000008.1, on the reverse strand, counting down.
GCGGCTGGCGCTGCCGGCACGCTGCACGACGGCGCGCACCTGCGTCGTATCGTGGCCGAGCGCGACGGTGGCGCCCAGCATGCCCTCGCGGCCCACGAGGCCCACCTCGAGCGTCATGCGGCCTTCGGCCACGGCCATCAGCGAGATCAGGCAATCGTGCGGAAAATAGATGTGACGGATGATGTCGCCCGGCTCGCACAACACGGCCCCGACGTCCACCTTGACCTGCTCGAGTGCCGGCAGCATCCGTGCCATCTCCTGCGGCGGGAGCGCGGCCAGCAGCAGGTTGGCATTGTGCTCGGCAAGCACAGGTGGAGCGGCTGAATTCATCGGACCCTCGCGGTTGGACTTCATCGGTTCACACGTTTGGGAGATTGGCTATTTACACTGCCCGGAAACATTTACTGACAACTTACAGTCAGCGTACCGGCCGCGCCAGGGCAAGTATGTACGGTGACGCACGGAACGGGGTGTTGTTGCCAGGGACAATGGAAACGTACCGGACTCGAGGCTCGCGCCACGCCCTCGTCCCCACCAACACCGGAAAGGAAAGCCATGGACACGCACCCCACCCCGCCCGCCCGGGCAAAGCAACACCCGCTGCTGATCGCCGCCGCAATCGCGGTCATCCTGTTCTGCGCCATCGGCACGGCGGCCATCATGGGCTGGCTGCCGTCGTCGACCGGCCACAACCGCGGCCAGTTGAGCGACGCCGACCGCGCGGCCCTGTCGGCCGGCCTGCAACAGCCGGGCCAGCCGGGCACCTTGGCCCCGGCCACGGCACCCGCCGCACCGCTGGCGAGCCAGCCGCAAACCGCCTACCCGGTGCAGACGCCGGTGCAGCCCGCCTACCCTGCTCCGGCCGGCGCGCAATCCTATGCCGCACCGGACACCGCCTACGGCTACGGCGGCAGCCAGGGATCGACGAGCGCCGGCGCCGACTACGCGCCCGCCCCGGCCCCGGCGCCGCAATACGCGCCGGTCGAGCGCGCCCCGGCGCCGAAGGTCACGCATCAATCGACTAAGCTGGCATCCAACGACACCGGCAGCAACTGGTGCAACAACTGCGGCAACATCGAGTCGATCCGCCAGATCAAGACCCGCGCCCAGGGCAGCGGCGTCGGTGCGGCGGGTGGCGCCATCCTCGGCGGCTTGCTGGGCAACCAGGTCGGCAGCGGTCACGGCCGGCAGCTGGCGACGGTCGCCGGCGCGGTCGGCGGCGCCGTCGTGGGCAACCAGGTGGAAGGCAACATGAAGGCCGACGTCAGCTACGAGATCCGTGTCCGCCTCGACGACGGCACGCTGCGCACGTTCCACCAGCACAGCGCCCCGCCGTGGCGCACGGGCGACCGCGTGCGCATCGTGAAAGGATCGCTGCGTTCGGCGTGAGGGAACCCGCATCGACGGTCGACCGGGGCTTCGGCCCCGGTTTTGTTTTGTCCAGCCGCGTGCTATGTTGGAGACGGGTGCGCGGCGTGTGCATCTTGCACGATCGCTCACTAAGTTTTCTTTTTCGCAATGTGCGTTGGCGCACGGATGAGTTTGCCTCCGCACAGCAGTATCGGCTTCGTACGGCAGAGCTCACTCAAGCGAAAGGACGCGACATGAACAGTCTGGCATGGATCGGCATCATTCTCTGGGGACTTCTTTTGACGGGCTTCGGCCTCGCCAGCGCGGAGCCGGCACCGCAGGCGACGACGGCCGAACTGGCGGCGCAGGACGTCTTTTTCCTGATCACGGGCGGCCTCCTGACCTGCCTGATCGGTTTTCTCGGCCTGATGGGCTTCATGGGCTGGATTCCCGGCTTGCACAAGGAACAAAAAAGCGCGACGTAATGTACGGCATCGTACGGAATGCCAAGCTTGTTAGTTCGATACTGGATTCACGGCACAGCAACGCCGGTCAACCATGAGGACACTATCATGCTCTACACAATTGCCGTCATTCTCATCATTCTGTGGCTGCTCGGTCTGGTAACTTCCTATACCGTCGGCGGTTTCATCCACATCCTGCTGGTCGTCGCCGTCATCATGATCCTGGTGCGCCTGATCAGTGGCCGAGGCATATAGCGGTATCATAGCGGCACGCGGCGTCATGCCGGACCGCAGTGACCTGCGGACCTGACCGATCCGTTTCGCGGTCGTGCCCACTGCTGCGGGTGCGACTACGAAACGGATATTTTTTTTGAAGGAGACCCATTATGAAAACAACCCTGATCCGTTCCACCCTGTGCGCCACCGCCTTCGCCGTGGCCGCCACCGGCTGCGCCGACATGAGCCAGACCCAGCGCGGCACCGCGACCGGCGCCGGCGTCGGTGCCGGCCTCGGCGCGATTCTCGGCGCCGCGACGGGCGGCGGCGGTTCCGGCCGGGCCACCCGCGGCGCGGTGCTGGGCGCGGCGGCGGGCGCCGTCGTCGGCAACGTCTGGTCGCGCCACATGGAACAGCAGCGCCAGCAGATGGAACAGGCCACGCGCGGCACCGGCGTGCAGGTGTCGCAGACCTCCGACAACCGCCTCAAACTCGAGATCCCGAGCGACGTCTCGTTCGACACGAACCGCTCCGACATCAAGCCGAACTTCCGCCCGATCCTCGACCGCTTCGCCCAGACGCTGAACGAGAATCCGGCCACCAACGTGACCATCATCGGCCACACGGACAACACGGGCGGCGACCAGATCAACCAGCCGCTGTCGCTGGACCGCGCCGCCCACACGCGCGACTACCTGACGGCGCGCGGCATCAATCCGGCCCGCATCACGGTGGAAGGCCGCGCCGCCCGCGAACCGATCGCCAACAACGACGATCCGGCCGGTCGCGCGCGCAACCGCCGCGTCGAGATCTTCGTCAGCGAACCGGCCCGCCAGGGTTGACCGCACGGGCGCGCGCGCCCGTCCATGACGTGCACGGTGTATCCTCGGGCAAGGCCAACCACAGGAGATGCCATGACCCGCGACACCGTGCGCATCGTCCGCGAGGAGATCCTCTCGGACCATTATCTGCCCCTCAAGAACGTCACCTATGCCCAGCGTCGCCGGGACGGCGAGCTGCAGGTCCAGTCGCGCGAAGTCTACGACTGCGCGGACGGCGCGGCCGTGCTGCTGTACAACCGCGCCCACCGGTCGGTGGTGCTGACGCGCCAGTTCCGCCTCGGCGCCCGCCTGGCGGGCCACGACGGCTACCTGCTCGAAGCGGCGGCCGGCATGCTGGACGGTGCCGCCCCCGCCGAACGCGCCATCGCCGAAGCGCGCGAAGAGACCGGCTACGACATCGACCACGTCCAGAGCGCGCTGCAGCTGTACGTCAGCCCCGGATCGACGACCGAACGCATCCATCTGTTCGTCGCGGAGTATGATCGCGCGCGGCGCTGTGACGCCGGCGGCGGCAATCCCGACGAAGGCGAGGATATCGAGGTCGTGGAACTGGATTTCGACGACGCCCTCGCGATGGTCGAGACCGGCGACATCGTCGATGCCAAGACCGTCCTGCTGCTCATGTACCTGGAGCGCAAGGTGCTGGGACGGCATGGCGAAGCGTCGTAATGCCGCCCAATATTTAAAAGGAAGAAATAACGATGAACAAATCCATTGCATCCGCGCTCGTGCTGGCGTGTGCCTGCGCCGCGCTCCCGGCTGGCGCCCAGACGCTGAAACCGGGCTTGTGGTCGCTGTCGAACACGATGACGTCGAGCGACCCGCAAATATCGCAAGCGATGTCCGCCGTGCAACAGCACATGGCCAACATGTCGCCCGAGCAGCGCCAGCAGATGCAGACGATGATGCAGCAGAACGGCGTGCAGCTCGACGTCGGCGCGAACGGCGCCCTGCAGACCAAGCTGTGCATGACGCGCGAGATGGCCGAGCGCAAGGAATTCCCGGTCCAGCAGGGCGATTGCAGGCAGTCGTTCACGCAGCAATCGGCGACGCGCGGCCACATCGCGTTCACCTGCACGAAACCGAAGGTGAGCGGCGAAGGCGACCTGGTCGCCGACAACGACACGAGCTACCGCGCCCGCATGAAGATCCGGAGCGAAGAACAGGGGCGCAACCAGACCGTGGACATGGACGTCACCGGCAAGTGGCTGTCGGCCGATTGCGGCACCATCCGCCCCATCCCCATCCCGCGAGCAAAGTAGTCGCGATCGACCCCAACCGAATTTCCGAGCCAGGCCGCGCGCCTGGCTTTTTTTCGTCAGACCATTCCTCCAATTCGGGGTCAGAGCACATTCCGGATCAATGTTCCAGCGCAAAGCTGGCCTCGGTGGCCGTCCACGCGCCACCATCGCTATCCGCAAGAGTGCCTCTGCCAGCGCACGCGCGGGCCATCAGCTTGCGTGCGAGGCTTACTCTACGGACCTTGCTCCAAAAAGTGCTCCGACCCCGAATTTCACGAAAAAAGTGCTCTGACCCCGAATTTTCAGGTGGTTTCCGTGAAGGCAAGGTAGAGCTCGCGCGCCTGCTTCGCGATCGGGCCGGCCGGCAGTTCGCGCGCTTCGTAGCGCGTGCACGGCGCGACCTTGCCGTAGTTGCCGGTGTTGAAGATTTCGCGCGCCGTGTCCAGCTCTTCCGGCTTGACGGTGCGCTCGACGACCTTCACGCCGGCCTCGCCCAGCAGTCCGATCACGCGGGCGCGGGTAATGCCGGCCAGGAAGGTGCCGTTCAGCGCAGGCGTCACGACGTCGCCATCGGCCGTGACGAGGAATAGGTTCGACGTCGCGAACTCGGCCACGTTGCCGGCCGCGTCCAGCAGGACGGCGTTGTCGAAGCCGCGTGCCTTCGCTTCGCGCAGCGCGCGCGCCGTGTTGGCGTACAGCGCGGACGCCTTCGCATCCGTCGGCGCCATCGTCGGCTCGGGACGGCGCAGCGCCGACAGACAGGCCGAGAAGCCGGAGAACGGCGGCAGCGGCGCGTCGAACAGGGTCAGCGCGAACGCGGCCGCTTCCGGCGTCGGGATCAGGAAACCTTCGGAGGCGAACACGAGCGGACGGATGTACAGCTCGGCGTCGGCCGGAAAGCGCGCGACGCCTTCGCGCACGAGCGCCTCCATCTCGTCGACGTTCAGCGGGCACTCCAGGCCCAATTTCTCCGCCGATGCGATCACGCGCTCCAGGTGCGGACGCAGGTCCGGCAGATGGCCGCGCAGCGCACGCGCGCCGTCGAAGACGGATGAACCCAGCCAGACGCTGTGGTCCATGGCACCGAACAACGGCGTATTCCCTTCGGCCCATTGGCCGTTATAGTAAGTCAGATACATGCTGCTCCCCAGTGATGACATCAAGCATCAAGTGTAACGCAGCCCCGCCTGCTCGGTTCGTCACCGTACAGTGGCCGCCGCGTATCCACGCATACACTGACCTTTCCAAGCCGCGAATATTCCCATGCTCTCGATCCTCGAACACCTCGCCCCGGACAGCGACCGCATCGACCTGCTGGTCGACCTGGTCGACCGGTTGCGCCCACGCCGCGCCAGCGACCACGACTACGCGCGCGCCCAGGTGCGCACCTTGGCCCAGCTGCTGAAGGGTCATCCCGGCCAGGCCTGGGCGCTGCGCCGCTACCTGACCCGGCTGCTCGAAACGCGCCGCCACACGAGCCTGTATTCCGACGTCGGCATCCTGTCGAACGACGGCTTCTTCACGGAGCTGAAAAAACGCATCGCCTACCGCATCCTGCCGCCGGCGCTGGACGATCTGTACCTGTCCGACACGCTCGACCGCGTGCTGTGCCGCGAAGACGATTACCAGTGGATCCGCGCCGTGCCGAACGCCGATTGGCTCGAACTGTTCGACGTGGTCGCGAACGCCGCGCCGCCGGATGGCGCAGAGCAAGAATCCGCCGAGTCCTCGCGCGCGCGCAGGATCGTGCTGGCGGGCCTGCTGGACGCCATCCGGACCTTGTCGTGCCGTGTCTGCGCGCTGGGCCTGGAGCCGCGCCTGATCCACGCGCACATGGAAATCGAGGAAGTCGATTCGCCCTTCCTCATGCAGAACATCGAGGCGAACAAATACCTCGACGACTATGGCCGCCTGATGTGCGGCGAGGTCGACACGATGGAAGACGCGCGCCACCTGCTCGTCATGCTCGACCAATGCGAAGCGGTCGTGCTGAAGATCCGCAGCAAGGCCCTCGCCTCCGGCACGAGCGTCGCGCTGACCTATCTGCTCGTGGCGCTGACGCAGAGTATCGACCGCCTGAGAAAGCTGCTGTTCCTCGTCGACACGAGCGGAGAACTGCCGTCTGCGCCCACGGTGGACGTGGAAACGCTCGCGAACGAGGCGACGCCGCCGACCGAGCCGCCGACGAGCCTCCGGCGCGCGGCGGCCGTCGACCTCGCCCAGGAACTCGCGGAGGCGCACAACACGAAGTACGAGGTGCGCGGCCTGCTGCGCGACACCATCGACCTGCTGGCGCGCAACGTGACGGAAAACGCGAGCCGCACGGGCGAGCACTACATCGCCGAACGGCGCGCGGACCTGCGCGGCATGTTCGCGTCGTCGGCCGGGGCCGGCATCATCATCGCCTTCATGGCGCTCATCAAGATCCTGATCTCGTACCAGCACCGCGCCCCGCTGATCGAAGCCCTGCTCTACAGCCTCAACTACGCGGCCGGCTTCATGCTCGTGCACGTGCTGCATTTCACCATCGCGACCAAGCAGCCGGCGATGACGGCCGCGCGCATCGCCGCCGCCCTGCACGACACGGCGCAGAGAGGGTCGAGCAGGCGCCAGGTCGACGTCGACAGCATGGCGGCCCTCGTGAACAAGGTGTTCCGGACGCAGATCGTCGCGGTGCTGGGCAACCTCGCAACCGTGATTCCGGTCGCGTGGGCCATCGCCCTCGCCTGGTACCGGATCTTCGGCACGCACCTCGTGAATGCCGTCAAGGCCGAGCACCTGATCGCGGACAGCCACCCATGGCATTCGCTCGCGCTGCTGCATGCGGCGATCGCGGGCGTGTGGCTGTTCGTGTCGGGGCTCGTGTCCGGCTATTACGACAACAAGGCCATGTACACGCGGATGGGCCTGCGTGTGCAACAGCTGCGCTGGCTGCGCCGGCTGCTCGGCGAGGAACGGCTCGCCCGCTTCGCCCGCTATGTCGAGGACAACCTGGGCGGCCTGATGGGCAACTTCGTGTTCGGCGTGCTGATGGGGATCACGGGCACCGTCGGCTACCTGCTCGGCCTGCCGCTCGACGTGCGCCACGTGACGTTTTCGTCCGCCAACTTCGCCATCGGCTTCGTCGGGCTCGGCGAGCAGCTCGATCCGGAAACGATCGCGATCACGTTCCTGGGCATCGCCCTCATCGGCATGGTGAACCTGCTGGTGAGCTTCGGCCTCGCGCTGTGGGTGGCGCTGCGGGCGCGCAAGGTGCGCTTCCGCCACGGTTTTCGCCTGCTGCGCGCACTGGGCCGCCGCCTGCGGGCGGCGCCGCTCGACTTCTTCATCGGACCGCGCGACCTCGACGAGGCCGCGGTTGCCAACCCGAGAGGTTTCAAATGAAATTCCGACAGCGCTTTGCACGTTACTGTTCCCCATTCGCCTGGCTGCTGGCCCTGTGCCTCAGTTGCGGCGTCGTCGCGTGCAAGTCGCTGCCGGATGTCGAACCGGAAGCGCCCGCGAAGGCCGTGCCCACGATCGCGACGACCAAGGGCACCCTGGCGCCGAAGCAGGCGTCCGCCCTTGCCGCGCGGCGCTGGGCGAATGCGAGCGGCAACCTGAAGGCGCTGGCGGCGCTGGAAGAACAGGCGACGGGCGTGCCCCTCATCGCCGGCAACAAGGTCATGCTGCTGTTCGACGGCCCCGCGACGATGCGAGAAATGATGGCCGCGGCGCGCGTCGCCACCAGTTCCATCAATCTCGAAACCTATATCTTCGACCAGGACCAGGTCGGGATTGAATTCGCCGACCTCCTGATCGAGAAGCAGCGCCAGGGCGTGGCCGTGAACGTGATGGTCGACGCCGTCGGCGCGCTCGCGACGCCGGCCGCCTTTTTCGACCGCATGCGCCAGGCCGGCATCCGCGTGCTGGTCTTCAATCCGGTCAACCCGGCCAAGGCGCGCGGCAAGTGGGAGCTGAACAACCGCAACCACCGCAAGCTGATGGTCGTCGACGGCAAGGTCGCGTTCACGGGCGGCATCAACATCAGCAGCACGTATGCGAACAGCTCGCTGTTCCGCTCGCGCCAGAAGCCGGACCAGGTCGACGGCGACAAGGTCGGCTGGCGCGACACCCACGTCAAGATCGAAGGCCCGGCCGTCGCGCCGCTGCAGTGGTCGTTCGTGAACCTGTGGGTGCAGCAGGAAGGCGGCGAGCTGCCGCAGGCCGAGTATTTCCCGACGCTGACGCCCGTCGGCGACAAGATCGTCCGCGTGCTCGCGTCCGATCCCGCCCACGAATCGGACATCTACAAGGCGCTCGTGGTCGCGATCAGCGAGGCGAAGAAATCGATCCACATCACGTCGGCGTATTTCGTGCCGGACCAGCAGATCGTCGACGCGCTCATCGCCGCGGCGAAACGCGGCGTGGACGTGCGGCTCGTGCTGCCGGGCGTGTCGGACCACAGCCTGATCCGCTACGCCGGCCAGGGCTTCTACGACCCGTTGCTGGCCGGCGGCGTGCGCATCTTCGAGCTGCAGATCGCGGTGCTGCACGCCAAGACGGCGGTGATCGACGGTGCCTGGTCGACGATCGGCTCCGCCAACATCGACCGGCGCAGCTTCATCCACAACTACGAACTGAACGTGGTCGTCATCGACCCGGCGTTCGGTGCGGCGATGGAAAGCGCGTTCAACGAGGATTTGAGGGACTCGAAGGAAGTCCTGCTTTCGCGCTGGCGGCACCGGCCGTGGTCCGACCGGCTCAAGGAATGGATGGCGCGGCTGGGGGAGTACTGGATCTGATCAACCGTCGTCCCCGCGAAGGCGGGGACCCATACTGCGATGCCGAAGCCGGGCCTTGGAATTACAATGGACTGTTCCAACAAATCAGCTTCTGTAAGTCAGCATGGATTCCCGCCTGCGCGGGAATGACGGCGAACTATATCCCCGCCGCCATCATCCCATCCGGCACTTCCGTCCAGACGTTCCCGCTGCGCATGAACTTCTCCGTGTTCAACAGCTGGAACTGGTTGTGCACGCTGTCCCAGCCATAGCGATCGACTTCGATACGCTGGGGCTCGATACGGATCACGTTGAACGAATTCACTTCGCCCCGCCCGCGCGTGGAGGTCGCCGTGCCGGCCTGCACGACGAGCGCGGCGTATTCGCTGATCTTGTAGCGCGCCTGCGTGTTGCCCGCGTGGCTCATGTGCAAGTGGCCCGCCATCAACAGGTCGATGCCCAGTTCCGCGAACACGTCCATCGCCATGTGCGCGCGGTCGACGAGGTCATCCTCTTCGGCGCCCTTCGGCAGGTCGAACGGGTGGTGCGTGACGACGACGCGCGTGACCTCCTTCGGCAGTCCGGACAGGGTCGCGCGGATCTTTTCCACCTGTTCCTTGTTGACGCGGCCGTCCTTGAACGTGAGCGAACGCGCCGTGTTCACGCCCAGCACCGCGATCTCATCGTCGATGTAGACGGGGTCGAGGTCGTCCGTGATGTAGCGCTTGTAGCGGTCGAGCGGCAGCAGGAACCGGCGGAACACGTTGTACAGCGAAATGTCGTGGTTGCCCGGCACGATGATCTGCGGGCCCGGCAACGTATCGAGCCAGGCCTTCGCTTCCTCGAACTGCTCGCTCTTGGCGCGCTGCGTCAGGTCGCCGGAAACGACGACGACGTCCGGCGCCAGCTTGTGGACCAGTTCGCGCAGCGGGTCGAGCAGCATGGCGTCGACGCGGCCGAAGTGCAGGTCGGACAGGTGGACGAGTGAGCGCATGGGGTTCCCCTTTCCGTTATGGTTGATTGGCGCCATTCTCTACCGCCGGCACGAGCACCGTCAGTGCGCCAGGCCGCATCCGGTAGCGTAACGGCGGGTGCATCTCCGTCACTTCGCCATCGGTCGCCACGAGCAGATGATGGCGGTGCGTGTCGATGTCGAACTCGGGCGCCGTCAGCACGTCGAAGTCGCGCTCCTGGCCGAGGCGGCCGAGCAGCGCGTCGAACGCGAAGCGCAGCAGGCCCAGGCGCGTGGGACGCTGGGCCACGTACAGGCTCAGCACGCCTTCGTCGAGACGCGCCCGCTCGCCGATCGCCAGGCCCTGCATCGTGTAGGCGTTGTTGCCGATGAAGACGAACGGCGTGCGCCGCGCCAGACGCTCGCCGTTGACCGTCAGGCGCATCGACAGGAACGGATAGCGGCGCAGCGCCGCGAACGCGGCCCAGGCGGCGGCCGTCCACTTGCCGCGGCCGAGGCGGCGCTGCTGTTTTTCGCGGTCGCGCACGATGTCCGGATACAGGCCGAGGCTGGAATTGTTCAGGAAGATGCGGCCGTTGACCTCGCCCACGTCGACTTGCACGGGCCGCCCCGTCGCGAGGTTGCGCACGGCCGCGCCGAGGTCGAGCGGAATGCCCAGGTCCTTGGCGAAGTGGTTGAGCGTGCCCAGCGGCAGCACGCCGAACGGCACGCCGGAATCGACCATCACGGAGGCCACGGCATTGATCGTGCCGTCGCCGCCGCCGGCCGCGACCAGGCGTGCGCCCTGCTCCAGCGCGCGCCGCGCCGCAGCGATCATCTGGTCGCCGCCATCTGCCCGCACGAGCTCGGCGTCCAGGCCTGCGTCGGTTAGTTGCGTTCTCAGCGCATCGCACGCGGCCTCGTCGTGGCCGGTGCCGGCGCCCGCGTTGACGATGACGGTCACGGGCTTCATTGCAGGTCCTCCACCGCGGCGGCGCGATGCGCGCGCTCGCTCCACGACGTTTGCCCCCGCGCCAGCCGGCGCCGGTGCAGGGTCGACACGGCCGTGATGCAGATCGCGAGCCAGGCCGCACCCTCCGCCGCCGCGGCCAGCACGTCGGACAGGTAGTGCACGCCCAGGTACATGCGCGACAGCGCGACGAGCATCACCATCAGGACGGCGCCGAGCGTGACCAGCGCGCGCACACGCCACGTCCGCACCCGGCGCACGACGTAGCACGCGAGCAGGCCGTAGAACACGGTGGCCGCCGCCGTGTGGCCGCTGGGGAAGCTGTACGTCATCAGGCTCAGCAGCGGGTCGTCGAAGCTGGGGCGCGTGCGCCGGAACACGTGCTTCAGCGCGACGTTCAGCAGCATGCCGCCCGGCACGGCGACGAGGCAGACGATGAGCCAGTAATGCGCGTGGCGGCGCCAGAACCACAGCGCCAGCAGCGCGGCCATGATGCTCGATCCGACGATGCCGTTCCAGTGCGTGACGACCAGCATGGCGCGCGTGAAGCCTTGTGTGGCGCGCTCGTGGAACCAGTGCGCGAGCTGGATGTCGACGAGCGTGATGGTGTCGCCGGTGACGACGTCCTCGGCGATCTCGCCGAAGATCCACGCCGCCAGCACCAGCAGCGCGAGGCCGACGGTGAGGTGCAGGCCCATCTGCCCTTCGGGCGACAGGCGGGCGGCGATGAAGCGGCGCAGGCGTGATGGAGCGGTGTTCAGCATACCGCTCCAGATGGGGCGTGTTGGCGGAAAAACCACACAAAAATGCAACAACTGTTTTTTTGTACAGTACCTGTAGATTTATACAGTAGTTGTGCTATTCTGTGCCTACTCGAGCAAGACAACTTGCCAACGCTAACGCAACCTAACTCGATAAAGGGAACGTCATGTCGACTCTGAACAGCTCTTTCGGCCTTGAATATGCTCCGACGCCTTTCCTCGTGCGCCTTGGTCGCCGCGAGATCCTGGTAACGCGCGACTTCCGCAAGCGCTTCTACCCGGTCAACCCGATCATCGAGTGCGATACCGGCGTCGAGCCGGGCCACGTGGAAGTGCTGCTGCTGCGCCGTTGGCTGCTGATTCTGTCCAAAGCGCATTGAATTCATAAGCATCATCGTTTTTACTCGTTTTCTTTCGCTGGGCAGGCGCCTGCCCTACGGCGCTGCTGACAAACACTCACCGAAAGAAAACGATGTTCAATAAAAAGATCGCGGCCGTTTTGCCGGGTTCACACGTCGCCCAGGCAGCGGATGTCACCCTGCCGAACGTGCCCTGCGAGCCGACGCGCGAACGGTACCCGGACCTCAATGCCGCGTCCGCGCGCCAGTACAAGGTCAGGACGGGCGACAACGTGACGGCCAGGCAGTCGCATGGCGGCTCCGGCCCGTGATCGACGGACTGCTGGCCGACGTCGTCCCGTTCGCCCTTGCGTACGGTATCGATGCTATCAGCGAACGCGGCCTTATCGCGCACAACTGGCAGCAGCGACTGGAATCAGCCGGGCCGCAGGTGATCCTCGCGCCACCGGTCCGCGTTCGCGAGATCCGCGAGCGGCGACAGGATGGCAGGATCGAATGATGCCGGCGCCGCGCCGAGCCTGACGCGCTGCGGCCAGTCCGCCTGGGCGAGCGCGCCGCGGCCAAGCGAGACCACATCCGCCTCGCCGCGCTCGACCATGCCCCTGGCCTGCGCCGGATCGTGCAGGGAACCGTTGGCCAGCACCGGTTTGCCGCCATGGCGCTTCGCCAGCGCGGCCAGGCTCGGACCCGTCCCGAAGGCGGGCTGCCACGCTTCGTACTCGGTCACGTGCACGTAGTCGACGTCCAGTCCGCCGACCGTGCGGAAGATCGTGGCCGCCTCCTCTTCGCCGCGCCAGCGATGCGTAAAATCGTTCACCTTTGCCTGCGACAGACGTACGCCGACGACGTAATCCGTCCCCACTGCGGCCCGCACCGCCTCGACCACTTCCACGAGCAGACGCAGCCTGCCTTCGATGCCGCCGCCGTAGCGGTCGCCGCGCAGGTTGATGCCTTCCGACAGGAACTGGTCCAGCAAATAACCGTTCGCACCATGGATCTCGACGCCGTCGAACCCCGCCTCGCGCGCACGCACGGCCGCCCGCGCGAAACCGGCCACGGCCGTGTCGATGTCGTCCTGCGTCATCGCGGCGGGCACGGCGTACGCGCCCGATCCGCGATAGAAGGCCATCTGCTCGCCCTTCGGCTGCACGGCCGACGGGCCGACGGTCCCTGTCCGGTACGGATTCCCCTGCGACAGCGCGCCGGCATGCATCAGTTGCGCGATCACGCGGCCGCCCCGTGACCGCACGCCCGCGACGATGGGCCGCCACGCCTCGCGCTGCGCCACGTTCGCGAGCCCCGGCTGGTGGAGATAGCCCTGCGCATACGCTTCGTCCGTGTACAGGCCTTCCGTGATCACGAGGCCGAAGCCGCCCTGCGCGAACTGCGCGTAATAGTCGGCCATGCGCGGCGTCGGCACGCCATCGGCCGTGGCGCTCACGCGCGTCATCGGCGCGACGGCCAGGCGGTTCGGTAGCGCCAGCGCACCGAGGGCCAGCGGTTCGAACAGGGTAGCGACGTGTCCGTTATCGCGCATCGCCGCCTCCCCGCTGGCGCACGGCCGCGATCGCCTCGATCTCGATCATCGCCCGCGGATCGTACAGGGCCTTGATTTCGGCGATCGTATCGGCCGGATACGGCGCCGAGAAAAATTGACGGCGCAGCGCGACGACGTCCTGGAAATGTCCCATGTCGGTCACGAAGATCGTCACCTTGATGACGTCACGCAGGCTCGACCCGCCCGCTTCCAACGCCCGTTGCAGGTTGGCAAACGCCTGCTCCCCCTGTGCAATAAAACCGCCGTCGACGATGCGTCCGTCGTCGCCCGCGCCGGCCTGGCCGGAAATGAACAGCAGGTCGCCGAACCGGATGCCCTGCGACAGCAGATAGGGTTCATACGGGTCCGGCTGGGTGATGATGCGTTCAAGCATGTTTGGCTCCTCAAGTCGACAGGTCTGGAATAATCGCTGCCACGCACTCGCGCGACAAACGACGTTTCCTCAGGCATCAGATGACTTCAACTCACCCATTCAGCGAGCGGACGATGCGCCGCCTGCCCCCGCTCTCTTCCCTACGCGCATTCGAGGCCGCGGCGCGCCACGGCAGTTTCAAGCGTGCCGCCGATGAACTCGCCGTGACGCCGACGGCGATCAGCCACCGCATCCGCGCCCTCGAAGACGCCACCGGCCTGAAGCTGTTCGAGCGCCAGGTCCGGCAAGTCAGCCTGACCGACGCGGGCGCGCAACTGTATCCCGTGTTGCGCGAGGGGTTCGATGCGATCGAAGCGGTGCTGGCGCGGCTCACACGGACGAACTGGCGCGAACGGGTCACGGTGTCCGCGACGCACGCCTTTACCGCGAAATGGCTCGTGCCGCGGGTCGCCCGTTTTCACGCATTGCATCCGGACATCGACCTGCAACTGCACGCATCCGACGAGACCGTCGACTTCGACGCGCACGGCATCGATATCGCCGTGCGCTACGGCAACGGGCCCTACCCTGGCCTGGCGACGGAGGTCATGTTCGCCGATACGTACGCGCCCGTCGTCAACCCGATGCTGGGCGTGCGTTCGGTTGCAGACCTGCAATCCGTGCCGCTCATCCATTTCGATTGGAAAAAAGCGTCCGCCGCCAATCCGACGTGGGACGCATGGTTCGCGCACACGGGACTGGATTGGCAGCCATCGCGCGGACAGCTTCGGTACTCGGACGAAGGCCATGCGATCCAGGCTGCGGTCGCCGGCCAGGGCGTCGCGTTGCTGAGCCTCGCCCTCGTGGCCGACGAGCTCGCGGCGGGCTATCTCGTGCAACCGTTCGGGCCGGCCATCCCCGGCTACACGTACCACCTGGCGATGCGCGCCGACCCGCCGCCGGGCGCCGCCGCACTGGCGGTCGCCGGCTGGCTGCGGCGCGAAGCCGAGGCTTGTAAATCCTGAACGAAGCGCCATCTTGTAAAAAATGACTTGAAATCCGCTGCGCGGCCACGATTGTCGTGTTCAGCAACGAACTCGTAATCCAACCTGAGCGAAGGAGCATTCATGTCAGTGCAATTACGCAAGATTAACGAGCAGGTGATGGTCATCACCGGCGCCACGAGCGGCATCGGCCTCACGACGGCGCGCATGGCCGCCGAGCAATGTGCCAAACTGGTACTCGCAGCCCGCAGCGCCGACGCGCTCGACCAGCTGGCGAGCGAACTGCGCCGCACCGGTACGCAAGTCGCGACGGTGGTGGCCGACGTCGGCAACCCGGCCGACGTGGAACGCATCGGCCAGGCCGCGATGGAGCGCTTCGGCCGCATCGACACCTGGGTCAACAACGCCGGCATCTCGATCTTCGGCCGCAACGAAGACGTCTCGCTGGAAGACATGCAGCGCCTGTTCGACACCAATTACTGGGGCGTCGTCCATGGCTCGCTGGAAGCCGTCAAGCACATGAAGACGCGCGGCGGCGGCGCCATCATCAACCTGGGCAGCGATTTGTCCGATGTCTCGATCCCCCTGCAGGGTATCTACGCCGCGTCGAAGCACGCGGTGAAGGCATTCACGGATTCGCTGCGCGTCGAGCTCGACAAGGACAAGGCGCCGATCGCCGTCACGCTCATCAAACCGGCCGCGATCGACACGATGTTCGTCGCGCACGCGAAGAACTACATGGATAAGGAGCCGACCCTGCCGCCGCCCATCTACGCGCCGGAACTGGTCGCGAAATCCATCCTGTACGCGGCCCAGCATCCGAAACGCGACGTGTTCGTCGGCGGCGCGGCCAAGGCCTTCTCCGTCGGCAATTTCGCGATGCCGTCCATGCTCGACCGCATGATGCGCGCGACGATGTTCAAGCAGCAGCAGACCGACATCCCCAGCGCCCCGAACCGCCGCGACGCCCTGCACGCCCCGGACCCGCAGCACGAACTGCGCGAACGCCAGGGCATTTCCGAACACGTGGTCGAGACGTGCCCGTACACCGCGCTGTCGCTGCGCAAGGGCAAGGTGGTCGGCGTGCTGCTGGGCGCCGGCGCGCTGTTCGCCGCATGGAAGCTGGCGGGCCGTCCGGCCACCCGCACCTGGTCTTTGAACCGTCTGCGCCAGGCATTGTGAGGAGGCATCATGTCGATCAAACTCAAAACACTGAATGAACAAGTGATGGTGATCACGGGCGCGACGAGCGGCATCGGCCTGGCCACCGCCCGCATGGCGGCCGAAGGCGGCGCCCATCTCGTGCTGGCCGCGCGCGACGGCGATGCCCTCGACACCCTCGCCCACGAAATGCGCCAGCGCGGCGTGGAAGTGGCGACCGTCACGGCGGACGTCGGCAACCCGGCTGACGTCGCCCGCATCGGCCAGGTGGCGATGGAGCGCTTCGGCCGCGTGGACACGTGGGTCAACAACGCCGGCATCAGCGTCTACGGCCGGAACGAGGACGTCGCGCTGGAAGACATGCGCAAGGTCATGCAGACGAATTTCTGGGGCGTCGTGCACGGCTCGCTGGAAGCCGTCAAGCTCATGAAAGGCCGCGGCGGCGGCGCCCTCATCAACCTGGGCAGCGAAGTGTCGGACCGCTCGGTGCCGCTGCAGGGCACTTATTCCGCGTCTAAGCACGCGATCAAGGGCTTCACGGAATCGCTGCGCATGGAGCTGGACAAGGAAGACGCGGGCATCTCGCTCACGGTGGTCAAACCGGCTGCGATCGCGACGCCGTTCCCGAACCACGCCAAGAGCTACATGGAACACGAGCCCGACCTGCCGCCGCCGAACTACGCGCCGGAACTTGTGGCGCAGGCCATCGTGCACGCGGCCCAGGTGCCCGAGCGCGACCTGTACGTCGGCGGCCACGCCAAGCTGACGTCGGTGGCGGGCTACCTGATGCCGCGCGCGCTGGACCGCTTCATGAGCCGCACGATGTTCAGCCAGCAGCAATCCGAGCATCCGAACTCGAGCGCCCGCCGCGACAGCCTGTACGCGCCGGTCGCCGAGCAGGAACTCCGGCAGCGCAACAACGGCGAGCGTCGCGTCGTCGAGCGGAGCCCGTACACGTCGTTCGAGATGCGGTCGGCGTCCGCGAAGACCGTGCTGCTCGGCGGGGCGTTGCTGGCGGCGTGGGGGCTTGCACGCGTAGGACGGGCACCCCGTGCCCGCGCGTAACGCCAACACAACGCAAACCTCCGCCCACCCGACATGAAAACGGGCTGGATGGTCGATGCCATCCAGCCCGTCATCTTTCCGAACACCGCAGTTTATTTGCCCGGCGCAGGCCCCTTCGGCGGTTCGCTGCCGAGGAAGTCGACATCCTCGTCCGTCAGCGGCAGATTCGGAATCGATTCGATATGGTCGGTGTCGATGTCTGCGCCGTCCCGCGCCAGGATGTCGCGGCCCGCAGCCGCCCGTTCGCCCGTGCCGCCGAAGTCGCTGTCGCTTTCGAAGTTCGGGTCGCCCAGATCGGCGCCCGCGCTGTCGTGGGCGTAGCTCGCTTCGTTGTCGGACGTCGTGCCGGTGTCCAGGTCCAGCTTCTGGTCGTCGTCCAGGTTCGCGGCGAAGCCGGGACCGCCGACGACGTCGCTGCCCGTGTCCGAAATATCACTCGGGCCGAGCGAATCGACGCCGTGGCCCTTGCCCAGGCTGCGGTCGGGTGCTTCCGGAAAGTTATCCGGATCAAGTGTGCTCGTGCCAGTCATGTTGCCTCCAAAATAATGCAAAAATCATGAGGACAGGCTACCTGCTTTTGTCGCGCGACGGCGCAACGCAGGGCAGCCTCGGTGGGAACGCTAGAACGCGTGGCGCATGCCGACGTTCACGGCCGAGCTGCCGCTCGGGCGGGCCGCGCCGCCGATCAGGATGCCGGTGCCGTTCGTGTTGACGGTGCGCGAGAACGCGGCGTAGAAGTCGGTGCTGCGCGAGACGACGTAGCTGGCGCCGATCGCGAACTGGTTGGCGTCGCGGTTGGCCAGGTCGCGGTCGTTCTTGTGGATGAACGAGGCGAGGAAGGTCGTCGAGCGCGTCATGGGGACGGCCACGCCGACGAGGGTGTCGCGGCTGTCCGTCGACGACGTGCTCGCCACGCCGGCGCCGTACGGATTGTCGGGGTTGTACAGCGGCGAGCTGCCCCAGCCGCGGTTGGCGGAATACGCGGCATACGCGGTGCCCCAGCGCGTGTGCAGGTTGGCCGCGATCAGGGAATTCTTGGCATCCATATTGCTGCCGGCCAAATCGTACAAATGGACCTGGGCCACATGCCGGTTCTGGTGCGCCGCCCGCAGCGAGACCGGGCCGTAGTCGAAGCCGATCGTCATGCCCCAGGCGCGGTCGGCCATGGGATCGCCGCCGAGCGTGTCGATGGTGTACGACGCGCCCGTGCTCAGGTGCTTGAATTGGGTGTTGTAGTAGCGCACGCCGCTGTCGACGGGCATGCCGCTTTGCGTGACGAGATTGCTGGCCTTGCCGGCCGTGCCGGCGTGGAAGGGATCGCCGACGTCCGGGCGCGCGAGGTATTCGAAGTTGTACTGGTGACCCAGCGTGAAACCGCCGGTGCCGGGGCGCACGCCGATGTCGTCGAGACGGCCATAGGTGCGGCGCGGCTGCGCGTGCCAGGCGCCGCCGCTGCTCCGGCTCGGCTGCCCCGTGAAGACGGCGATATCGTGGCCGCCCGGCGGTTCGCCGACGTAGTCTAGTCCCGAGCGCTTGCCGGTGGCGGCAGCGCTTCCCGAATCCTGTGCGCATGCCAGCGACGTACATCCGCCCAGCAATACGCACGCAACGAAACCCTTGTTCATGGCGTGTCCCTCTCTACGCCTTAACATTAGCTGCTACACCGCAGTCCTATCTGTCCAATATCGCACAAATCCACTCTCATCTTATCTCGTGATGTTGTCAGCATATTCTGACATCTGCATGTCGGCAAGATGACAGCGTGGGAATTCCGCTTTAGAATCGCTTCGGCAGGCTTTGTAATTAAACTACAGGAAAACGAGAATGATGAGACAGCTACGCCGTACCCTGACTACACTTTCCCTGGCGTTATGCGCGGCCCTGCCCGCTGCCGCCGCGACAGAGGCGGCGCCGATGCCGCACGTGAGCTGGTCGCGCAACGCCAATATCTACGAAGTGAACATCCGGCAATACACGCCCGAGGGCACGTTCAAGGCGTTTGCGCAACACCTGCCCCGCCTGAAAAAAATGGGCGTGGATATCCTGTGGCTGATGCCGGTCCAGCCGATCGGCGAAAAGAACCGCAAGGGCACGCTGGGCAGCTATTACGCCGTGCGCGACTACACGGCCGTCAACCCGGAATTCGGCACGCTCGACGACCTCAAGGCACTGGTGAAGCAGGCGCACGGCCTGGGCATGCACGTGATCATCGACTGGGTCGCGAACCACACCGCGTTCGACAACCCGTGGACGCAGGAACACAGCGACTGGTATCTCAAGAATGACAAGGGCGAGATTTATCCCGTCACCTACACGGACGGCGCCGAGCCCGAGTACTGGACCGACGTCACGGGCCTCGACTGGACCAAGCCCGGTCTGTGGAAAGGGATGACGGATGCGATGCTGTACTGGGTGCGCGAAGCGGACGTCGACGGCTTCCGCTGCGACGTCGCCGGCAAGGTGCCGACGCCGTTCTGGAACCAGGCTAGAGCCGAGCTCGACCGCGTCAAACCGGTGTTCATGCTGGCCGAGGCCGACAAGCCCGACCTGCACGAGCACGCCTTCGACATGACCTACGGCTGGGACACGAAAGACTTGTTCAAGGCCATTGCGAAAGGCAAGGCGGACGCGCGCACGCTGGCAAACTTCCTCGAGCACCCGCCGAAAGCGTTCCCGCCGGGCGCGTATCGGATGCGCTTCACGAGCAACCACGACGAGAATTCCTGGGCCGGCAGCGACGTCGAGCTGTACGGCCCGGCCTTCAAGGCGATGGCCGTGCTGGCCGCGACCTTGCCTGGCATGCCGCTGATCTATGGCGGCCAGGAAGCCGGCCTCGACAAGCGTATCGAATTCTTCGAAAAGGATCCGATCCAATGGAAGGATTACGCCTACGCGCCCTTCTACACGAAGCTGCTCGCGCTCAAGCACGCCAATCCGGCGCTGTGGAACGGCCAGTACGGCGGTTCCGTGCAGGTGCTGCAGACGGGTAACGACAAGGTGTTCGCGTTCCGCCGTGCATTGAAGGGCAACAGCGTGCAGGTGACGGTCAACGTGTCGAACGACGCGCAGCGTTTCAGCCTGCCGGGAGGCAAGCAGCAGACGCTGGCGGCGTGGGATTACCGCATCGACGCACGCGGCAAGTAAGCATCGTCATCGGCGCAGCGCGGTGAAGCCGGCCGGCTCCCACTCGCGCAGCGCCAGCAACAGCCCGCTGCCCCGCCGCTTGGGCAGCGGCGACGCGAGGCTTTCCTCGTGCAGCTCGGCAAAGCGCGCACGCAGCCGCCGCAGCTCCACCTGCATGGACGCGAGCGCGCTTTCCGTCAGCATCCCGTGCGTGAAGGCGAGCGTCTCGTCGGAGCGGTCGAAGCGGCCGTCGAGGAAATCGGCCAGTCCCTGCGTGCGGAAGTACTGGCGGATGGGACCGTCGGGCAGCCAGTCGAAATCGCGCGCGACGTTCAGGCGGATGCGGTTGCCGGGCATCAGCGCGATCAGGTGCAGGCGGTCGAGGTGCAGCAGTTTTTGCAGGCACTCGGCTTCCGTGAGGCGGTAGACGGCGAGGATGTCCGCCAGCGTCCAGTGATTCAGTGCGCACGCGGCCACGAGCAGCAGCTTCGTGTCCGACACGAGTTCCTTTTCCTGTTCCGCGCTCAAGGTGTGCAGGCGGGTACCGGAGAGCGCGGCCTCCTGCGCGAGCTCGGCCAGCGTAAAGCCCAGCATGTTGCTGATCTCGACGAGGCGGTCGACACCGAGCGTGTCCGACGTCAGCAGCCGCTTGACGCTCGCCTCCGACAGGCCCAGCGCCCCGGCCACGTCGCGATACGTCTTGCCTTGCAGCTTCAGTTGGCGCTTGATCGTGCTGATGATTTGCGTGACTTCGGACATGGTCGCGGATTCCGATACGAAGGTCTAGAGGATGGCCTCGGATTCCTGCGATCGTAGCATGTCCGACCTTGCGGCAACAATTCCTTCATGACAAGATGGCCGGCCGGCCAGCACAATATGAAAGAGACAGGATGAATCACGCCGACTACCTGGCCCACGACGCCACCGCCCTCGCCGCCCGCGTGGCCGCCGGCGACGTCAGCCCCGCAGCACTGCTCGAACTCGCCCTCGCGCAACACGCGCGCGTGCATGGCCGCGTGAACGCCGTCGTGCGGCTGATGGAGCGCGAGGCGCGGGCCCGGGTCGCGGGACCATTGACCGGTCCGCTGGCCGGCGGCCCCTTCCTCATCAAGGACGGCGTGCAGGACTACGCGGGCATCCCGACGACCTACGGCAGCCGCAGCATGACCAACAACGTGCCGGCGCGCCACGCCCACGTCGTGCAGCGCTACCTCGACGCGGGCCTCGTCATCTTCGGCAAGACGAATCTGCCGGAATTCGCGACGCGCGGCGTCACCGATCCGGTGCTGTACGGCCGCACGAACAACCCGTGGGACCTGGCGCGCACCCCGGGCGGATCGAGCGGTGGCGCGGCGGCGGCGGTCGCGGCCGGCATCGTACCGATGGCGGCCGGCAACGACGGCGGCGGGTCGCTGCGCATCCCGGCCGCGTGCTGCGGGCTGTTCACGCTGCGGCCGTCACGCGGGCGGGTGTCGTCCGGGCCGGGCATTGGCGAAGTCTGGTTCGGCGCGTCCAGCGAAAGCGTGATTTCGCGCAGCGTGCGCGATGCCGCGCTCGCGCTGGACGTGCTGCAGGGTGCGGAGCCGGGCGATCCGTTCGTCATTGCGCCGCCGGCCGCGCCCTACGTCGAGCTGATGCGGCGCGATCCGGGCCGGCTGCGCATCGGGTATGCGACGGTGTCGCCGATAGGCACGGAGGTGCATCCGGAGGCGGTGCGGGCTGTCGCGCGGACGGCCGAGTTGTTGGCGCGCCTGGGCCATGAGGTCGAGGAAGCGGCGCCTGCTATCGATGGCGCAGCGCTCGCGAAAAGTTATTTGCACGTGTACTTCGGGCAGATTCCGGCGGCCGTACGACGTGCGCAGGCGCTGGGGGCGCGGCGCGATGATGTGGAACTGATGAACCGGATTCTCGTCACGCTGGGCGATAGCGTGTCGGCGACGCGGCTGACCACCGAATTGAATCGCTGGAACGAGTTTTCGCGTGCGGTGGGGGATTACTTCGGGCGCTACGACCTCTTCCTGACCCCGACACTGGCGCATCCGCCGATCAAGCATGGGACCGGGGATCCGTCGGCGGCGGAGCAGCGCGTGCTGGGGTTCCTGCACGGGACGGGCATCCTCGGTGTGCTGGCGCGGCTTGGGTTGCTTGACAAGACGGTCGACAAGATTGCGACCGACAACCTGCGTTATGTGCCTTTTACCCAGTTGTCGAATCTGACCGGGACGCCGGCGATGAGCGTGCCGTTGCACTGGACTGCGGATGGGTTGCCGCTCGGGGTGCAGTTCATGGGGCCGTTCGGGAGCGAGGATAGGTTGTTGCAGGTGGCGCGGCAGTTGGAAGAGGTGCAGCCGTGGTTCGATCGGATGCCGGGGATGGCACGCGGCTGACATGTTGTCAGGGGGCCTGTGCACTTGTGGCGGGCGTTACATTTGAACCGTAGGTGATTAGCGTTAGCGGTCCCAGAATGGCCAGACAAAAATTCAAAGGACCGATTATGAAAAGAAGAACGGACCGACTTACGGCCATCCTCATCGATGCGATTCAAACAAACCGCCCTTTCCATAGCACCCAAGCAGTTGCCCGGACGTTCGCTGAAAACCTTATTCCACTTGAAGTCGCATTGCGCGTGCTGACCCGACCGTGGGACCGGCGCCCGATGCCTCATTGCGAACCCCGCGTGGAGGATACGGCTGGGGCAGCTGTTGTCTTCTGATCAGCTTATATGTATGCGCCTGCGGCGCGCTGTCCGCGTTGCGCACAGCAAACGGGCGATTCGGAGAGGGCTGGGCTCGTAGGTCCAGCCCTTCGAATCTCACACGCGAGGCGCGCAGGCGCCCTGCTCGCTTCCGCCAGGAAACAAAAAAACCGCCTTCGGGCGGTTTGTTTTGTTTCCTGGCGGAAGCGGTGAGATTCGAACTCACGAACGGGTTCCCCCGTCGGCAGTTTTCAAGACTGCTGCCTTCAACCACTCGGCCACGCTTCCTGAGGAACCGGCATTATACATAAATCATTGCCCCACGGGCAGCAAACGGACGGCCGACGATGCCGCCTCCCCCATGCCCATCAGCAGCCAGTTCTCCCGCAAGCTTTTCTCGAACTCATACGCCGGCAACGGCTTCCCATACAGGTAGCCCTGCACCTCGTCGCACCCCGCCTGGCGCAGGAATTCCAGCTGCTCCAGGGTCTCCACGCCTTCCGCAATGACGCGGTGCCCCAACTTGCGCCCCATGCCGATGATGGTGCTCGCGATCGCGCAATCGCTCGGGTCCAGCGGGATGCCGGTCGTGAACGAGCGGTCGATCTTCAGCGTATCGATCGGGAAGCGCTTCAGGTACGACAGGCTCGAATAGCCCGTGCCGAAATCGTCCAGCGACAGCGCCACGCCCAGCGCGCTGATGCGGTCCATGATGGCGATCACGTGCTCGATGTCGTGCATCAGCGTGCTTTCCGTGATCTCCAGTTCCAGCCAGTGCGGGTCCAGGCGGTAGCGGCGCAGGGTCTCCGCGACGCGGCCCGGCAGCGACGGCGTGAATTCGCGTGCGGACACGTTCACCGCCAGGCGGAACGGCGGCAGGCCGGCGCGTTGCCAGATCGCGGCCTGGGCGCAGGCCTGTTCCAGCACCCACTCGCCCACCTGCACGATCAGGCCCGTGCTTTCGGCCAGGGGGATGAATTCGATCGGCGGGACCATGCCCCGCACCGGATGCCTCCAGCGCACGAGGGCTTCGGCGCCCACCAGGCGGCTCGAGCCGATTTCGAATTTCGGCTGGTAGTGCAGGATCAGTTCGCCGTTGCCGAGGGCGTGGCGCAGGCCGGATTCGATCAGCATGCGCTGCTGCATGCCCTCGTTCATGTCGAGGCGGTAGAAGGCGACGCTGCGGTCCGGGTTTTCCGCGTGTTCCTTGGCGCGCTCCATCGCGATGTCGGCCATGCGCAGCAGCGTCTCGGCATCCTGGCCGTCCTGCGGGTAGACGGAAATGCCGATGCTCGCGCCCACGCGCAGGTCGTGGCCCTGCACGAGGAACGGCGCTTCCAGCGCGGACTGCAGCTTCTGCGCGACCGTCGTGGCCTCGAAGTGCTGGCGGATGTCGAACAGCCCGACGGCAAACTCGTCGCCGGACAGGTGCGCCACGACATCCTCGTCGCGCAGCGCGTTGCGCAGGCGTTCGGCGACCAGGCGCAGCAGGTCGTCGCCGACCCGGCGGCCCAGCGTGCCGTTGATCAGTTTGAAACGGTTCAGGTCCAGGTACAGCACGCAGGCCGTCGATTCATTGCGCTGGGCGACCATCAGGGCCTGGTCGACGAGGCGGCCGAACAGCGTGCGGTTCGGCAGGCCGGTCAGTTCGTGGTAGTAGGCCAGGTGGTGCAGGCGTTCCTCGGCCAGCTTGCGTTCCGTGATGTCGGTGAGATACGCGATCAGGCCGGTCGGGCGGTCTTCCAGGTCGCACAGCGGCGACAGCGACAGGCTGGCCCAGAAGATCTCGCCCGATTTCTTCCGGCGCCGCACTTCCATCATGCGGCCGCCCTGCTCCGCGAAGGCGTCCTGGACGTCCTGGTCCTCGTCCGCGTACAGGAACAGGATGTTGCGGCCGACGGCTTCCAGCGCCGTGTAGCCGAACAGGCGCTCGGCGCCCTTGTTCCAGCTGGTGATGTAGCCCATGCGGTCCAGCGTCAGCACGGATTCGTGGATCTGGTCGAGGATCTGCGACTGGTGCGCCAGCTGCGCTTCGACCTGGGCATAGGCGTGCGTCGTGCGCTGGGCCAGCGAATGCACCTGCATCAGCGTGCCGGTGAGGCCGGCCAGCGCTTCCAGCTGGCGCAGGTCGTCCACGCTGTAGGCGCGGCCGGCAACTTCGTAGCGGCCGAAGCACACGCCGTCGGCGCGCACTTCCTGCAGCAGCGCCCCCTCCACCATGTGCGGATGCAGGACGCCTTCCGGGATGTAGGCGCAGTGCGGGCTCGCGAGCAGCGCGCCGGCGATACGTCCCAGCTCGGCCCACAGGTCGTCCCCACGGAGTTTCAACACGGCGTCGCAGACGGCAGCGCTGCCGCCCGCGAAATCGATCGGCGCAGCGGCTGGCATCCTAGACATTGCGGGCTACCTGGATGGCCCAGTGATAGGCGTGCAACTGGCTCTGCCACCAGTCCGGCCCGTCGACGCCCGCTGCCTCCAGCGTCTCCGGATCCGGCCGCCCCGCTTCGGCGAGCCACAACCGTTGGCCCAGTTGCCCTTCGCGCCGCAGCAGCGCGGCTTCGACGTGCTCGGGCAGGTTCAGGTCCTGCACGATCTCCGCCATCGGCATCTGGAACAGGCGATCGAGCAGCGAGAAGACGCCGGCCATGAAAGCGAGGTCCTGCTCGTCGCGGTCGCCGCCGTCGCGCTTGCACAGCGCTTCCAGCGCGGCGCCGCGCAATGCGGCCACCGGCAGCATCAGGTTCGGCGGGCTGTCCGGGTGCTGGCGCGCGTACAGCAGCAGTTGCAGCCAGCGCTGCAGCTGGCGCCGGCCCAGGCGGCTGATCGCCTGGCCGAAGCTCGTGATCTGGGTACCGACCGAGAACGCGGCGGAGTTCACCAGTTTCAAAAGGTGATAAGACAGCGCCGGATCCGCTTTCAGCTGCGCTTCCAGCTCGCGCGAGTCGGCGTCGCGCGCCAGCAGCGCGAGCATCGTCAGCATGCGCCGGCGCGACGTGCCGTCGTCGCCTTCGGCCACGCTTCCCTCCAGCGCGTAGTCGCCGCTGAACCAGGAAAAGCCCGCGTTCTCGCAGGCGCGATACGCGTCCATGTCGCCGACGTTGTAGGCGAGGTGCGGTCCGAACAACGTCGGCAGCGCGCCGGCGCGCGGCAGCGCCGTGCGGCCATCGCGCGCCACGGTGCGCAGCGCGATCGGTGCGGCGACGCCTTCTGGCAGCGCGCCGTCGATCAGCACGCGGTAGCCGGCCATCTGCAGTTCCGCCAGGCGGCGCGCCGTACCGTCCGTCGCCAGCGCGTCCGCGCGCACGGCCAGCAGCACGCGGTTGGCCGGCAGCACGTTCAGGACGGGAGGCGTCAGGACAGCCGCATCGTCCAGCAGCACGATGCAGTCGAGGGGCGCAATGGCGGCCAGCAGGTCCGGCGTGCCGAACAGGCCCTGCAATGCAGGATCGTCGAGTCCGGTCCCCGGCGTACCAAGCAACAGAGCGACCCACTCGTTCTGCGCGTTGGCGACGGAGCGTACTTCAACCACCGGGAACGGGGCGCTGGACATTAGCGAATATGCATTGATAGTAACCAGCTAATAGTAGAGCACGCCTTAGTGGAAAGCAACTGTTTCTGTTTCCTATAGGACACGGTTTTACAGATATATTTACGATCCCGATCCGCCCACCCTGCCGTGCTGCACGGCGAACTTGATCAGCTCCGCCTGCCCCTCGATGCCGAGCTTGCGCTTGATGTTCAGGCGGTGCGTCTCGACCGTGCGCACCGACAGGTCGAGCGCCTTCGCGATCTGCTTGTTCGACTCGCCGTTGGCGATGTGGCGCAGCACTTCCTGTTCGCGCGACGTCAGCTGGTTGTCCTGCGCGGCGGGGCGCGCGAGCTGGCGCGCGACGGCGGCACTGTAGTAGATGCCGCCGGCCACGACGGTGTCGATGGCGAGGACGATGTCCTTGCCCGGTGCATCCTTCAGCACGTAGCCGCGCGCGCCCGCCTGCATCGCCTGCGTGACGTATTCCAGCTTGTCGTGCATGGACAGGATCAGCACGGCGATGTCGGGATAGTTCGCGTACAGGCGCGCGGTGGCTTCGATGCCGCTGCCGTCGCGCATGGTGATGTCCATCAGCACGAGGTCGATGCGCGTACTGCCCGCGAGCGCCAGCGCCTCGGCGCCGGAATCCGCTTCCGCCACGACGCGGAAGTGGGATACCGCTTCCAGCCGCGCGCGCAGGCCGTCGCGCACGAGGGGGTGGTCGTCGACCAGCATGATGTGGACGGTCTTCTCGGTCATTCAGGTCTCCAGTTCCACGCTCGCGCACACGGTGGTGCCGGCGGCGGACGATGCGATGTCGAGGTGGCCGCCGATTGCGTCCAGCCGCTCCATCATGTTGCGCAGGCCGATGCCGCGCTGCGGGTGCGTGGCCACGCCCTCGGCGTCGAAGCCGGCGCCGTCGTCCGCGATGGTGAGCAGCACGCGCCCGTCGCCGGCGTGCAGCGCCAGGTCGATGTGATGCGCGCCCGCGTGCCGCTCGATGTTCGTCAGCGCTTCCTGGGCGATGCGGAACAGCACCGTGCCGACGGTCTGCGGCAGGTGCTCGGCGTCGCCCGTCACGTTGAACGTCACGGGCATGCCGCTGTGCTGCGAGAACTCCTCGGCGAGGTGGTCGAGCGCGGCCGCGAGTCCGAGGTCGTCCAGCAGGGTCGGGCGCAGGTCGTGCGAGATGCGCCGCACCTCGCCCAGCACCTTGTTGAGTTCTTCCGCCGTCC
Source organism: Massilia orientalis (assembly GCF_030411975.2). NCBI lineage: Bacteria > Pseudomonadati > Pseudomonadota > Betaproteobacteria > Burkholderiales > Oxalobacteraceae > Massilia > Massilia orientalis. The sequence goes on along the minus strand of NZ_JASNRB020000008.1, from coordinate 61,105 downwards.
GTTCGAAGCTGGCGTGCGCCTGGCGCTGCTGGTCCGGCGTGCCTTTCATGCGGATGATGCCGGCCTCGATCTGAAGCTTGATCGACACGAGCCACTGGCTGATGCCGTCGTGCAGGTCGCGCGACAAACGCGCCCGCTCCTGCTCCTGCGAATCGACGACGCGCTGCGCCAGGGCCTTCAGCTTCATGTCGGCGACGCGCGATTCGCTGATGTTCAGCGCGAGGCCGGCGCCGCCGATGACGAGCGTGGCGAGGATGGCGAGGCCGGCGATCCACCACATCGTCGTCTCGATGTTGCGCGACTGCTGGGCGTCGACCTGGTCGAGCGCGGCCTGCACGTCGTCGAGATACAGGCCGCTGCCCATGATCCAGCCCCATTGCGGCACCGGCACGACGTAGCCGAGCTTGGGCGCGGACTTGTTCGTGGACGGCTTGACCCAGTTGTAGCGCACGAGTCCCCCGCCCTGCTTCGCGACGGCGACGATGTTCTGGATGGTCGGCGCGCCGAACCGGTCGTGCAGGTTCCACAGGTCGCGTCCGACCAGCTCCGGCTGGCGCGGATGCATCAGGTTGCGGCCGTCCATGTCGTAGACGAAGAAATAGCCGTCGTCGCCGAAGCTCAGGGATTGCAGGATGCGCTTGGCTTCGGCGAGCGTGGCCGGATCGTTGCGGCCGGATGCGGTCAGGTGGGCGATCGAATGGGACGCGAGATCCACGTAGTGCCGCAGTTCCGCCTGCTTGCTGGCCAGGTAGGCCTGCTGGATGGTGGCGTGCTGCTCGTGCGCGAGCGCGATCGCCTGCTGGCGGACGAACAGGGCGATCGCGCACAGCGCCACGATCAGCGGGGCGATCGCGAGAAAGATGACCTTCTGCCGTAATTGCATGCCGTGCGCGTCGAAATAGTCGTAACATGAAATTGTACGACCGATCAGCTGTTGCTGCATGCAAAGCTTGCCTACGTAGGACTACGTAGAGCGCTGCGTAATCATGCGCTTGTACCGAGCCGACCCGTGCAAGATACTGACAGGCACGCTGCTGTTCGTGTAAGCCGGCATCGACCGGTCGGGCAGCGCATCCAAAATCGGAGGAGTCAATAATGAAACGTCTAACAAGCCAGCTCGGATGGGCTGCGCTTTCGCTCGTGGGCGCCGTCTCGCTCGCCTACGTCGCCCTCAAGCGCGGCGAATCCATCAACGCGGTCTGGGTCGTCATGGCCGCCGTCTGCGTCTACCTGATCGCGTACCGCTTCTACAGCCGGTTCATCGCCGACAAGGTGATGGGCCTCGACCCGCGCCGGCAAACCCCGGCGTACAAGTACAACGACGGCCTCGACTTCGTGCCGACGAACCGCTACGTGCTGTTCGGCCACCACTTCGCCGCGATCGCCGGCGCCGGTCCGCTCGTCGGTCCCGTGCTCGCCGCGCAGATGGGCTATTTGCCCGGCATGCTGTGGATCCTGGCCGGCGTCGTGTTCGCGGGCGCCGTGCAGGACTTCATGGTGCTGTTCATCTCGATGCGCCGCGACGGCCGCTCGCTCGGCGACCTGATCAAGTCGGAAATGGGCGAGATCCCCGGCGTGATCGCCCTGTTCGGCACCTTCATGATCATGGTGATCATCCTGGCCGTGCTGGCGCTGATCGTCGTGAAGGCCCTGGCCGGTTCGCCCTGGGGTTCGTTCACCGTGATGGCGACGATCCCGATCGCGCTGTTCATGGGCATCTATTCGCGCTACATCCGCGTGGGCCGCATCGGCGAGGTGTCGCTGATCGGCTTCGTGCTGCTGATCGGCGCCATCGTCGGCGGCCAGTACGTGCACGATTCCGCCACCTGGGGCCCGATCTTCACGTTCAACGGCACCCAGCTGACCTGGATGCTGATCGGCTACGGTTTCGTCGCCTCCGTGATCCCCGTGTGGCTGCTGCTGGCGCCGCGCGACTACCTGTCGACCTTCCTCAAGATCGGCACCATCGTCGGCCTCGCGCTGGGCATCGTGTTCGTCGCCCCGATGATGCAGATGCCGTCGATCACCCGCTTCATCGACGGCACCGGTCCGGCCTGGTCCGGCTCGCTGTTCCCGTTCCTGTTCATCACCATCGCGTGCGGCGCCGTGTCCGGCTTCCACGCGCTGATCTCCTCCGGCACCACGCCGAAGATGATCGAGAACGAGCAGCACGCCCGCTTCATCGGCTACGGCGGCATGCTGATGGAATCGTTCGTCGCCATCATGGCCCTCGTCGCCGCGTCGACCATCGACCCGGGCGTCTACTTCGCGATGAACAGCCCGGCCGCCGTGATCGGCACCACCGCCCAGACGGCCGCCGCCGCGGTCTCGAACTGGGGCTTCGTGATCACGCCCGACCAGCTGACGCAGATCGCGAAGGACGTCGGCGAGCACACCATCATCTCGCGCGCCGGCGGCGCCCCGACGCTGGCCGTCGGCATGGCCCACATCCTGTCGAACGTCATCGGCGGCAAGGTCATGATGGCGTTCTGGTACCACTTCGCGATCCTGTTCGAAGCGCTGTTCATCCTGACCGCCGTCGACGCGGGCACGCGCGCCGGCCGCTTCATGCTGCAAGACCTGCTGGGCGCCTTCGTCCCGTCGTTCAAGCGCACCGAGTCGCTGCCGGCGAACCTGATCGCCACCGGCCTGTGCGTCGCCGCCTGGGGCTACTTCCTGTACCAGGGCGTCGTCGATCCGCTGGGCGGCATCAACACGCTGTGGCCGCTGTTCGGCATCGCCAACCAGATGCTGGCCGGTATCGCCCTCACCTTGGGCACCGTCGTGCTGTTCAAGATGAAGCGCGGCCAGTACGCGTGGGTCTCGATCGTGCCGACCATCTGGCTGCTGATCTGCACGCTGTCGGCCGGCTGGCTGAAGATCTTCGACCCGAACGTCAAGGTCGGCTTCATGGCCCACGCCCACAAGTTCCAGGCCGCGCTCGACCAGGGCCAGGTGCTGGCGCCGGCCAAGTCGCTCGACCAGATGAGCCGCATCATCTTCAACGACTACGTCGATGCCACGCTGTGCGGCTTCTTCATGGTCGTCGTGATCGCGGTGCTGCTGTACGGCATCCGCACGGCACTGGCGGCGCGCAAGAACGCCAAACCGAGCGCCAAGGAGACGCCGTACGTCGCGGCGCCGGCCGCCTCGATGGCCGAGGTGCAGTGATGCTCGGCGCGCTGGCACAGGCAGGCCGCTACCTCGGGCAAAGCATGCGCCTGATGGTCGGCCTGCCGGAATACGACACCTATGTGGCGCACATGGAGAAGACCCATCCGGATCAGCCGGTCATGAGCTACGAGGAGTTTTTCCGCGAGCGCCAGCAGGCACGGTACGGTAACGGCAAGCGCGGGGGTTGTTGCTGAGCTAGCCTGTAACGTAGCGCCCGAGTAGCCGTCATCCCCGCCTCGGCGGGGATGACGTTTATGGTTCCTCCTTATTTCGGCCTTCCCGGCTCCTGTCACTTTGCGCCAGCACAAACGGCGCCCCATATCCCTCACCTATAGTCAGTTCCTGCAAGAATTTGCTTTCTTGCATGGTGAACCTGTGCGACAGGTTCGTTCGCAGCGCCGACCGCCGGATCCGCCCAACCCATGCAGACTCTCGAGCGCTCAAGCCTCAACCGAAAACTGACGTCGATGTGCCTGCAGGCCGCCGCCAGCGCGCTGCTGGTCGTGTACGTCGCCTTTGCCCTGGCGACGGTGACCGGCGAGCGCCGCGAGGAACGGCAGGAACTGGAGGCGCTGGCCGCCGTGCTCGCGCAGGGCGGTCTCGATGCCGTGCAGTTCAACGACCGCCGCCTCGCCACGCAGCTGCTGGCCGCGCTGGAAGCGCGCCGCGGTCTCGCCTCGGCCGTCCTGTACGACCGCAAGGGGCAACCGTTCGCCGCCTGGCATGCAACCGGCCAGGATGCCGCGGACAAGGTCGAGGCGCTCGGCGGGCTCGATCCCGACACCGTCGCCGCGGCCGCCGATGCCGGCAGCCGCCCCTGGCTGCCCGTGCTGCGCGTCTACCGCGTGCTCGGCGCGCCGCTTGACGCCGACGGCCGCGCGCTGCCGCCCGTGGGTGCCGTCATGATCGAAAGCGACCTCGTGCCCCTGTGGCTGGACATCGCGCGCGCACTGGGCGTGATGGCCGTCGCGCTCGCCGCCGCGCTGCTGACGGCGTTCGTGCTCGTACGGCGGCTGCGGCGCAGCATCAGCGACCCGATCGGCAAGTTGATCAACGCGGCGCAAAAAGTCTCCGCCAGCCAGAACTACACGCTGCGCATCGCCCACAACCGCAACGACGAGCTGGGCGTGCTGATCGACAGCTTCAACAACATGCTCGCGCAGATCGAAGGCCGCGGCGCCGCGCTCACGCACCACCGCGACGAACTGGAACGCCAGGTCGGCGTGCGCACCGAGCAGCTGGAAAAGGCGAAGAACGCGGCCGAGGCGGCAAGCCGCGCGAAAAGCGCCTTCCTCGCCACGATGAGCCACGAGATCCGCACCCCGATGAACGGCGTGCTGGGGATGACGGAAATGCTGCTGGGGACGGAGCTCACCGAAACGCAACGCAACTACACGCGGCTGGTGAAGCAGTCGGGCGAGCACCTGCTGGTGATCATCAACGACATCCTCGATTTTTCCAAGATCGAGGCGGGCAAGCTCACCGTCGAGTACATCAATTTCAACCTATGGGACCTGCTGGACGACATCCATACCGTCTACACGCCGCAGGCCGAGGCGAAGAACATCCCGCTCCATTTCGACATCGCCAACGACATCCCCGTCGCCATCTGCGGCGACCCGAACCGGCTGCGCCAGATCATGGCCAACCTGCTCGGCAACGCGGTCAAGTTCACGGACCAGGGCCGCATCCTCGCCAAGGTGCGCATCGCGAGCGAGGACAACCAGGCCGTGATGCTGCGCTTCGAAGTGCACGACACGGGCATCGGCATCTCGCGGGACGCCCGCAGCCGCATCTTCGAGGCGTTCTCGCAGGCCGACGATTCCACCACGCGCAAGTACGGCGGCACGGGCCTGGGTCTGGCGATCTCCAAGCAGCTCGTCGAATTGATGGGCGGTTCGATCGGCGTCGAGAACGCATTGACGCAGGGTTCCGTGTTCTGGTTCACGGTCGCCTTCGACAAGCGCCGCGTCGATCCGGATGCGCCGGGCGACCACCAGCACACGATCGACGGCCTGCGCGTGCTTCTCGTCGACGAGAGCGAGACGAGCCGCATCGGCCTCGAACGCCACCTGGCTACGTGGCGCGTCGAATGCGACGCGGCGGAGAGCGCGGACGAAGCGCTGGAGCGGCTGGACGAGGCGGCGCGCGCGGGCCGGCCGTACGACGCCGCGATCCTCGACATGGAGCTCTCGCACACGAGCGGCCTGCTGCTGGCCGCGCAGGTCAAGTCCGAGGCGGCCACGCGCGCCACGCGGCTCGTGCTGCTCAGCCCCGAACGGCTCGCCGCCGATCCGGTGCAGCGGCGCGAGGCCGGCGTCGCGTACCAGCTCATCAAACCGGCGCGCGCGGCGGATTTGTTCGCGTGCCTGGCGACGCCGCCGCGCGGCCAGGTGGCGCCGGCGCCGCGCTTCATGCCGCCGCGTCCGCTGCATCTGGACGCCAACCGCCCGCGCACGCGGCGCGTGCTGCTGGCCGAGGACAATCCCGTCAACATCGAGGTTGCCCGGGCGATGCTGGAAAGCCTCGACCTGCAAGTGGATTGCGTGCGCAACGGCGAGGATGCATTGCAGGCCGTACGCACGAATTCCTACGACGCCGTGCTGATGGATTGCCAGATGCCCGTGATGGACGGCTTCGCCGCGACGGCCGCGATCCGGCGCGAGGAACGCGAAGCGGGCCGCGGGCGCGTGCTGCCGATCATCGCGATCACGGCGAATGCGCTGCAGGGCGACCGCGAAGCCTGCCTCGCCGCCGGCATGGACGATTACCTGTCGAAGCCGTTCAGCCAGCAGGAAATCGCGGCCGTGATCGGGCGCTGGATGGCGCTGCCGCTCGCGGCCACCGTGCACCACGACGACGAACCGCCGCGGCTGCCGCCCGCCTCCGTCGAAGTGATCCAGCGCGACGTCATCAACCGCGTGGCGCTGGACAAGATCCGCGCCCTGTCGCGCGACCGCGGCGACGCGCTCGTGCAGAAGGTGATCGCCGCCTACGTCGACGACACGCCGCAGCAGCTGCGCACGCTGCGCTCCGCCATCGACGGCCTCGACACGGGCAACGTGCGCCGCATCGCGCACACGCTGAAATCGGCCAGCGCCAACGTCGGCGCCGAAGCCCTCGCCGCCCTGTGCAAGGAACTGGAGCACCTGGGCCGCGCCGACACCACCGAAGGCGCGGACGCGATCCTGACCGACATGGAACAGGAGTTCCAGGCCGTCCGGCATTCGCTCACCGCCATCCTCGAAAAGGAAACCTGACATGCCAGCCCAAACTGCTACCGTCCTGGTCGCGGACGACGATCCGGTGATGCGCCTCCTGATGCTCGAGATGCTGGAAGGCGTCGGACTGGAAGGCATCGAGGCCGCGGACGGCCAGGAAGCCGTGACCCTCGCGCACGCGCACGCGCCCGACCTGATCCTGCTGGACGTCGAGATGCCGAGGATGGACGGCTTCGCCGCGTGCCGCGCGATCCGCGACCTGCCGAACGGCGCCATGGTCCCGATCGTGATGGTGACCGGCGGCGACGACCTGGAAGCCGTCACCAATGCCTACGAGGCCGGCGCCACCGACTTCGTCTCGAAGCCGATCAACTGGCCCATCCTCGGCCACCGCGTGCTGTACGTGCTGCGCGCAAGCGATGCGATCGTCCGCCTGCGCATCGCCGACGCCCAGAACCGCGCGGTGCTGGCCGCCATTCCCGACACCTTCTTCCGCATGTCGCGCGACGGCTTCTACCTCGATTACGAGCCGGGCCGCGACGGGACCGGACGCGGCGTGCGCGACGCCGGCGCGGACGAACAGATCGTCGGCCGCCACGTGACCGACGTCCTGCCGCGCGACATCGCCGAGCGCCTGTTCGAGCAGGTGGGCATGGCCCTGCACGTGCAGCAGGTACGCTCGGTCGAATACGAATTGATCCGCTTCGGCGAGGCCCAGCACTTCGAGGCGCGCCTCGTCGCCACCGGGCCGAATGAAGTGCTGGGCCTCGTGCGCGACATCAGCGAGCGAAAGCGCGCGGAAGAACAGATCCGGCGCCTCGCGTATTGCGACAGCCTGACGGGCATCCCGAACCGCCAGGCTTTCCTGGAAATGCTGGAGCGCGAGCTGCAGCGCTCCAAGATCGGCAACAAGAAATTCGCCGTGCTGTTCATGGACCTGGACGCGTTCAAGCGCATCAACGACACGCTGGGCCACAACGTGGGCGACCAGTTGCTGAAGCAGGTGTCGGACCGCCTGCGCGAGACGATCCGTCCGAACGACCTGATGTCGCGCGGCGACCTGGTCCCGCGTGCGGACACGCCCAACAGCGCGGGCACGAACCTCGCGCGCCTGGGCGGCGACGAATTCACGATCCTGATCCCCGACCTCGAACGGGTCGAGCACGCCCTCAACGTGGCGCACCGCGTGAAGGATGCCATGCGCCGCCCGTTCGTCATCGAAGGCAACGAGATCTTCGTGACGGCCAGTATCGGCATTTCGCTGTTCCCGGAAGACGGCGACGACTGCACGTCGCTGCTGAAGTACGCGGACACCGCGATGTACCACGCGAAGAACTGCGGCAAGAACAACGCCAAGCTGTACTCGTCGTCGCTGACGATGCAGATCATGAGCCACGTGAGGCTGGAAGTCGGCCTGCGCCGCGCGCTGCAGAACGACGAGTTGTACCTGCTCTATCAACCGCAGCTCGACGTACGCTCGAACGAGATCGTCGGCGTGGAAGCCCTCGTGCGCTGGCGCCACGCGGAACGGGGCGTCGTCTCGCCCAACGAATTCATCCCACTGGCCGAAGAGACGGGCCTGATCGTGCCGATCGGCGAATGGGTGCTGCGCACAGCGTGCAACCAGGCGCGCCACTGGCAGAAACTCGGGCGCCGGCCCGTACGCATCGCCGTGAACCTGTCGGCCAAGCAGTTCAAGGACGAGAACCTGTCGCAGATCGTCCTCTCCGCGCTGCACGACACGGGCCTCGACCCGCGCCTGCTCGAACTCGAGCTGACGGAAGGCACGCTGATGGACGATGCGAAGGCCACGCTGGCCACGCTGGAGCAACTACGCGGCATCGGCGTGTATCTGTCGATCGACGACTTCGGCACCGGCTATTCATCGATGAACTACCTGAAGCGCTTCGACGTGCGCGCGCTGAAGATCGACCGCAGCTTCATCAGCGGCCTGCCGCAGGATTCCGAGAACGCCGCGATCACGCGCGCCATCATCGCGATGGCGCACGGTCTCAAGATGATCGTCGTGGCGGAAGGCGTCGAGACGGGCGAGCAGCTCGTGCTGCTGGAGGAATACGGCTGCGATCTCGTGCAGGGCTTCTACCTCGGGCGGCCGGCGCCGCCGGAGGCGGTGACCGGCATGCTGCAGAAGTTGTGGGTGCCGGTCGCGGCACGGTAACCGCACAGTAAAACAACGTCGCCCCCGCGAAGGCGGGGGCCCAATGTAGCGCCGTCGATACGCCAAACTTGGGTTCCCGCCTGCGCGGGGACGACGTTGGCTTAGTTCGTGAATTTCAGCGTGTGCACGGCCGCCCCCGGCAGCAAAGGGGTCGGCTTTGCGCGCACCCAATCCTCGTGTCCTTTCAGGAAGTACGGCGACAGCGGATGCCCGCTCTGCCCGCCGGGCATGTCGAACAGCCCCTCTTCCTCGCGCCCCGGCGCCACCGTCAGGCGTTCCGACTGTCCGAACTTCGGCCCCGCCACGCGCGGCATGTTGGCATCGCCCGGCAGCTGGTCCGGCGGGACGCTGAGCCAGCGGCGCAGCGCCGGCACCGCGATCGTGAACGGGTGCGCGATCGTCGCCGTGTTGCGCCGGCCCCACGTCGCCTGCGCGAGCGGCGTGCCGTCTTCCTTGATCTGGGCGATGGCGCGGTCGATGGCCGCCAGCTGCAGGGCTTGCCAGCTCGCGTAACCGGCCGGCAGCCACGCGGCCGGGCGCTCGTCCAGCAGGCGCGCCACGACGTCCGGCCAGCGCGACGTCGCGACCACGATGCTGGCTTTCGGATCGAGTTTCGCCAGCTCCGCATCGACGCCGCCGAACAGCAGCTCGTGCAGCGACCACATGAACTGGCGCGCCAAACGGTAGCCGACGGACGTCGTGCTCGCGCGGCCGTCCCAGCTCGATTCCAGCAGGCGGCGGAACTCGGCGCGCTCCGGATGCTGGTCCAGTGCGCGGGCGTCCAGCGCGGCCAGGGCGCGCTCGCGCCAGCCGGCGATGAACGGTGCGCGGTCGTCGAGCGACGCCTGGAACGCGGCCGGCACGTCCGTCCTGTCGCCCAGTCGGCGCACGTTGCCGCTCAACTGGTGCACGCGCGCGCCGAGGTCGAAGCCGCCGTCGCCGATGATGCCGGAGTCCCCGCCCGCGAGCTGGCGGCTGTTCGCCGTCACCAGCTGGCCGCCGGCCGGATTGACGACGCGCGGATGCTGCGCCGGCGCGAGCAGTCCGCTCCACGTGGGCACGGCACCGTCGGCCGCGAGCGGGAACGACACCCTGGGGCCGCCCTGCGCGCGCTGCGGCAGCGCGCCGCCGATGGTCCACGCGATGCCGCCGCGGTCGTCGCCGAGGACGACGTTCTGCGCCGGGATGCCGTCGCCGGCGGCCGCGGCGAGCGCCTCGTCGAGGTTCGTCGACGCTTCCAGCTTCAGGTGGTTCAGGTTCAGCGCGCCGGGATCGTGCGCGACCCAGTGCACCGCGTACTGGACGCCGTCGACGGTGCGCACCGGACCGAGGCTCGTCTCGAGCACGGTCATCGCCTGCGCCGGTTCGCCCTTCACGAGCAGCGTTTCCGTGTGCGCGACGGGCGTCTCCCAGCCGTTCGTCGTGCGTACCTGGCCGGGATGGGCAGCATCAAGGCCGAGGCGCACGAGGTCGAGCGTGTCCGCATAGCTGTTGGTAAAGGCCCAGGCGACATGGCCATTGCTGCCGACGATGACGGCCGGGGGCGTCCCCGGCAGGCTCACGCCGACGACGCGGCGCGGCTGCCCCTGCGCGTCCGGGAAGCGCAGCGCGAGGCGGTACCACGTGTTCGGCAGCTGCAGGCCCAGGTGCATGTCGTCGGAGACGATGGCGGCGCCGCTCGCCGTGCGCGTCCCGGCGATGACGTAGTTGTTGCTGCCCACGGCGTCCGTGAACGCGATCCCCGCCACCTGGCGCGCAGGGACGCCCTCCTTGCGGCCCCACCAGGCCGGCGCCGTGGCCGGAATCGGGGCCGGCGCCAGCGCGACGGCGTCCGCATCCATCGGCGTATCCCAGCGGGTCGCCTCGGGCAGCAGGAAGGCCAGCTGGGCCGGATCGAGGTGCGCGGCGAGCCAGCCCCGCGCCAGTTCGCGCGGTTCCTGGTTGCCCTGCAAATCGAAGTACATGGCCCACACGGCCAGCAGCGAATCGGCGGGTGTCCACGGACGCGGCGTCGCGCGGCTGAGCAGGTATTCGAATGGCCGCGCACGCAGGCCGTTCAGGCCGTCGTTGACGCCGGCCGCGTAGCGGTCGAGGAACGCGCGCTCGGCCGGCGTCATGCGCTGCACGGCTTGGTCGGCGCGGGCGCGGAAGCGGTGCAGCCGGTGCGCGCGGTCCAGCGGCAGCGCCTTGGCGCCGAACAGCTCGGCCAGTTCACCGGCGGCACTGCGGCGCAGCAGGTCCATCTGGAAGAAGCGCTCCTGGCCGTGCACGAACCCGGTGGCGTACGCGACGTCGAGCCGGTTCGCCCCGCTGATGGTCGGCACGCCGTTCGCGTCGCGCTCCACGGTGACGGGCGCCGACAGCAGCGGCGAACGATGCTGGCCGTCGAGCTCGGGCAGGCTCGCGCGCAAGGCCATCCAGGCGCCGCCCGCGACGAGCACCGGCAGCACCACGACCCCGACCGCAACCCGCCGCCCCCATTTGCCCCATCCACGTTGTCGCATGCCGCTCATCCCTTTGGAAAAGGGGCATCTTGCCAGAAATTGCACGTGCGGGCGAGTACGCGACAACCCTTACCCGCGATGGTTCCCCGTGCGCGATTGAGCAGGCTCTCTCACAGGCTCGCACTGTCTTCTAAGCTTTGGAAAGGCGCGCAAGACGCGCGTGTTGGTTGGAGGAAGCGCCATGATTCGGGTGCTGGGTATCGGGTTGGTACTCACGCTGGCCGCGTGCACGACACCGCAGGAGCGCGCGGCCCAGGCGCAAGCCGACGTCGAACGGATGATGGCGGTCTACGGCCCGGCCTGCGTCCGGCTGGGTTATGCGGCCCAGACGGATGCGTGGCGCAGTTGCGTGCTCAGCCTGGGGGCAAAGTACGATCTGCAGCACTATGGACCGCCTGCGGGCTACTATGGCTGGGGTCCGGGTTACTGGCGGGGCGGCTGGTGGGATCCGTATTGGTAACGCGTTGGGCAACCCGGCGCGCGAACTCGGCTTTCGTGACCGCCTCGCGACTTTCCAGCAGGCGTTCCAGCGTCCGCTGGATGTGACGGACCAGTTCCGGATAGCGCGCATCCGGCGGATGCAGGCTGAAGCGCACGAGCGGCGAGCGCGCCAGCATGGCCGCCGTGGCGTCCGCGACGCGCGGCGACAGGATGCGCCCGCCGCGGTTGCGTGCCGCGTACACGAGCGACGGCGACAGGATGGCGTGCGTGCCGTGGCGGTTGTTTTGCGTGAATGGTGTGGACCCCGCGCGCGCGATGTCCGGGTTCGGTTTGTCTTCCAGCAGATCTTGTGGCACCGCCGGATCAGCGCGGCCGGTCACATCGTGACGCCGGTCCGCGGCGGTCGCACCCGTCCAATTGCGCGCGTCGAACTGCCTGTTGCCGGGGCCTCGGGCAGACTGGTTGCCCGTGCCGGCCTGGACCGCCCCGCTGCCGCCCTGGATGCTCGCGCTGGCGTCACCCCGATACCCCGGCCGAGCGCCAGCGACCTCGCCGGCACCATTCGACATCTGCTGACGCTGCGGTCGCGCAACCGGGCGTCGCTCGCCCGCCCCCGGCAGGCAATGAAAATGGCTGAACGTAGTCGTGTACGCGAACGGCGCATCACGCAGCGCCCGCCAGGCGCCCGCGCCCAGCAGCCAGGCCGGGGGCACGAAGCCGCTGGGCGTCCAGCCGCGCGCCGCGAACCAGTCGAGGCCCAGCTCCAGGCGCCGCCGCGCTTCCGCTTCCGTCAGCGCCGCGAATTCTCCCTCGCGCCGCGTGTACACGTTGCGCAGGAAACGCGCGCGCAGGCCGCCAGTGCCCGCCTCCGTGTCGAGATGGCTGTAGCCGTGCAGCGCCAGTTCGTCGCCGCGCTCCAGCGCCACGTTCAGGCAGGCTTCCATCGCGAGGGACTGCTCGGGGCGGAAGTGGTAATGCGGGACGACGAGCCACGTCAGCGAGATGTCCGCCACGGCGCGCACGGCTTCCACGAGACGCAGGCAATCGCTCCACGTGGCCGGCGCCACGTCGTGGATCGAGACGCACAGCATGTGCTCGTCAGGGGACCAGTCAGTCTGTGACACGGATGCGCTCCCGTTCATGGATCAGGTCGATGGCGAAGTCGGCGGCCGCGTGCGGATACCCGTGCAGCAGGCCTTCGTAGCGGCCGATCACCTGCGGCAGGATCTCGTTCCAGTCGTAGCGTTCGACGGCCCTGCGCCGTGCGGCCTGCCCCATGCGGACGAGGTCGCGCTGGTAGATGGCCTCGATCGCGCCGGCCAGGCTGTCGACGTGGTTCGGCTCCGCCAGGATGCCCGTCTCCGTGTCGACCAGCTCGGCCACGCCGCCCTTGTTCGTGGCGACGACGGGCAGCCCGCACGCCATCGCTTCCAGCACGATCAGGCCGAACGTTTCGCAATCGCCCGGGTGCACGAGCACGTCGCAGCTGGCCAGAAGGCGGGCCAGCTGGCGCTGGTCGCGCCGGAACGGGATGTGCGTAACGCGGCCGCAATACGGCAGCATGCCGCCGCCGCCCACGAGGACCAGGTGGTACGGATCGCCCAGCTTGCGCACGGCTTCGATCAGGACGTGCAGCTTTTTTTCCGGCGTGAAGCGGCCCGCGTAGACGAGCAGGCGCGCGTCCGGCGCGAGACCCAGGTGTTCGCGCAGGGTCTCGTCGCGGCGCTGCGGGCGGAACACGCTGCTGTCGATACCGAGCGGCTGGTGGACCGCGCCGGACACGCCGATCGCATCCAGCTGCTGCACCATGACGCGGCTGGGTGCCAGCACGAGGTCGAACTGGCGATACAGGTTGGCGAGGTAGCGGCAGGTGCCGCGCGCGATCCATTGGCCGAAGCGCGGCTGCACGAGGCGCGGCAGGTCGGAGTGGTAGAACGCGACGGCCGGGATGCCGTAGCGCCGGCGCATGCGCAGCGCGGCCCAGGCGCAGTGGCCGGCATCGCCCGCCTCGACGACGTCGGGGCGGACCGATTCCAGCAGACGGGCCGGGCCTTCGACGGACAGCGGCATGCGGAAGCCGTGGAAACCCGGCAGGCCGGCGGACGGTATCTTGACGAGCGCGGGCACCGTGTCGTCGCATGTCTCCACATTGGAGCTCATGATGGTGTGCCGGACGCGGCTGCGCCGTGCCAGCCAGTGGGCCTTGGCATTCAGATAGGTGCTGACGCCGCCTCCTTCGGCCGCGTAGAACATCGTGATGTCGACGAGATGCATGCTTGGGGTCCGGTCAAAGTATCCCCACGATAGCAGCGTAGACGGTGCGCCGGGTTTGCGCACTGTCAAGCGAACACCGCCTGCTGCCGGGAGCCGACCTGGCCGCGCAGGCGCCGTCGGGCGCCGCTACGATGCCGTCACTGTTGCGTGACGGTGCAAGGGCTCCCCGTTGTGGGGAGGCCCATTATGCACTGCGCCTGTCGAGCATGGCGCGCGCGATGGTGCCCGCGTCCACGTACTCGAGCTCGCCCCCGACGGGAACGCCGCGCGCGAGGCGGCTGACCTTGAGTCCGCGCGCCTTCAGCATTTCGCTGATGTAATGGGCGGTCGCTTCGCCCTCGTTGGTGAAATTGGTGGCGAGTACGACTTCCTTCACGTCGCCATCGGCCGCGCGACTGATCAGTTTTTCCAGGTGCAGGTCCTTGGGACCGATGCCGTCCAGCGGCGACAGCCGGCCCATCAGCACGAAGTACAGGCCCTTGTACGTGAGGGTCTGCTCGATCATCATCTGGTCGGCCGGCGTCTCGACGATGCACAGCAGCGACCGGTCGCGCTGCTCGTCGGCGCACAGGTCGCAGACCTCGGTCTCCGAGAACGTATTGCACATCGCACAGTGATGCACCGCGTCGACGGCCTGGTACAGCGCGCGCGACAGCATCGCGGCGCCTTCGCGGTCGTGCTGCAGCAGGTGGAAGGCCATGCGCTGCGCCGACTTCGGCCCGACGCCCGGCAGGCGGCGCAGTGCCTCGGTGAGGAAGTCGAGCGATTTGGACATAATTGACTCCTGGACCCCGGGGACTCCGAGCCTCTGCTGCTTACTGTGCGCGCCAGGCGGACAGCGCCTCGGCGGTCATGGTGGGAACGAACTCGGTGACCGCATAGGTCGCGAGGCCCGCCTGCGCGAACGGATCGTCGCGCAGCGCGGCGTCGAGCGCGGCGCGGTCGGCCGCATGGGCGACGAGGATGCCGCCGTCGCGCGGCTCCTTGCGGCCCGCCATCAGAAGCAGTCCGCGCGCAGTGTGCTCCTGCAGCCAGGCGCGGTGCGCCGGCAGGTAGGCGTCGATGCGCTCGAGCGGCGCCGTATAGTTCAACGTGACGATAAACATCAGAACGGCATCTTGAAGCCCGGCGGCAGCGGCAGGCCGGCGGTCAGGCCGCTCATCTTTTCCTGGGCGGTGGTTTCGGCCTTGCGCACGGCGTCGTTGAACGCGGCGGCCACCAGGTCTTCCAGCATGTCGCGGTCATCGCCCAGCAGCGACGGGTCGATCGACACGCGCTTGACGTCGTTCTTGCACGTCATGACGACCTTCACGAGGCCGGCGCCCGACTGCCCTTCGACTTCGATCTGGGCCAGCTGGTCCTGCGCCTTCTTCATGTTGTCCTGCATGGCTTGCGCCTGCTTCATCAGGCCTGCGAGCTGGTTTTTCATCATGATGTGTTCTCCAAAAAAGTCGGATGGGTAAATCGTTTATACAGTTTATACCGGCGCGGGCACGAGCCCGGCTCAGGACGCGATCGGCCGCACGGAACCGGGCACGACGAACGCATCGAACGTGCGCACCATGTCCTGCACGAACGGATCGGCATCGACGGTGGCCTCGGCCTCGCGCTGCAGCCGCTCGCGCCGCGCCTTGGCTTCGGCGCTGGCCGTGTACCAGGTCGGCGCGATTTCGGTCTCGACGTTCACGCGCACGGCCGGGAAGCGTTCCTGCAGCGCCGCGCACAGTTTTTCGCTGTTGCCGCTGGCGCGCAGCGTGTCGACGGGGACGCGCAGGCGGAACGTCGCGGCGGCGCCATCGGCCACGCACTCGACCAGCTCGGTCTGGAAGGCGAGCTGCTGCGCCACGCCGCGCAGCGGCAGCGAGGCGGCCAGCGCGGGCCAGTTGCCGTCCCAGTCGATGGCCGGCACGGGCGTGACGACGTAGGCGTACGGCGGCGCGGACGGTGCCGCGACGCGGGCCGGGGTGGGCGGCGCCTGGACTGCCGGGGCGTCCATGGCCACGGCGCTGTCGTCGGAAAATTCGGTGACCCAGGCCGGCGGCTCGTCGTCGGCGACGGCCTGCTCGTCGGCTTGCCCCTGGGCGGCCTGGCGCATCATCGCCGGCTGCGGCTGGGCGGCGGCCTGGGGCTGCGTCCGCGCGGCAGCCGCGGCGGCGCCGTTCGGCGCGCCCTGGTCCCACGGTGCCGGCGCGGCCGCGCGCGCGGGCGCGCCCGGGGCGGGCGCCGACGGCGCGGCAGGAGGCGCGGCAGCGGGCGCCGGATCCGCGGCCGGTGCCGGACGGCGTGGCACGCCACCCATGCGGGAGCCGGCGCGCGCCGCTTCCAGCGCGGCATCGAGGGCTGCACGGGCCGACGTCATGGCGCGGCCGGCACCCTGTGCGGATGGCGCGGAAGCCGGTGCAGATGCGGGTGCCGCGGAAGCCGCCGGGCCGGCCGGACGCGCCGCGGCGGCCGGCGCAGCGGCGGCAGCGGGACGCGCCGGTGCCGCCTGCGGCATCGTGCGCGCCAGCGCGGCCGGTGCGGGCGCCGCGGCCTGCTCCGCGCCCCCCTGTCCGGGGCGGAACGCCAGCATGCGCAGCAAGGTCATCGTGAAGCCCGCGTACTCGTCCGGCGCGAGGCCGATCTCGTTGCGGCCGATCACGGCGATCTGGTAATACAGCTGCACTTCCTGCGGATCGAATTGCGTGGCGAGACGCTGGATGTCGGCCAGTTCCGGCAGGTCGTCCGGCAGTGCGGCCGGCACGGTCTGCGCCAGCGCGATCCGGTGCAGCAGCGTGCCCAGGTCCTGCAGCGCGCCGTTGTACGACAGGCTGCGGCTGGCCATCTCGTCGGCGACGGCCATCAGGTCGGCGCCATCCTGGTTCGCGAGCGCATCGAGCAGGCGGACCAGGTAGGACTGGTCGAGCGCGCCCAGCATGCCCTGCACGGCGTCGAGCGTGACGGCGCCGGCCGCATAGGCGATAGCCTGGTCGGTCAGCGACAGCGCGTCGCGCATCGACCCGTGCGCGCCCTGCGCGAGCAGGCGCAGCGCGGGCTGTTCGAACGTCACGCCTTCCTGGCCGAGGATGTTTTCCAGGTGGCCCACGATGTGGCCGGGCGGCATCTGCTTCAGGTTGAACTGCAGGCAGCGCGACAGCACGGTCACGGGAATCTTTTGCGGGTCCGTCGTCGCGAGGATGAATTTCACGTGCTCGGGCGGTTCTTCCAGCGTCTTCAGCATCGCGTTGAAGGCGTGGTTCGTGAGCATGTGCACCTCGTCGATCATATAGACCTTGAAGCGTGCATTGCTCGGCGCGTAGACCGCCTGTTCCAGCAGCTGGGCCATCTCGTCGACGCCGCGGTTCGACGCGGCGTCCATCTCGACGTAGTCGACGAAGCGGCCGGCGTCGATCGCGCGGCACGGTTCGCACTGGCCGCACGGTTCGGCCGTGATCGACCCGTTGCCGTCCGGCCCGACGCAGTTGAGCGACTTGGCCAGGATGCGCGACAGCGTGGTCTTGCCCACCCCGCGCGTGCCGGTGAACAGATAGGCGTGGTGCAGCCGTCCGGTACGCAAGGCATGGGTCAGCGCACGGACGACGTGCTCCTGGCCAACCAGCGTTTCAAAGTTCCGGGGACGGTATTTGCGGGCGAGGACTTGATAGGACATACCGCGATTTTACCGTAGACCGGGCGAGGCGCGGCAACATTAGACGCTCGTCGGGAATTCCCCTACACTCGTCTCGTTATTTCAATTCGGAAAATACGAACATGTCACTGCGCATCCCGCTGGCCTTCGCTTCGCTGCTGCTCGCCGTACAAGTCCATGCCGCCGAACGCGAATGGCTCCCGTACCGCAAACTGGTCGACGTCATCAAGCTCGACAAGTTCGACGCCCTGCCCCCGGCCGAACGCGACAAGGTCATCCTGTACGCCAAGCTGGTGCCGGTAAACAAGACACTCTCGCCGTTGGATGCGGGCCTCGTCGTCGTGGATGGTGCCAGCCGGACGCCCTTGCCGCTCGATGCCGGCGGCCGCGCACGGATGGTTCTGAATCCGCAGTGGATGGCGCACGACGCGCAGATCTGGACGAGCCTGCCCAAGGGCGAAAAGATGCGTATGGGTTTCGACCTGGGCGCCGTGCTGCCGGAGACGACGCAGTGGCGCTACGCGAGCGTGATGGGTGCCATTCCCCAAACCAATGCCGCGATCGGCAAGGTGGCCGGCGCGCTGAGCCTGTTCGTGCCCACGATGAAGTCGGTGATCTTCAAGTTCGACAAGCCGGCCCAGCTGACCGTCAAGGCCGCCGGCGGCGACAAGCGCTATGCCAGCGACGCGAAGCACCATGTCAGGCTCAAGCTCGACGAGGATATGCTGAAGGAAAACCCGCTGGTGGAGGTATCGATGCGCCCGCTGGAAGCGGAGATCGATGAATAAGGAAGGTAGTAGGCGAGCCTGATCTGCGGCACTTGCGGTGAACGGCTTTGGCTGCTTCGTTCCCGACCTGACCAGGTAAACCATGCCACAATGCGCAGGGGCCCGCCAGCTCGCATTATAACCGGTTACGGGCATACCGGCAAACCGCCGCCGGGATGCGCCGCGCATACCTATATAGAGTGCCCCGCATCAAGCGGACGTCACAGCCCCAGCTGCTGCCAGATCCCATCCACGCGCGCCTTGACTTCCGGCGTCATGACGATGGGTGTGCCCCACTCCCGGTTCGTTTCGCCCGGCCATTTATTAGTGGCATCGATACCCATCTTGCTGCCCAGGCCGCTGATCGGCGACGCGAAGTCGAGGTAGTCGATCGGCGTATTGTCGACCATGACGGTGTCGCGGGTCGGGTCCACGCGGGTCGTGATGGCCCAGATCACTTCCTTCCAGTCGCGCACGTCGACGTCTTCGTCCACGACGACGATGAACTTCGTATACATGAACTGGCGCAGGAAGCTCCACACGCCGAACATCACGCGCTTGGCGTGGCCGGCGTACTGCTTCTTCATCTGCACGACGGCCATGCGGTAGCTGCAGCCTTCCGGCGGCAGGTAAAAATCCGTGATCTCGGTGAACTGTTTTTGCAGCAGCGGAACGAACACTTCGTTCAGCGCGACGCCCAGCACGGCCGGCTCGTCGGGCGGTTTGCCCGTGTAGGTCGAGTGATAGATCGGGTCGCGGCGCATCGTGATGCGGTCGATGGTGAACACCGGGAACCAGTCCTGCTCGTTGTAATAGCCGGTGTGGTCGCCATACGGTCCTTCCAGGGCGTGCTCGAAACCGGACGGGTGGTTCTCGTCCGGATAGATATGACCTTCCAGCACGATCTCGGCCGACGCCGGCACGCGCAGCTCGCTGCCGATCGCCTTCGTCAGGACGGTGCGCTGGCCGCGCAGCAGGCCGGCGAACTGGTATTCGGACAGCGTGTCCGGCACGGGCGTCACCGCGCCCAGGATCGTGGCCGGGTCGGCGCCCAGCGCCACCGCCACAGGATACGGCTTGCCCGGATTGGCGATGCAGTGTTCGCGGAAGTCGAGCGCGCCGCCGCGGTGCGCGAGCCAGCGCATGATGACCTTGTTCGGCCCCAGCACCTGCTGGCGGTAGATGCCCAGGTTCTGGCGCTTCTTGTTCGGCCCTTTCGTGATCACGAGGCCCCAGGTAATCAAGGGCGCGACGTCGCCCGGCCAGCAATGCTGGATCGGCAGGCGGGACAGGTCGACGTCGGCGCCTTCCCAGACGATTTCCTGGCACGGCGCGCCCTTCACTTCCTTCGGCGCCATGTCCCACACGGCCTTGACGAGCGAACCCAGGTCCATGATGTCCCGAAAACCCTTGGGCGGCTCGGGCTCCTTCAGGCGCGCCAGCACGTGGCCAATCTTGCGCAGCTCGCCGACGTCGTCCGCGCCCATGCCCAGCGCTACCCGCTGCGGCGTGCCGAACAGGTTGGCCAGCACGGGGATCGGATAGCGCTTGCCGGCCGCGTCGACCGGGTTCTCGAACAGCAGCGCCGGCCCGCCGGCACGCAACGTCCGGTCGCACACCTCCGTCATTTCAAGATTCGGTGAAATAGGCGCGGATACGCGCTTGAAGTCACCGTTTTCTTGCAACTTAGCAATAAAATCCCGCAGATCAGAGTAGTTCATTGAATTTTTAATTCTTTTTTACATCTTTTGATGAGTGCTAACAATCGCCGGCAAGTGGTTGATTTGCCAAAGAATTGATGAGCGCCTGTGCGTTCTTTAGATCTAAAAGTAATAGAACGCGTGAGTGCTAGTATTGACTTGATATAAACGAGCTTCTACAATCCGCCGTATCAAGTGAGGCAGGCCCGTCCAAGACGTGATTCTAGCCGGTCTCATTCTTTCACGGGGTCGGGGCCCCAGCGACATTTTAGGAGTGTTTTCACTGGGCGTCTGCCCAACCAACCCCGAGACAGTTGTTAGCTACTGGGCGCCTCCACTGCAGCGCGGCCCAGCTGAAGCAAGCAATGACGGCGTTCCTCGACCGCTACAGGCGGCGACGGACGGTTTTCTGATGCACGGCATGAGTTCGTTCGAACGCTGCGCTTCCAGCGCGGTGACGGGATGGCTTTTTCCGCGACAAAGGAGAGACGATGATCCATCGCTTCATCGGCACGAGCGCAAGGCTCGTCCAACAGATGGCCAGCCAGCCAGTCACGTGGTCTTCCGTGATCAAAGCGGCACGCGGTGTTTTGACCACCGCACAACATACCTTGACCGTTTTCGGTCTTTCCGCAGTAGCAATGATTGCCCTGCTGTACAGCCGCCCCGATTTTGCAAAACGGGTGTCGGATTTCCTGAGCCCGCAACACGCCGTGCCGGCGCAGGTTGCCACCGCCAATCCCGCGGTACAGCTCGTCGCAGCGCGCGGCGCGGACGCCGTCGAGATCGCGAACGACGACAAGGCGGCGAACCGCCCCACCCGTCAGCAGAAGTATGTGACGGACTGGCTGTCGCGCCGCTACCGCGTGGCCGGCGACGCCGCCAACATGCTCGTCACGACCGCGTACAGCACGGCGCACGAGATCAAGCTGGATCCCCTGCTGATCCTGGCCGTGATGGCCATCGAATCGGGCCTGAATCCGTTCGCGGAAAGCCCGATGGGCGCGCAGGGCCTGATGCAGGTGATGTCCAAGGTCCACAGCGACAAATTCGAGGAAGTCGGCGGCTCGCAGGCTGCCCTGAATCCGGTCGCCAACATCCGTGTCGGCGCCCTGATCCTGAAGGATTACGTGAAGCGCACGGGCTCCGTCGAAGGCGCCCTCAAGAGCTACGTCGGCGCCGCGGCGGCCGACGACGACTCCGGCTACGGTTCCAAGGTCCTGACCGAATACAAGCGCCTGAAACAGGTCGCGAGCGGCAAGAACGTCCCGATCTACTTCCCGCCGGCCGCGGCCCCGAGCACGACCCTGGCCCAGAAAGCGGCCAGCGCGCCGGCCAAGCCGGACACCGCGGCGGCCGATACGGCCCACGGCAGCACCCAGACCGGCGAGACCGTCGCCGGACTCTGAGTCCTCACCCTTACACTCCTTTCCTGGTCGAAAGCCACCGTCGGCGCAAGCTACGGTGGCTTTCATTTTTTACCTGTACCGCTCCCTGACCGTCGCCCCTGCGGCGGCAGGGGCCCGGTTTGTTCGAGCTGCCGAGTGAACAAGCGCTTCGACTGCCGGTCACTTCGTCTTGGGTTCCCGCCTGCGCGGAACGACGTTCCGGCGCAGCCACATAAAAAAGCCGCCCTGGTTTCCCAGGGCGGCTTTCTCACTATATATATGTAGCGGGGGCAACGAATCAGCGTCGTGCGTCCGCGTTCACCTCGTCCGGACGCAGCTTGCCGGCCAGGCGGTCGAGCACGCCGTTCACGTACTTGTGGCCGTCGATACCGCCGAACGACTTGGCCAGTTCCACGGCTTCGTTGATCACGACGCGGTACGGGATCTCGATCTGGTTCTTCAGCTCGTACGCGCCGAGCAGCAGCACGGCGTGCTCGATCGGCGACACTTCCGCGATCGGGCGGTCGACGGTCGGCGCAATCACTTCGCGCAGCTCGACCGACTGGGCGATCGCGCCGTTCAGCAGCTCCGTGAAGTATTCGCCGTCGGCCTTGTCGAAGCCGTGCGCGGTGCGGATGTTGGTGACGACCGTGGAGGCCGGTTCATTGTTCAGCAGCCATTGATACAGCCCCTGCAGTGCGAACTCGCGCGCGCGGTGGCGCGGCGTGCGGTTCTTGTTGGGATTGGCGTGCGATGTCTTGTCAGTCATGGTTGTACTCGATTTACTCTTCTTCGGCCTGCAGTTCTTCGAGGCCCAGCAGCAGGTTGGCCATCTCGACCGCAACGCGTGCCGCATCGGTGCCCTTCTCGGCCATGCGGGCTTCCGCCTGCTCGTCGTTTTCCGTCGTCAGCACGGCGTTGGCGATCGGCATGCCGTAATCCAGGCCGATGCGGGTGATGCCGGCGCCCGACTCGTTCGACACGAGCTCGAAATGGTAGGTTTCACCGCGGATGACGGCGCCCAGCGCGATCAGCGAGTCGAATTGCTGCGTCTCGGCCATCTTTTGCAGGGCCAGCGGGATTTCCAGCGCGCCCGGCACGGTCACGTGCAGGATGTCCTCGTCGGCCACGCCCAGGTGCTTCAGTTCTGCCAGGCAGGCCGACAGCAGGCCATGGCCGACATCGGCATTGAAACGTGCCTGCACGATACCGATGCGCAGGCCTTCACCTGCCAGATTGCTTTCAAAAGTTCCTACCGTCATGGCTATGCCTCTTGTTCTTTCGTTGATTAATAGTTCAATGGTACCGCGTTATGCCGAGACGTCGCATCCGGGCTTGGCCAGGTAGCCGGTGACTTCGAGGTCGAAACCGGCCATCGACGGCATCTTGCGCGGGTTGGCCAGCAGCTTCATCTTGCGCACGCCGAGCTGGCGCAGGATCTGCGCGCCGATACCGTAGGTGCGCAGGTCCAGGTTGGCCGCGCGGCCGACCGGGCGCGTCGGCTTGTCCTGGAACTGGGCGAACAATTCGTCGGCCGTTTCGGCGCAGTCGAGCAGGACGATGACGCCCGCCTCCGCCTGCTTCACGGCCTGCATCGCGGCGGCGAGATTCCACGAGTGCGACGTCGAGGCGCTGTCCAGCAGGTCGAGGATCGACACCGGCTGGTGCACGCGCACGAGCGTCTCGCGGTCCTCCTGCGGGTCGCCGTGGACGAGCGCCAGGTGCGCCGAGCCGCTCGGCTTGTCGCGGAAGGCCACCAGCTTGAACTCGCCGTGCACGGTGGCCAGCGAACGCTCCGCCACGCGCTCGACGAGGGTCTCGTTCTGGCTGCGGTAATGGATCAGGTCGGCGATGGTGCCGATCTTGAGGTTGTGCTCCTGCGCGAATTCCAGCAGGTCCGGCAGGCGTGCCATCGTGCCGTCTTCCTTGATGATCTCGCAGATGACGGACGCCGGGGTCAGGCCCGCCATTTCCGTGAGGTCACAGCCCGCCTCCGTATGGCCGGCGCGCATCAGCACGCCGCCCTTGACGGCACGCAGCGGGAAGATGTGGCCCGGCTGGACGAGGTCTTCCGGCCTCGCATCCTTCGCCACCGCCACCTGGATGGTGCGGGCGCGGTCCGCCGCGGAGATGCCCGTCGTGACGCCTTCCGCCGCCTCGATCGAGACGGTGAAGTTGGT
Organism: Massilia orientalis; assembly: GCF_030411975.2. Classification (NCBI taxonomy): domain Bacteria; kingdom Pseudomonadati; phylum Pseudomonadota; class Betaproteobacteria; order Burkholderiales; family Oxalobacteraceae; genus Massilia; species Massilia orientalis. The sequence goes on along the minus strand of NZ_JASNRB020000008.1, from coordinate 37,649 downwards.
GCCGAACGACGTGCCGTTGCGGGTCGTCATCATCGGCAGTTCGAGGCGGTCGCAAATCTCCTCGGACAGGGTCAGGCAGACGAGGCCGCGCGCATGGCGGATCATGAAATTGATCGCCTCCGGCGTGACGTGTTCGGCGGCGAGCACCAGGTCGCCCTCGTTCTCGCGGTCTTCCTCGTCGACCAAAATGACCATGCGCCCGGCGCGCAGTTCGTCAACGATTTCCTGGGTGGTGGAGATGGGCATGTGGATTCCTCGAGAGTACGGACCGGCTGGTGCGGAAATCCGCTATTTTAAAGGATTTGCCAGTCCTCGGCCGTATCCCCGTCGGGGGCCGCGCACTCTAGAGTCCCGCTACCACTGTCGTGGCATTGTTTCGTTGCATAATGACAACGACCCGCTTTGTTCGGCCTGCATTACATCATGCTCATTTACAAGTGTGGCCTAAGCCGGGCAAGGTAGAATGATTTTTTTCCGTGCCGAGGACGTCGTCGCATGCTCATCCGTATCGCCCGCATCACTTTTCTCGTCGCCGCCCTGCTCGTGCAGGGCGTGGCGCCGGGCGCGTCCCTCAAGCTCGACGATCCGCTGCCGATCGGGGCCCAGGTCAAGGTCGGCAAGCTCGACAATGGCCTGACCTACTATATCCAGCGCAACCGCATGCCCGAGCACAAGCTGGAACTGCGCCTCGTCGTCAAGGCCGGCTCGATCCTCGAGGACGAGGACCAGCAGGGCCTGGCCCACTTCACCGAGCACATGGCCTTCAACGGCTCGCGCCATTTCAAGAAGCACGAGCTCGTCTCGTACCTGCAGTCGATCGGCGTGAAGTTCGGCGCCGACCTGAACGCCTACACCTCGTTCGACGAAACCGTCTACATCCTGCCCGTGCCGTCCGACCGCAAGGACGACCTCGACAAGGCCTTCCTCGTACTGGAAGACTGGGCCCACGGCCTCACGCTGACGGACGCCGACATCGACAAGGAACGCGACATCGTCCTCGAGGAAGCCCGCCTCGGCAAGGGCGCCGGCGACCGCATGCAGAAGGTCCTGATGCCGAAGATCTACAACGGCTCGCGCTATGCCGACCGCCTGCCGATCGGCCAGGAAGACGTCATCCGCACCTTCAAGCCGGACACGCTGCGCCGCTTCTACAAGGACTGGTACCGCCCCGACCTGATGGCGGTCGTCGCCGTGGGCGACATCGATCCCGCCCAGGCCGAGAAATTGATCCGCCGTCATTTCGCCGGCCTGAAGAATCCCGCTCACGCGCGTCCGCGCGACTACGCGAAGATCCCGGCACGCACGGACAACGAGGCGCTCGTCGTCACCGACAAGGAAGCGGGCCCGGCGTCGATCCTGATCCGCTACCCGCTGCAACCGTTCCATGAGCGCGCCACCCTGCGCGGCTACCGCGAGCAACTGGTCGAAGCGCTGTTCGCGGGCATGCTGAACCAGCGCCTGCAGGAATTGTCGGCGCTGCCCTCCCCGCCGTTCATCGGCGCGAGCAGCGCCCTGTCGCGCCTGACGCCGCGCTACCGCTCGTACAACGCGATGGCCGCGCTGGGCATGAACGGCGCCACCGTCGCCATCGACGCGCTCGTGCAGGAAAACGAGCGGGCCCGCCGCTTCGGCTTCACGGCGAGCGAACTCGATCGCATGAAGAAGACGATGATGCGCACCTACGAGCGCGCCTGGAACGAGCGCGACAAGACGGATTCCGCCGTCCACGCCGCCGAACTGATGCGTAACTTCCTCGAAGGCGAATCGATTCCCGGCATCGATGCGGAGTACCGCTACGTGAAGGAACTGGCACCCGGGATCACGCTCGCGGAGATCAATGCCTACGCCGCCAGGACCATCCCGGCCGACTCCGGCAAGCTCGTGATCTACACGGGGTCGACCAAGACGGAAGGCGACGCCCCGATTCCCACCGGCGCGCAATTGCTGGCCGCCGTCACGAAGGCCGAGAAGCGCGACGTGAAGGCGCACGACGAAAAGGCCGTCGCCGCGCACCTGATGGACCAGCCGCCCGCGCCCGGCAAGATCGTCGAGGAAAGCCGCGATGGGAGCCTCGGCCTCACGCGGCTGACGCTGTCGAACGGCGTCAAGGTGATCCTCAAGCCGACGACGTTCCGCAACGACCAGGTCCTGATGAGCGCCGCGCGGTTCGGCGGCCAGAGCCTGTTCGACGACAAGGACATGTTCAACGCCCGCTACGCCGACACGATCGTCGCCGCGATGGGCCTGAAGGATTTCTCGCCGCTGGACATGCGCAAGATCCTGGCCGGCAAGGCCGCCTCCGTGAGCGCGGGCCTGGGCAACAACACCGACGTCGTCGCGGGCACGGCGGGCGCCACCGACGTCGAGACGATGCTGCAGATGGTGTGGCTGAAGTTCGCCGGCGTGCGCCGCGACGAAGACCTGTACAAATCGTTCATCGGCAAGCAGATGGAACTGGCGCGCAATCGCCTGTCGCAGCCGGGCGCCCTGTTCGGCGACACCGTGCTGGCCACGCTCTACAACAATAATCCGCGTGCCCCGCGCGCCCTGCGTCCCGAAGACATCGGCAAGATCGACCTCGACCGCGCGATCGCCATCTACCGCCAACGCTTTTCCAGCGCCAAGGACCTGACGTTCATCTTCGTGGGCAGTTTCGACGTGGCCGCCATCAAGCCGCTGATCGCGACCTACCTCGGCAGCCTGCCCACGCCGGACATCCCGACCGCCTTCCGCGACCTCGGCATCCGTCCCGTGACGGGCGTCGTCAAGCGCGAAATCAAGAGCGGCTCGGAAGACCGCAGCAACGTGTCGCTGACGTTCACGGGCCCGAGCGAGGTGACGGAACTGGAAGAACTGCGCCTGTCCGCGCTGACGGAAGTGATGAACATCCGCATCATCGACATCCTGCGCGAAAAGCTGGGCCTGATCTATGGCGGCGGCATGGAAGCCTCGATGACGCGCATCCCGTACAGCCACTATACGATCGGCGTCCAGTTGCCGACGGGCCCGGACAACGTCGACAAGGTGCTGGAGGCAACGTTCGCGGAGATCGATCACATGCGCAAGGATGGTCCGACGCAGGAAGACCTGGACAAGGTCAAGACGAACTGGCTGCAGACCTACCGCAAGTCGCTGCAGGAAAACGCGTACTGGCTGGCCGCCCTGCAGACGTCGCTGACGGAAGGCACCGATCCGGGCACCATCCTCACGTTCGACAAGGACATCCAGAACCTCACCGTGGACGACGTCAAGCGGGCGGCGCAGCGCTACCTGAACAAGGAGAACTACGTGCAGGTGGTGCTGAATCCGGAGGCCAAGGCCGCCGCGGCCCAGGCACGGAATGACACCGGAAAGAAACCCGGCGAATCCTGATTACTTCAAGTACTTGTTGAACCACGCGATCTCGCGCGCCCGCAGGTCGCGCTGGTTCTCCGGCTTGCGGAACGCGTGTCCCTCGCCGTCAACCACGAGCAAGGTGGTCGGCACGCCCATCGCCTTCAGGCCGTGCCAGAACTCGAACGATTGCGCCGGCGGGCACTCGACGTCGCGCTCGCCCACGTAGACGAAGGTCGGCGTGCGCGCCACCTTGATCGATTCGATCGGCGACGCGGCGCGGTAGACGGCGGGATCGTCGTACATCGTCGCGCCGAAGTACGGCACCATCCACTGGTCGATGCCGTTCTGGCCGTAGTAGCTGATCCAGTTGGCGATGCCGGCGCCGGCCACCGCGGCCTTGAAGCGCTGGCTGTGCGTGACGCCCCACATCGTCATGAAGCCGCCGTAGGAATGCCCCATCAGCCCGAGGCGGTTGCCGTCGATGGGCGCGCGCGCGATGACCGCGTCGACGCCGGCCAGGATGTCGCGCCAGTCGCCGCCGCCGAAGTCGCGCCGGTTCGCGCGCGTAAACGCCGCGCCCTGGCCATAGCTGCCGCGCGGGTTCGGCATGAAGACGAAATACCCTTCCTTCACGAGGTCGCGCGCGAGCGGGTTGCCGTTGTCGCCGGCCGCCACGTAGCGCGGCGACGCCGCCGCCGCCGGGCCGCCATGCACCTGCACGATCATCGGGTAGGTGCGGCCCGCCTCGACGCTGCGCGGGCCCAGCAGCCAGCCCTGCACGTTGAACCCGTCGTTGGTCCAGCCGATGCTGCGCGCGGCGACCTGCGGCAGGAACCCGTCGTTGTCGCGGGTGATGGGCACCAGTTCCGGCAGGCGTCCGGCGACGATGCGCGGCGCGTGCTCGAAGTCTTCCGTCACCGACGCGGCCACGCGGCCGTCCGCGCTGAACACGACCCGCCCGTCGCGTCCCGCCGAGACGCCCACGGGCGCCTGCCACAGCATGCGCGCGCTGCGCGCCACGGGATCGATCGCGGCGATGCCGGCGTCGCTGCCGGCCAGCACGGACGCGAGCAACTCCTTGCCGCGCCACGTGATGCCGTTGAACGTGCCTTTGTAATCCGGCGTGACGTCGACCGGTTCCCCGCCTTCCAGCGGCACCGTGTACACGTCGCCGCCGACGGAGCCGAAGTCGCTCATCAGGCCACCGATGAACGCGACCGTGCGACCGTCCGGCGACACGTGGGGCATGTTCATCTGCATCTTCGGCGCCGCGATGATGCGCAGGCGGCCGCTCGCCGCGTCGACGTGGCCGAGCGTTGCGATCCACCAATTGTTGTCGCCATTGCCCCGCGCGCTCGTGACGACGAAGCCCTTGCCGTCCGGCGTCCAGTCATATTCGTAGATAAAGGTATCGCCTGGCGACACGAGGCGGTAGTCCCCGCCTGCCGCGGGCACGATCGCGATGCGCTGCTCGTCCTCTTCCTGCGCGAGGCCGATCTCGCCGACCTGGCGCGCCCCCGCCTCGACGGCACCCGTGAGCTTCTTCGCGCCGACCGTCGCGAGGAAGGCGACCTGGCGGCCGTCCGGTGACCAGCGCACCGTGCCGGCGACGCCCCCGATCGTGGCCAGCGTCGTCACGCGGCCGTCGCGCACCAGCACGACGCTGGCGGTGCCGGCCCTCGGATCGGCGACGATGGCGGCCAATGTCTTCTGGTCCGGCGACCACGCGAGGGACTCCAGGCGGCATGGCGCGCAATCGGATTTCTGCCACGTCGACGCGATCCGGCCGGTGGCCGTGTCGCGCACGACGATGCGCGGCCCCGTCTTCGGTTCACCCTCCACCGCTTCCACCGCCGCGATGCGCTCGCCGTTTGCCGTCATCGCGAGCGTTCGGTAGGTGCGCATGCCGGCTGGATCGGCATGTGCCAACGCGGCCGCCGCCAGCAGCACGGTCAATGCCGCGCCGCGCGCGACGGTCTTGCGATCGAGGGAAAGGTCCCGGGTCATGTCTCGTCCTTGTTATCGTTGCGATGCCAACGTAAAGACGGGCAGGCCGGCTACGCTGGCACGCAGGCCAGCAGGCAGTCTACGCCATTCGCTCAGGCCTTGGCGGCGCTGAGCATGCGCTCCACGTAGCGCGCGATGAGGTCGATCTCGAGATTGACCTTCTTGCCGGCGCGCAGGTGCTTCAGCGTCGTAACGGCGATCGTGTGCGGGATCAGGTTGATCGAGAAGCGGCAGCACTGGCTGCCGGCGGCGTCGATGTCCTCGACGCTGTTGACGGTCAGCGACACGCCGTTCACGACGACGGAACCTTTATAGGCCAGGTACTTGCCCAGGTCGCGAGGCGCGTCGACGACGAGCTTCCACGACTCGCCCACCTGCTCGAAGCTGTGCACGTCGCCGAGGCCGTCGACATGGCCCGAGACGAGGTGGCCGCCCAGGCGCTCGGCCAGGGTCAGCGCCTTTTCCAGGTTCACTTCGCCCGGCTGGTCGAGGCCCACCGTGCGATTGAGGCTCTCGCGCGAGACGTCGACCGCGAAGGCGCTGTCCGTCTTTTCGACGACGGTCATGCAGGCGCCGTTGATGGCGATCGAGTCGCCCAGCGCGACGTCGGCAAGCGGCAGGCCGCCCGCGTCGATGTCCAGGCGCACGCCGGCATCCGCGCCGTCCGCCAGCGGGGTAACCGATTTGATGCTGCCGACGGCAGCGACGATTCCGGTGAACATGATCTCTTCCTTTGTTTTGACAGTATCGGTATTACGCGTGGCGCTTCGGATCCTCGTCCCGCTTGAAACGCGCCAGGATGCGCAGGTCCGGCCCGACCTGGGCCACGCCGTGGAAATGCAGCGGCAGCTTGTCGGCGAGGTGCGCGAGCGGCGGCAGCGCGAACATCCCCTGTCCCGGGCCGACGAGGCTGGGCGCGAGGTAGACGAGCAGCTCGTCCACGCAGCCCTCGCGCACGAGCGAGGCGTTCAGCTTGGAACCGGCCTCGACGTGCAGCTCGTTGATCTCGCGCCGCCCCAGCTCGCGCATCAGCGCGGGCAGGTCGACCTTGCCGGACGCATTCGGCAACATGAGGATCTCGTGTCCCAGCGCCTGCAGCGCCGCTTCCTTGTCCGCGTCCGGCACGGCGGCCACGATCCAGCACGGCTCGCCCTGGAGGATGCACGCGTCGAGGTCGATGTCGAGGCGGCTGTCGACGATCACGCGGCGCGGCTGCAGCGGCGTGTCGATGCCGCGCACCGTCAGCTGCGGGTTGTCGACCTTGATCGTGCCGATGCCGGTCAGGATCGCGCTCGCGCGCGCGCGCCACGCGTGGCCGTCCGCGCGCGCCTGGGGGCTCGTGATCCACTGGCTCTCGCCGTTGTCCAGCGCCGTGACGCCGTCCAGGCTGGCCGCCGTCTTCAGGCGCACCCACGGCCGCCCGTGGCGCATGCGCGTGAAGAAGCCGATGTTCAATTCATGGGCCGGTTCGGCCAGCAGGCCCGCGCTGACCTCGATCCCGGCCGCTTCCAGCTGCGCGAGGCCGCGGCCGGCGACGAGCGGATTCGGATCGACCATCGCCGCCACGACGCGGCCGACGCCCGCCTGGATCAGCGCGTTCGAGCACGGCGGCGTGCGGCCGTAATGGCTGCACGGCTCCAGCGTCACGTAGGCGGTGGCGCCGCGCACGTCGTTGCCGCGCGCCTGCGCATCGCGCAGCGCCTGGATCTCGGCATGGGCCTGGCCCGCGGCCTGCGTGTGGCCCGCGCCGATGACGGTGCCGTCGCGCACGATCACGCAGCCGATGCGCGGGTTGGGCGCGGTGATGTACATACCCTTCGCCGCCCATTCCAGGGCCAGCGCCATGCCGTCGGTATCGCTCTGTATCTGCACTCTCGTTTCCGGTCTCGCTACGTTGTGTTGCCAGGTTCGCACTGGCGGCGTCCCGCCGCTTGAAGGTTCACGCTGGCGGCGACTCGCCGCTTGACGGTTCACCGCCGCCTAATTGTCATGGCGCCGGTGCGCCGTCGCAACCCGCATCGCGCGCCGGATCGCACACGCGCGCCCGGCCCAGCATGTTGATTTTAATACGGCGGATGTGCCCGCCATGAAACAGCGACACCGTTCCCCAGCGCGCCGCCGCGCTGTTACCGTCGGCGCAACTGCGTCCCGCGCCATTGTAGGCGATATAGTACGGCCGTGCGACATTCGTGAAAGCGAAGTCGATGGCAATGCCCGGCGCCAGCGGCCCGTGCTCCGCGATCAGCTCGCCCTCCCCCGGCTGGCCACCACCGTCGCGGTCTCGGTCGGGGTCACTGAGCACTTGCCAGCCCTGGCGCCAGTCGGCCCCGAGCGGATCGCGCGGCACCACCTTGACGTGCCGCCCGCGCGCGAGCGCCTGCGCCCGCGCGAGGTCGATGGCCGCGAACAGGTCGCCGGTGGCGGCCTTCAGCTGCTGCGTCCGCACGAGGTCGCGCAGGTCGGGCACGGCGATGGCCAGCACGATCGCGGACACGGCGAGCACGATGCACAGTTCGGGCAGCGTCACCCCGGCCGGCCGCCGGGCGCGCCTGGGAATGGATGTCACGGCCAACATCGCGCCTCCGGGTGTTCCGCGCCCTGGTGCCCGGTACTGTCGAGCGTCAGCGCGCCGCAATCGGGATCGCGGAAGCGCATGTCGACGCGGGCCGTGCCGGGACGGGCGCGGATCTCGACGCAGTCCCCGATCTCGCGGCCGGGACAGGCATGCGCGTCGAGCTCGTAGGCGCTGGCGGACGCGCTGGAGCCCGACCACCACGCGAAGCCGTCCGCGCCGGGCTCGCTCGCCGAGAACTCGACATACGTCTGATGCTGGAGGCGGTAGCGCTCCTGGCGCTGCATGGCGTCGATCAGCGCCACCTGGCCCTCGACGCGCCTGACGCGCACGGTGTAGCCGGCGTAGGACGGGTACGCGAGCGCGCCGAGGATGCAGAGGATAGTCAGGACGATCATCAATTCGACGAGCGTGAATCCCGCATCATGGCCGGGTACGGGCGTGCAGCTCGTCCCAGTTCGCGATCTCGCGCCAGCCGATACGGCCGGCCGGAAGCCGGCGTTCCGGCGGCCGATCGCCGTTGCCGCCGCCGCGTGCGTCCTCGTTGCCATTGTCATGTCCTTCATCATCGTCGTTTCCATGTCCGTGATCGCCTCCGGCGCCGCTCGCCGGCGGCGGCAGCCGGACCAGCGACTGCAATACGACCCGCGTCGACGTCCGCATCCCGAAGCCGATGGCCGTGACGCGATAAAAGCTGCCCTGTTGCGCCACCGCCCCCGCCGGCGCGATCCTTTCGATGACGTAGGCCGGCAGCCGCGCGGTCAAGCCCCCACGGCCGACCGCCAGCACGGCGCTCGTGAACCGGCCATAGGGCACGAGCGCCGGGTTGCCGGCGTCCGCCAGGTCGAGCGCCTGCCATGCCGGCGGCGACCGCTCGCGGCACAGCCCGACGTCGTCCGCACCGCGGCCGCAGTCCTCCGCGAACGCGTCGCCGCCCACCGGACCGAAGTGCGCGGTGCGCTCCGCCGGCACGCCCGCCGCGCCGGCGACGTCGTGCTCGGCGTCGCGCAGGGCCGCCTCGGCCGCCGCCTGCGCAACGTCGCGGTCGCGCTCGTTGCGCGCGGACGCCAGCAGGACGAACGCCCCGCGCGCGACGGCCACGCCGATCACCATCGTCGCCAGCATCAAGGTCAGCGCGCAGACGAGGGCCAGTCCGCGTTCGCGTGCGAACGTCCTCATGATGGCGGCGCCGGCACCGCGGCCGTGAACGTGAACAGCCGCCGCTCGCGCCGGCGCAGGTCCGGCGTCATACGCGCTTCGTCGAGCGAGCTGCCGGGGTCGTCAAACCCCGCCGCGGACGCATATCCGGCACCCAGCAGGTCGTAGCGCGCGCTACCGGGTTCGCCACGCGTGGGACGGCTGCCGTGCAGCAGCAGGCCCACGCGTACGCCGACGACGCGTTTCCAGTGCGTCCGCCGGTTGAACTCGGCCGGAGGCAGGGCGGCGAAGCCGGCATCGAGCGCGTCGATCCCCGTCGCGTTCACATAGAGGTTGGGCGTGCCGTCCGGCGGGTCGTCAGTATCGACGCCGTACAGCACCTGGAAGCCGTCCACGCCGCCGACCACCGCGTCCGCGCTCCAGTGCGCGGCGCCGCGGTATTTGCAGTGCAGCTCGGCCTCGCCTTCACCGTTGCGCGCCACGTAGAAGATGCTCCAGCCCTCCTCGCCCGCCGCGACCGGGAAGCCGGCGCAATCGACGGCGCTGGCGTCGCCGGGAAAGCGGACCGCCAGCACGTCGCTGCCGTTGACGGCGGCCGGCAGCGGATCGTCGATGGCGGCCGCGGCACGGGACAAGGTGCGCGCATCCAGTCCCGCGAGGCGTGCCGGGGCATTGTCCGCGGCGGGGTCGGCCAGCATGTCGGGATCGGCGGCGCCGGCCTGGCGTATGGCGCGGCCGATGAGGTCGATGGCGAAGCGTCCGCCGTCCTCCACGCCGCCCGACTCGGCCTGGGCCGCGTATGCGCCGTTCGCGAGCACGAGCAGGCGTCCGGCCATCAGCACGATGCCGAGGCCGATCGTCAGCGCCACCATCAGTTCGACCAGCGTCAGGCCACGCTGATGGATCCACGCGTTCATGGCGCCGCTCCCGCCAGCGGCATCATCAGCTTTGGGGCACCGGTCTCGCTGTCGCCTTGCGCGCGCCAGCCGAGCTTGACGACAACGGGCGCGCCGTCTTCCCCGTCGCAGGTCCAGGGCAGTACGCCGGCGGCATCGGGCCGGCCCGCATCGCGGCACACGCGGATGCGTCCCCCGGGGAAACCGGCCGCCACGGTCTCGGCCACTTCGAACACGTCGAAGCGCGCCAGGTCGTCCGCGTCGCAATCCGTGTCCGCATAGCACAGCGCCGGTGCGGCCGGCGCACCACCGGCGTTGGCGTCATAATCGAGGTGGAGATAGGGGTTGTCGGACTGCGCCAGCGCACCGGGATTGGTGCGCATGCGCTCGGCCAGCGAGCGCGCCAGGCGGGTGCCGTCGGACAGGCGGGCCGCGTCGCGCGCAGAGCGCACGGCCAGCGTCTGCAGCGCGGCCGCGCCGGCGATGCCGAGCGCGACGACGAACAGGGCGACGAGCACTTCGACCAGTGTAAACCCCGCGCGCACGCTCAGTGGCGAACCCGACAGCGACCGCATCGACGACCTCCAGCATTGCGTTGAACAGAGCTGACAAGGTAACAGTCGAGCTCCGGCAAGCCGTGTGGCGACTCAACCGTGAGGAGGGAACTAAAAACCGGGAAAAGTGACGCGCTTATTTGCGCGGCTGGCCCACTTCGGCGATGGCTTCCTGGAACTCGGCCAGGTCTTCGAAGTTCTTGTAGACGGAGGCGAAGCGGATGTAGGCGATCTTGTCGAGACGCTTGAGTTCCTGCATCACCAGCTCGCCGACATGGCCCGTGTCGACCTCGCGCCGGCCGCTGGTAAGAAGTTTTTCTTCGATGGAGGCGACGGCGCGGTCGATGGCTTCGGCCGCCACGGGACGCTTGCGCAGCGCGAGCATCAGGCTGCCGCGCAGCTTGGAGGATTCGTATTCGGTACGGCTGCCGTTCTTCTTGACGATGAACGGCATCGAGAGCTCGATCCGTTCGTACGTGGTGAACCGCTTGTCGCACGCGACGCAGCGGCGCCGGCGGCGGATGGCGTCACCTTCCTCGGATACGCGGGTATCGAGGACCTGGGTGTCTTCATGCTGACAGAACGGACATTTCATGGGGCTCGTAGAGGGCGCCGCAAGGGCGCCCTCCCTATCGCTTTACGCTTCGTAGACCGGGTACTTGTCGGTCAGTTGCTTGACTTCCGCCTTGACGCGCTCGATGGTCGCGGCGTCGTGCGGGTTGTCCAGCACGTCGGCGATCAGGTGGCCGACCTTGACGGCGTCTTCTTCCTTGAAGCCGCGGGTCGTGAAGGCCGGGCTGCCCAGGCGGATGCCCGACGTCACGAACGGCTTCTGCGGGTCGTTCGGGATGCCGTTCTTGTTGCAGGTCATGTGCGCCTGGCCCAGGATGGCTTCCGCTTCCTTGCCGGTCAGGCCTTTCGAACGCAGGTCGACGAGCATCACGTGCGACTCGGTACGGCCCGAGACGATGCGCAGGCCGCGCGAGATCAGCGTCTCGGCCAGCGCCTTGGCGTTCTTGACGACCTGCTGCTGGTAGGCCTTGAATTCCGGCGACAGCGCTTCCTTGAAGGCGACCGCTTTACCGGCGATCACGTGCATCAGCGGACCACCCTGGATGCCCGGGAAGATCGCGGAGTTGATGGCCTTCTCGTGCTCGGCCTTCATCAGGATGATGCCGCCGCGCGGGCCGCGCAGCGACTTGTGCGTCGTCGACGTGACGAAGTCGGCGTGCGGGACCGGGTTCGGGTATTCGCCGGCGGCGATCAGGCCGGCGTAGTGGGCCATGTCGACCATGAAGTAGGCGCCGACTTCCTTCGCCACGCGGGCGAAGCGCTCGAAGTCGATACGCAGGGCGAAGGCGGAGGCGCCGGCGATGATCAGCTTCGGCTTGTGCTCGCGCGCCAGGCGTTCCATCTGCTCGTAGTCGATGTCTTCCTGCTCGGTCAGGCCGTAGGAGATGACGTTGAACCACTTGCCCGACATGTTCAGCGCCATGCCGTGGGTCAGGTGGCCGCCTTCGGCCAGCGACATGCCCATGATGGTGTCGCCCGGCTTCAGCATCGCGAAGAACACGCCCTGGTTCGCCTGCGAACCCGAGTTCGGCTGGACGTTCGCGGCTTCGGCGCCGAACAGTTCCTTCACGCGGTCGATCGCCAGCTGCTCGGCGACGTCGACGTATTCGCAGCCGCCGTAGTAGCGCTTGCCCGGATAGCCTTCGGCGTACTTGTTGGTCAGTTGCGAGCCCTGGGCCTGCATCACGGCCGGCGACGTGTAGTTCTCGGATGCGATCAGCTCGATGTGGTCCTGCTGGCGCTTGTTTTCCTTCTGGATGGCATCAAACAGTTCCGGGTCAACCTTGGCGAGCGTGTGATCTTTTGCAAACATGAAAAAACTCCAATCGATAAGAGAACCAGGCAACGGTCAGCGCTGAACAGGCGGGAGCCGAAACACATGCGGGGCAGCCGCGATACCAACGCGTACCAGTCGGTGGCTGCCCAGGCGAACGGCAAGTTTGAAATCTCACGTTCCCCGGTGGGTGCCCACCTTCGCCACGCGCCGGCAGGCCGATCGCTCCTGATCGGACGGCAGCGCACGGTTTTCGCCAGTCACGTGAGATGTAAATGGAACCCCGGATTGTACGGGATTGTGCGGCTGCCAGGCAAGGAAACCGATGCCGACCTGTCAACCCGGCCTCCGGCGCTGCCCCGCGTGGTCATTTCAGCTACAATCTCACGGTTACAACCTGCCAGGCAAAAACCAAAATGATCGTTTTCATCACCGGCGCATCGGCCGGCTTCGGCGCCGCCATGGCGCGCACTTTCGTCAAGAACGGCCACCAGGTGGTGCTGGCGGCGCGTCGCAAGGACCGTCTGGATGCGTTGGCCAAGGAACTGGGCGAATCCGCCCTGCCGATCGCGATGGACGTCACCGACAAGAATTCGATCGAGGAAGCGCTGTCGATGCTGCCGCAATCCTGGCGCCAGATCGACGTCCTGATCAACAATGCCGGCCTGGCCCTGAACACGAAGCCGGCGTACGAGGTGCCGCTGGAAGACTGGGAAACGATGATCGCCACGAACATCAAGGGCCTCGTCACGATGACGCACGCCCTGCTGCCCGCGATGGTCGAGCGCGGCAATGGCCTGGTCATCAACATCGGCTCCGTGGCCGGCCGCACCCCGTATCCGGGCGGGAACGTGTACGGCGCCACCAAGGCGTTCGTCGAGCAGTTCACGCTGAACCTGCGCGCCGACCTCGCCGGCACCGGCGTGCGCGCGACGAACATCGCGCCGGGCCTGTGCGGCGGTACCGAGTTCTCGAACGTGCGCCTGCGCGACGACGCGGCCGCGGCCAAGGTCTACGAAGGCACGCAGCCGCTGACGGCCGAAGACATCGCCGAGACCGCCTACTGGATCGCCTCCCTGCCGCCGCACGTCAACATCAACCAGATCGAGATGATGCCGACCTGTCAGGGCTACGGTCCGCTCAACATCAAGCGCAACCTGGGCTGAGGCGTCAAGCACAAAAATCGGCCGACCGGCGAACGAATTGTTTTCGCTTTGTAACAGCGGCGCCGGCCAAAATGAAAAAGTGCTACAGTTGCTGGCTTGGCATGAGCCTCTCACATTCTCACGCCGGCCACTCATACCCAAGTATATGTACCCTGGCGCACGTATAACGGGTATAAATGGCGTAAAATGTTTCCCATTTTCATTTATGGCAGCTGAAATGCCTTCAGTTTTCACCTGGACAGTTCGCGTCTATTACGAGGATACGGACGCCGGCGGCATCGTGTACTACGCCAATTACCTGAAGTTCTTCGAACGTGCGCGCACCGAATGGCTGCGTTCGCTCGGCATCGATCAGCAAACCCTGCGCGACGAGGACGGCGCGCTGTTCGTCGTGCGCAATGCCAGCGTCGACTACGTCGCGTCCGCGCGCCTGGACGATGAAGTGAAACTGACCCTGAACGTGGAAAAGCTCGGCCGCGCGTCCGTCGAGTTCGACCAGCAAGCCTGGCGCGGCGATACGCTGCTCGCCAGCGCCGATGTCCGGGTCGGCTGCATCGATGCCGTCACGATGCGTCCACGTTCCCTCCCCGACCTTGCCGCTGCTAAAATGCGTGCCGCCTGATCATCCATTTGACCAAATATATATCCAATGAACGCAGTCCAAGACCTCTCATTCATTGAACTGATCCGCCATGCCCACGTGCTGGTACAGTTGCTGATGGCCCTGCTGTTCGCGATTTCCCTGATGAGCTGGACATATATTTTCCGCAAGCTGTTCGCGATCCGCGCGGCACGCCGCCAGACGGAACAGTTCGAGCGCAGCTTCTGGGCCGGCGGCAACCTGCACACCCTGCACCAGAGCGCCAGCAGCCAGCGCGACCAGAGCGGTCCGCTGGCCCGCATCTTCGAAGCGGGCATGGGCGAGTTCATCAAGGGCAAGCAGGCGTCGCGCGACGCGCTCGACATGGGCGCGGTGCTGGACGGCGCCCGCCGTGCGATGCGCGCCGCGTTCCACCGCGAACTGGACCAGATGGACACGCACCTGAACTTCCTGGCGTCGGTCGGTTCGGTCTCGCCGTACATCGGCCTGCTCGGTACCGTGTGGGGCATCATGAACGCGTTCCGCGGCCTCGCGAACGTGCAGCAGGCCACGCTGGCCACGGTTGCGCCGGGCATCGCCGAAGCGCTGATCGCGACCGCCATCGGCCTGTTCGCGGCCATTCCAGCCGTGGTCGCGTACAACCGCTTCACCCACGACATCGACCGCCTCGCGATCCGCTTCGAAAGCTTCGTCGAGGAATTCTCGAACATCCTGCAGCGCCAGTCGCGCTGATCGCCGTCACGAGGAACCGACATGGCCTTCAACAGCAGCCTGCGGGGCAGCCGTCGCAAGCTCAAGTCCGAGATCAACGTCGTACCGTACATCGACGTGATGCTGGTGCTGCTCATCATCTTCATGGCGGTGCCGCCGACGCAGAACCCCAGCGAGATCAAGCTGCCCAGCGCCGAGCGCTCGACGCAGCCGCCGGACGACTACATCCAGGTCGCGATCAAGGAGAATGCCCAGCTGCAGATCGGCATCACGGGCAAGAATCCGCAGCCGCTGGAAGACGTATCGAGCCGTTCGACGCTCGTCACGCGCCTGCGCGACCTGCACGCCGAGCATCCGGATTACCCGGTCTTGATAGCTGGCGACCGCGACAGCAAATACGATGACGTCATCCAGCTGATTTCGGAAGCCAAGAAGATGGGTATCACCCGCGTCGGCCTGGCCACGAAGTGAAGACGAACTGATGTCAGCAACGAAGCAGACCAACATCGGCAACGGCACGCCTTACAGCGTGCCGCCTGAACCGAACCGCTGGCCGGCCATCGGCCTGGCGGTGGGCGTGCACGCCATGCTGCTGGCGTTCCTGTGGATCGGCGTGAGCTGGCAGAACAATGCGCCCGTCGCCGTCGAGGCGGAAATCTGGGACGTGACGACGCAGACCGCCGCGCCGCCGCCCGCCCCGGCGCCCGAGCCGGAACCCGAACCCGAGACCCCGCCGCCGCAACCCGCGCCGAAAGCCGTGGAGCCGCCGCCCGTCGTCGAAAAGCCGCAGCCGAAGGCGCCGGACATCGCCCTCGAGCGCGAAAAGAAACGCAAGGAAGAATTGAAGCGCAAGCAGCTCGAGGAAGAGCGCGAACGCGAACTGGCGGAACAGAAACGCGCGGAAGAAAAGAAAGCGAAGGCGCTCGCCGAGAAGAAGGAACGCGAACTCGAAGAGAAGAAGGCCAAGGCCGACGCGGAAAAGAAAGAAGCCGAGAAAAAGAAAAAAGAAGACGCGGAAAAGAAAAAGAAAGAGGAAGCGGACAAGAAGAAAAAGGCCGCCGAAGAACAGAAGAAACTGGATGCCGCGCGCGCCGCGGAAATGCGCCGCATCACGGGCGCGGCAGGCAACCCGACCAGCACCGGCACAGCCGAGAAGTCGACGGCGCCGCGCATCGACACCGGATATGGCGCGGCCATCCGGGGCAAGGTAAAAGGCAATACGTCGTACGCGGGCAGCCTGGACGAACCGGGCAACCCGACGGCGACGTTCCGCGTCGAGCAGTTGCCGACCGGCGAGATCATTTCGGTCAGGAAGATCAAGAGCAGTGGTGTGCCTTCGTTCGACGACGCCGTCGAAAAAGGCATCGCCAAATCGTCCCCACTGCCCAAGAAGAAAGATGGTACGGTAGAGCGTTCCCTCGTGATCGAGTTCCATATGAAGGATCTGCAGTGATCGCGTTCCGACCTTAACCATTGCTGAGAGAAACATGAAGAAACTACATACCCTGCTGTTTTCGGCCACCCTCCTGATGGGCGTGGCTGCACATGCCCAGCTGAAAGTCGAAATCGCCGGCGTGGGCAGCAACCAGATCCCGGTCGCAGTCGCGGCATTCGCCGACGAATCGGTGGCCCCCGAACAGGTGTCCGCCATCATCCGCGCCGACCTCGAACGCAGCGGCGTGTTCAAGGTCATCGACGCGCGCCAGGCCATTTCCGACACCGCCAACATCGACCTGGCCGCCTTCAAGGCCAGCGGTGCCGACGCGCTCGTCGTGGGTTCCGTGCAGCGTCTCGCGGACGGCCGCTTCCAGGTGCGTTATAAACTGCTCGACACCGTCAAGCAGTCGCAGCTGTCGCAACTGTCCGATGCCGTCACGGCGCGCAATACGCGCCTGGAAGGCCACCGCATCGCCGACGACGTCTACGAAAAACTGACCGGCGTGCGCGGCATCTTCTCGACCCGCATCACGTACGTGAAGCAGGATCCGGCCGCGCGCGACTACAAGCTCGTCGTGGCCGACGCGGACGGCGAAGGCGAACAGGTCGCCGCGCACGGCCGCGAGCCGATCATCTCGCCGTCGTGGTCGCCGGACGGCACGAAGGTCGCGTACGTCTCGTTCGAACTGCGCAAGCCCGTGATCTACGTGCAGAACCTGGTGACGGGCCAGCGTACCGTGGTGGCCAACGAGAAGGGCAACAACTCCGCACCGGCCTGGTCGCCGGACGGCACGAAGCTGGCTCTCGCCCTGTCGAAGACCGGCAATACGCAAATCTGGATCGTGAACGCGGACGGCAGCGGCCTGCGCCGCGTATCGAATAGCAACGGCATCGACACCGAGCCGCAGTTCTCGCACGACGGCCAGTCGATTTACTTCACCAGCGACCGCAGCGGCGGTCCGCAAATTTACAAGATGAGCGTGAACGGCGGGCAGGCAACCCGCGTCACGTTCAACGGCAACTACAATATCAGCCCTCGTGTATCCCCGGACGGCAAGACGCTGGCGTGGATTTCGCAACGCGATGGGGGTTTTTCCCTGTATGCGATGGACCTGGCTTCCGGTCAGGAACAACGCTTGGCCGATGGGGCCACCGAACCGAGTTTTTCGCCGAACGGCAAATACATCATGTATGCGACGAAGGGTGGCGGGCGTACCGCATTGGCCGTTGTGTCGGTCGACGGACGTGTCAAGCAGCGCCTGAGCACCCAAGCGGGAAACATTCGGGAGCCCAGCTGGGGCCCGTTTATGAAGTAAAAACTTTTTGACCAGGAGAAAAACCATGCGTAATGTAAAAAGTGTAGCGTTCATCGTGGCTGCCGCCGCCCTGCTGTCGGCATGCTCGTCGACCAAGCTGCAGGAAGCCCCGAAAGTCGAAGAAAAGCCGGTCGCCCAGGCAACGCCGCCGGCCGAACCTGCACGTGAAATCAAGCCGGTCGAAACCGGCAGCGTCGATCCGCTGAACGACCCGAAAGGCGTCCTGGCGAACCGCAGCGTGTACTTCGACTTCGACAGCTACGTTGTCCGTGACGACGGCAAGCCGGTCGTCGAGAACCACTCGGCTTACCTGACCAAGAACACGCAGCGCAAGGTCCTGATCCAGGGCAACACCGACGAGCGCGGCGGCACCGAATACAACCTGGCCCTGGGCCAGAAGCGCGCCGAAGCCGTGCGCAAGTCGATGGCTGCCCTGGGCGTGTCGGACAGCCAGATGGAAGCTGTTTCGCTGGGCAAGGAAAAGCCGAAGGCCACCGGCCACGACGAAGCTGCCTGGGCTGAAAACCGCCGCGCGGACATCGTCTACCAATAATCGGGACGCTGTCTTGCCTGCCTGAGAGCTGGCGCTCCCGGCAGATTTGACAGCGGGGCGGGATGCGGTGCAGACTGCATCCCGCCCCGTTTCCATTTGGATTCCCTGGGAGCGTCGACAAACCTGCTGCGCGTTGCACTGCCGTCCTGCGATGCTCGCTGTACTGCTCGTACAGCTGCGCTTCTCGGCCGACATTGCGGCCGCTCGCGACGGTTTTTCGAGGCTCCCTTTAAGTTTAGAAAGAGTCATGATGATCAAACTGTCCCAGTTCCGCCTCGCCGCCGTCGCCCTCGCCCTGACCGCCTGGCTGCCCCTGCAGGCAAACGCCGGCCTGCTCGACGACGATGAAGCCCGCAAGGCGATACTCGACCTGCGCGCCAAGGTCGATGCACTGGCACGCGACATCAACGCCCGCGTCGACACGAAGGCCGACAAATCGATCGGCGTCGACATGCTGAACCAGCACGAACAGACCATGCAGGAAATCTCGCGCCTGCGCGGCCAGGTCGAAGTCCTCGCCAACGAGATCGCCAACGTCCAGAAGAACCAGAAAGACCTGTACGCCGATCTCGACGCCCGCGTCAAGAAACTCGAACCGCGCCAGGAAACGATCGACGGCCAGACCGCCGAAGTCCTGCCGTCCGAAAAGAAAACCTACGACAGCGCGATGGACCTGTTCAAATCGGGCGACTACAAGGCCGCGGCCGGCGCCCTGCAGGAGTTCGTGCGCCGCTTCCCCGACTCGGCCTATGCCGCCAATGCCCAATACTGGCTCGGCAACGCCTATTACGCGCAGCGCGACTACAAGAACGCGATCGCCGCCCAGGAAGCCGTCGTCGCCAACTACGGCACGAGCGCGAAGGCCCCTGACGCCATGCTCAACATCGCCTCCAGCTATACGGAGCTGAAGGACAAGAAAAATGCCAAGAAGGCCCTGCAGCAGCTCGTGTCGAAGTTTCCGGACTCGGCCGCCGCGCAAGCAGCCAAGGACCGGCTGGCGGCGCTGAAGTAAGCCGTTTGACACGACCGCAGTTTCCCCCTATAATCTTGCTTCTTTCGGGTCGTTAGCTCAGTTGGTAGAGCAGCGGACTTTTAATCCGTTGGTCGCTGGTTCGAGCCCAGCACGGCCTACCAGAATTCAGCAGTAGCAAAGCAAGGCGTTACGAGTAATCGTGACGCCTTTTTTTGTGTCTGCAGCAGTCCCCTCTTCTACCTACTGTGCCGTACTTGTGACGCGCAGCAGCCCGTCCACCACGGCCGCGTGACGCGCCATGTGCGCCGGCGCCAAGTGCGCGTACCGCCGCACCATCGCGGCCGACTTCCAGCCACCCATCTCCTGCAAATCGTACAGCGGCGTACCGTTCTGGATCAGCCAGCTCGCCCAGGTGTGGCGCAGGTCGTGCCAGCGGAAGTCCGCGATGCCGGCCCGCTTCAGCGCGTTGCGCCAGGCTTTCGTGTTCACGTACCTGATCGGATTGCCCTTGTACGTGAAGACGTGCTCCGCATGCTTGCCACGCTGGCGTTCCAGCACCTCCACCGCCAAGTCACACAGCGACACGTGGATGTCCTCGCCGCCCTTTGCCTCATCAGCAGCGATCCAGGCTGTACGTCGCTCAAGGTCAACCTGTGACCAGCGCAGACGTACCACATTGCTCTGCCTTAGCCCAGTCGCGAGGGCGAACAGCGCGATGTCACGCTGGTGCTCGGGTAGCGCATTCAACAGCGCCCCGGCCTGCTTCGGCGTGATCCATCGGACACGGCGCTTTGGTTCCTGATACATCTTCACTTTCGGGACCCGGTCGATCCACTCCCACTCCAGGCATGCCTTACGCAAGATCGCACGAATCAGCGCGAGGTAACGGTTCGCTGTCGCATTGCTCGACTTCCCCTACGATTGACAAACTCGAGCAACTCGCCTCGGTCCTGGGTGTCCATCCACTTTCCCTGTTGGCCATGGCCTATGTTGCCGACCATGACGGTGATCGGCAGGAGCTTTGTGCTCAAGTCGTGGCCGACTTGCAGGCGATGACTGGACGCTGACGCGACCCGACTGACTTCAAAACAGCACTTACGCGCTCTTTCTAGCGAATGGGTACATGCGATTTCACACTGTCGGCAACGATGCCACTGCCGGCCGACCAACTTGTTCCAGCGACTCACGTATCCACACAGTACCCTTTCGGCACCGGCGCTCCGCCCTGCAACTGCTCCGCATTGATCAGCACCGGCGCCACGAAGATCAGCTTGCGCTCCTGCCAGCCCGGCCCGCACGGTTGCATCCGGAAGTGCCCGCGACGCCAGTGCGGCGCAACGGCCGAGCCGCCGCCACAGGGTCTGGCCTGCGCGGGTAGCGTCTCCGGGCCGACCAGGATCGCGTTATAGAGAGACGCCGTCCGCTTCAGTAGCCTGTCACGCTTCCGCTCGCCCAGCCCCTTGGCTCGTTTGAGTGCGTCGTCATGATCATTACGCTCCACGCGGCGCGCGTTTTTCAGGCCCATGTACAAGAAGAGCTTGACCACGTAGCTGACAACGGCATGCATGGCTTCCCGACAATCATTGTCCAGCCGACCGGTAGCCGCGCCCAATACCCACTCCATCCACTGGCCGAGGCTCGTGTTGTCGCGCTCGGTCTCGCCAGCCAGCGTGACCTGGCCGCTATAGCGATCCTCTCGCTTGCTGATGAGAATAAGCTCCAGGCGCCATCGATCTGGCGCATCCGTGCGCGGAGCGAAAAAGCAAAAGGCCCCATCGAACATATGGCCACGCATATTGGAAGCCGGCGTCTTCAGGTGACGCATCGCCACGTCGCCAAAATGCAGATATTGCGCCGCGTACGGCGGCGCTACCATGCTCATCGGCAAACTCAAGTCGACGTCGGAGTTCGCGAGCAGTAATTCGAGTGCAGGCGTCGCTTCGGTTACGGTGCCCTTGTGCAGGCAGTACAGCAGATTCACGCCGACCTGGTTAGCGATATGGGTTTGATTGCTCCGGAGGACCTCTGGCGCATATTCTTGTTCAAGCAGCGGGAAATTCCGTTCCAGCTGCCAGAGCATCTCGTCCCTGATCGCCGCGCACGACGTCCCCGGCGCACTCCACTGTCGCCAGAGGTCGGTTTCGCCAATCGCCCGAGTCCACGCCTCCTCCGCCCCCTGGCGCCGCCACGCGACCGGATATGGCCTCCCGTTGAGAGTATCGACATGGCTCCGTGCGAAGGCATTGCTGGTGTCGACAAGATTTCCGTTCCAATGCCTCAGACGGCGAGCACCATCCACCGCACGAGTCTCCTCCTGGACGCGGTTGCCCTTCGGCGATCCCATTCGATTGCTCACACGGTCATCCATCATCAGTCCTCACGGTGCTATGGCGAACAGTTCCAGCGCCAGATCGCGAATCCCGGACGGCACGTATACCGACACGGCCCGCCCCTGCACCATGTTCGCGTAAAGCGGTCCTTTGTCCTGGAGCGCAAAGTAATAAGTGTTCGGCCGGATGGGAACCGCCGCCGGCACCTGCGGCATGTGCATCAGTTCCACGCCCGGCAGCGCGGACGCGACCAGCCGGCCGATGTCGTCCGGCGCGCCAATCTTGAAGCGCGCCGGCACCAATGCCACCAGTTCCAGCGCAGGAAGATCGGCCCGCACACCAAGGCACAGCAAAGTCTTCTGGTCGATAGTGTCCGGCAGCTTGCCCTCGAAGTACGACGGCCGCGCGGAATCCTGAACCAGCGGGATAGCGACGAACTTCGATGAGATGACCGTGTCGACCAGGTCGCGCAGGACAGCGTCGAGCCTGGCGAACGCGGGTCCGGGCGCCTCATGGTCGTACGCCGGCAGATCCTTGACCCGGATCTTCCGCGAGAACGCCATCAAGCCGCCAGCCAGACCAAGCAGATCCTGGAACAGGCGTTCCGGATGAAACTTCTGGCCTTGGGCATGGTGGTGCAGCGCCGCGCAACCCGCGCTGATCGTCTGGAGCAGCCAGAACGACGACATGTCTCCGCCCTGCACGACCACATCCTTGCTCGGCTCGCGCTGAGCCGCGTAGAGCGCATCGATTTTCGCCTGCAACTTTTGCATCAAGGCGTCCAGCAGCCGCGCCAGCGCGGGCGCCGCCGCGACGGACAGGCTCGGCGCAATGAATGTCGGATCGATCTCGAATCCGCCACCACGCCGGCGCAGCCGCAAGACAGGAACGCTGACGTCTCCGGCGCGCGGCGCAAGATGCGACAGCAGACGCGCCTGTTTGGCCAAGTACACGATGTTGGCGTCCAGCGCGTCCGTGTACAGGTCGGGCGTCTCCAGTGCGATCTGGCGAAACCGCGCTTGCCCCTTGTCCTGTTCGCGAACGCCGGCGAGGTTCCCTCCATGCAGTATATGGGCCGGAAGGGCCGCATAGAAAGTGAAGTGATGCTCACTCGAAGGCAGCTCGGCCAGCTCGACCGCTTCGGGCAGCGGGTCCGATCCCGGCGCGTCATAGGTTTCGCCATCCTGGAACACCAGCGACAAGGACTCGGGACGCAAGATGTTGTTGGCCAGCGCCTCCTCGTCCCAGATCGCCTCCGCCGCGAGTCCCCACGCATATGGATGTAGCGCGGCCGTCATCCGATGCAGCCGCGCCTCGTGGTAGCGGTCCTGCTGCTGGAAATGCTGTGGACGCAACGTCACCCCTTCCGTCCAAAGAATCTTGGATGGTGTTTTCATCTGTCGGCTCCCGGTTCATGACCTGACTCAGCCGTCATGATCCGCGCTGCCTGTCGCCAAAATCTTGTGACCAATCAACCGACGTGTTTTCTGACTGTCAATAATGACGCTCTCGGCAACGCTCTCCCAACGCTTTCGATGAAAGACCTGCTTCCTCATTACGAGCAAGAGTTGAGCCTCCTCCGTCAACGTGCGGCGGAGTTTGCGGCGCGGTTTCCCGGCCTGGCTTCGCATCTGCAAATCGGTCATGGTGCAAGCGGCGACCCGCACACCGAGCGACTGATTCAGGCGACGGCGCTCCTGACCGCCAGGGTAAACAAGTCGCTGGAGGATGGTTATTCCCGGTTCACCGAGTCGTTTCTCGAAACGCTGTTCCCTCACTACCTACGTCCCTTCCCGTCATGCGCGATCATGCAGGCCAGCCATCCCCCCGAAGCGACATCCGGGCCGCTTATCCCACGGGGCACTGAATTGCATTCTGCGCCGATCGGCGGCGTCAAATGCCGGTTCAGGACGTGCTACGACATCCAGCAATTGCCGGTGCGCCTGACGCAAGCTCGCTTCAACCTGGCATTGAACGTCCCTCCTTCGATCCGCTTACCCGCAGGCAGCGGCACCAGCCTGGCCATCGACATCGAGGCGAGCGATCAACAAGCGGGATTCACGTCGCTCGTGGGTAGCACCTTGCGCGTCTATCTGGACGGCGAGGCGTCGGTTGTCGCCGTCGCGCGCGACATTCTGCAAGGGCGGATCGCGATGGCCTGTATCGAGACCGCGTCGGGAGAATGGAAGCGGCTACCGTCGGTGCCGCTCGCGGCCGTCGGATTCGCCGACGACGAGGCGCTCGTCCCGTTTTCGCCACGCTCGCATCCGGCCTACCGGCTGCTCACCGAATACTTCACCTTCCCCGAGAAGTTCAACTTCATCGACATCGATCTGGCGAACATCGTGCCGCACGTGTCGGCGGAATGCCGCCGCATCACGCTGCATCTGCTGCTGGCAGACGTGCGTGCGGATTCGCATGAGGCCGGGCTGCTGACGACCCTGTCCGCAAACAACTTCCTGCTTGGCTGCGCCCCGGTCGTGAACCTGTTCCGCCAGAACGCCGTGCCCATCCTCGTCACGCATGAGCGCGCCGATTATCCACTGCTCTCCGATGCCGAGCATGCCTGGGCCTACGACATCCACACCGTCGATGCCGTACGGATGCTGCGTCAAGACGAACAGGGCTCGTCTCTCATCGACTTCCGGCCCTTTTATTCGCTCCGCCACGGCGAAAGCTTGGCCAAGCGAGGACACTACTATGTGGTACGGCGCGACGAGGCCCTTGATGCCGGCCACGAGTACCGGATTGCGTTCGTCGACGCGGACTTCGATCCGGTAAGTTGCGAACAGGCCACCGTATCGGTGGAACTCACGTGTACCAATCGGGACCTGCCGTGCCGGATCGAATATGGCCAGCCGACAGGCGACCTATCTCCGCCAACCGGCACGACGAATGGCTCCACAACCAAGTTCGTGCGCAGGCCGACCATGCCCCGGCGCTTTGCGGCGACGCCGGCCCTGCAATGGCGACTGCTCTCTCACCTGACACTGAATTTCCATTCGCTCGTGCAAGAGGGCCTGGATGGATTTCGCGAGATGCTGTCGCTCTACGACCTTGTGCAAACACCAAGCACCCGACGGCAAATCGAAGCGATCGTCGGCCTGGCCCATCGTCCGACCACGGCCTGGATCAGGAACGAGCGCGGCCCTTCGCTCGCGCACGGCATCGAAGTGCACATCACGGTCGACGAAGACGCATTCGTCGGGAGCGGCCTGATGCTTTTCGCACGCGTGATCGACCGCTTCCTGGGCCTCTACGTGCAGATCAACAGCTTTACCGAACTGGTCGTCCTGTCCAACCAGACAGGCAAGGAGCTCATCCGATGCCAGCCCCGCAACGGCAGCCTGTACCTGGCGTGATCGCGCGACTGGAGGCGGCGCCATACCGCTTCCAGTTCATACAGGCGGTGCGCCTGCTGCTGATCTGGCTGCGCCGGGAAGGCATTCCGCCCGAGGGGGCGCTGCGTCACATCCTGCGCTTCCGGAACAGCCTTTCCCTCGCGTTCCCGGCCAGCGAGATCGAGTCATACAGCATCGACCGGGCCGACGATACCAACCCCAATCCCGGCATCGTGACGGCCGTCCGGTTGACGCCGGCCTTCATGGGACTGCTTGGCGCAAACGGCACGCTCCCGTCGCACTATACCGAGTGGGTCGCGGCTCACGAACACGCCGAACAGGACGAATCGGTCCGCGCCTGCTTCGACCTGTTCAGCGACCGGAGCGTCAGCCTGTTCTTCAAGGCGTGGGCCAAGTACCGTCCCGAACATGCCATCGATGTCCACGGCGAAGACCCGTTCCGTCCGCTGGTGCTCTCGCTCGGCGCCCGCCATGACAAGGCGCCACCTGCGGAATCCAGTCGCTTCGACCCACATGCCGACGTGATGGCCTTCTATGTCGGCATGCTCCGGCAACGGCCAATGTCCGCGGCTGCGCTGGGCTGCATCCTACCGGATTACTTCGGCGTGCCGATCGCCATCGAGCAGTTCGTCGGCGGCTGGGACGAGATCGCCGACAGCCGGCAATGCAAGATGGGCGGAGAAAATGCCACGCTCGGCCACAGTGGCGCACTCGGCGTGCGCGCCTGGCGGCACGACCTCGGCGTCACGCTGCACATCGGTCCGCTCGGCAAGGCGGACTTCGAGCGCTTCCTGCCCGGCACGGCCGGTGCCCGCGCACTGGAAGCGATGTTGGCGCTGGTCGGCATCCCCGGATTGCGGTACATGGCGCACGTGATGCTCAGGCCGGAAGACGTTGAGCCCTTGGATCTGATTGGCGGCGCGAAGCTGGGCAAGCGGATCGGCTGGGATGCGCGCTTGGGCATAGCCAGCAAACCGGCGGACGTCCGCTACCTGTTGCGCCCGTCGTAGCGCTTGCCTGCAAGACTTTGATCAATACGTCAGCAATTTCTTTCTCTACATTCAGGTCTTTTGAAGACGGCACGGGGCTAACGAAATGAGAAGAGCTGTGTTTCATGGTGCGACACGGGAGCTGGCGGCGCTGGAAGATCAACAACACAACCGCCTGCTACGGCTCGATTTCCCGAGGAACGACAAGCCCGACGGTGCCATCATGCTCGCCAATAAGCTTGTTGCCGAGGAAGGCCTGTCGCGCGATTTCCGCATCAAGGTCGAGGTGCTGTCGGACGACGCACGCATCCCGCTCAAGAAGATGACGGGCAAGATGGTCACGGTCTCCCTCGTGCGCGAGGATGGGACGTTGCGGTACTTTAACGGCTACGTGACCGAGTTCCGCCTGATCAGGACTGACGGCGGCTTCGCCTATTACGGCATGGTCCTGGAGCCTTGGCTCGCCCTTGCGAAACTGCGCAAGAACAGCGCCGTGTTCCTGGAACGGACAACCATCGAGATCACCGAGGACACCTTCAAGCACTACCCGCAACGCGACTGGAAGCTGGAGCTCTACAACGAGTATGCGCCACTCAGCTGCGCGATCCAGTACGAAGAGACCGATTACAACCACCTGCACCGCCGCTGGGAAGACCTCGGCCTGCATTACTGGTACGAACACCGCGCGGATGGGCATACGCTGCGGATCGGCGACATGACGCAGATGTCGAGGCCGATCGAGCCGGGCGGCAATGTCGACGTCCCCGACGAAATTCCGTTCCGGCGCAACGCCGGCTCGGGCGAGGCGGACGGCATCCACGAGTGGCAGCCGGTACGCAAAATCGGACCGGGCAGCAGCACCGTGGGCAACTTCAACTACAAATGGACTCGCCCGCTGGCGCAGACCCGCAGCTCGAAGAACGACCAAGGCGAAGTGCAAAGGCTGGAAGTCTACGAGAACACCGGAGGCTATGCCTTCGCCTCCTACGACGACGGCGACAAGCTCGCCAAGCGCCGCATGGAAGAGCTCGACGCTCCAACCCAATATTTTGAAGCGTCCGGCAACGACCGCACCGTGCAGCCCGGCCGCAGCTTCCGGCTGGGCGACCACTTCAGCGGCGCACCCCGGCCGGTACGACACGACGAAACGCCCAAGCAGTCGATCGCCAGGCGCGAATATGTGATCCTGTCGGCCGTCCACGAGGCCAGCAACAACTACCAGGCCGGCCGTGACGCCAAGTCGGAATACACATGTTCGTTCACGTGCATGCGCAAAGATATCCCGTGGCGGCCGGGGCGCGGTTTCAACAGCAAGGCGGTCGTCATGCCCGGCGTGCAGACCGCCATCGTGGTCGGGCCATCGGGGCAGGACATTTACACCGACGAATACGGCCGGGTGAAGGTGCAATTTCATTGGGACCGGGACGCCAAGAGCAACGGGACAAGCTCGGCCTGGGTGCGCGTGGCCAGCGTCTGGGCCGGCAACGACCTGGGCTTCATCGCGCTGCCCCGCGTCGGCCAGGAGGTGGCGGTTCAGTTTGTCGCCGGGAACCCCGACCATCCGATGATCATCGGCCGCGTGTTCAACAGCGACAACCTGCCGCCGTGGAAGCTGGGCGGACAGCAGGCCCTGTCCGGGCTGCGCAGCCGCGAACTGGCGCCCGGCGGCGGCAACTCGGCAGGCGGGCGCAGCAATCACCTGATCCTCGATGACACCCATGGAAAGATCCAGGCCCAGCTCAAGAGCGACCATCTCGCCAGCCAGCTCAGCCTCGGCCACATTACCCGCATCGAAGACAATGCCGGACGCAAGGATGCGCGCGGCCAGGGTTTCGAGCTGCGCACCGATGGCCACGGCGCGGTGCGCGCACAGCAGGGCCTGCTCCTCAGCACCGAAGGACGGCCGAACGCCCGCGCCCATATCACCGACATGGAGGAGACGCTGGCGCGCATGGCGCAGGGCCGGGAGTTGCACGACAGCTTGTCGCAGGTCGCGCAACAAGCCCAGGCGCATCAGCCGGGCGACCAGGACCAGGTCGCCGCCGCGCTGAAGGCGCAGGTCGACGCCCTCAAAGGCCAAGGGGGCCTGCCTGCGCAAGGAGAATTCCCCGAATTCCAGGCTCCTCACCTGACCCTGTCCAGCCCCGCCGGCATCGAAACCAGCACGCAGGGTTCAACCCACCTGATGAGCGTGGAGCACACCGCCCTGACCAGCGGCGGCCATACCAGCCTGAGCGCGGGCAAGAGCCTGCTCGTCAGCGTAAAGGAAGCGGTGCGCATGTTTGCCTACAAGGCCGGCATGAAGCTGGTGGCGGCCAGCGCCGACATCGACATCACCGCGTTGAAGGACAGCGTCAACATCCTGGCCAAGCTCAACATCACCCACACCGCCAACCGGATCACGATCACGGCAAAGGAAGAGGTGGTGATCAACGGCGGCACCAGCTTCAGCCGCTGGAACGCATCGGGCATCGTCCATGGCACCAGCGGCATCTGGCGCCAACACGCGGCAAAACATAGCTTCGATCCCGCCAAGAGCGAAGGTACGCCGAGCTTGCCGCAGACCGTGCAGTTGCCGCCGGGGCAGCTTGATCTGCACCACCAGTATGTGAATCCGGAAGGCGCTAGGCGCCAAGGTATCCAGCAAGGCGACTACACCGTCACCGATGCCGAGGGCAGGGTCCACCAGGGGAAACTCGATGCAAATGGCTTTGCCAGCGTCAGCGGTCTGCCAATGGGGATGGCCACGGTCAGCTACGGTAAGGACCCACGTGATCCGTGGGATGAAGGCAGCTACTTCGGCCAGGGAACCGAATGGCCAGCTGTGGCGCAGTCCGGGGCTGGCGCCGATGCTGTGGCAACGTCTGACCGGATAGCGCCGGTACCGGGGGCGCAGAGCCGTGGGCTGCTCACCGGCGCCAAAACTGCAACAACCAGTCTCAACGGCGCAGCGGGCAAGTTCGGCGCGATTGCGCAAGCTGCTGAGCAAGCCGCAACCGCGGTGCAGTCGCTACCAAAAGGCGGTGCGCAAGCATTGCTGGCGTCGGTCGGGCAGGCGGGCATGGCCAATCTTGCGGGCAAGCTCCCGGGCAGCGCGACGGCCCTGAATACCTACGGCGCGTCACGTGCTGCCAAGCCTGCCGCTGCCGTCGCGTCCACCCTCGGTTTGCCCGGATCGCTGCCGCGCGTCGGCGCTGAAGTAGCGCCCTCGATCCCGAAAAAATCCGTCATATAAAAGATAAAGCCACTATGACCGAACCCACGCAAGCCCCATCCAAGCCTGCCCAACGCGCGCCGGAAGTCGCAGTCGCGCCGCTCAACACGATTGACCAGCAAGACATCGGCGCCGCTGCCGCGGCCTTCGACAAATGGCTGCGCAAGATCAGCTACGACTACGTCACGCTGGAACGACTGAGCACCGTGGCCGGCAGCCTGCCGGTGATCGGCAACATCATGGCGCTGATCGACGCCATCATGGACGTGGTGGGGGTCATCCAGAAGTACATCGCCAAGAAGGAAATTGATTTCCTTGAATGGGTCAGCCTCGGCATCAACCTGATCGGCGTGGTTCCGGTGCCACCGGGGATGAGCGCGGCGCGCATGAGCCTGCGGCCGGCGCTGCACCTGGTCCGGCAAAAGCTGGCGCTGGGTGTCAAGGATCTCGGCGCCGCGCTGATCGAGGTGCTGATCGCGCACCTCAACGCCAGGCTGGCCGGCGAGATCGACACCTTTGTCGACAGCGCGATGGGCAAGCTGGAAGGTATATTGCACGATTGCGCCAATACTGCCGACGGCATTGCTGACGACCTGATCAAGATCCTCAACCGCTGCATCGGCAAGGAACCGCTGTTCGAGGTGGCATCCTCGGCAGAAGTGGAGCGCAAGCTGCACGACCCCAAGGTGGAAAGCAGCTGGCGCCGCATGCTTGGCGCCCTTGCCCGGCAGTACAAGATGACCGCGAACTACGTTGTCGCTGCGGCAGCCAGCCAGCTGCCGCAGAGCGCGGTTGCGGGCGTGACAGGCATTGTCAAGCACCTCACCGACTTCAAGCCGGCATTTCGCGGCAAGCTCGCCGCCCTGGCGGACGAACAGGCGCAGATGAGCATCCGGTGGATACTGATGCGGCTACGCGACGCCGTCACCAAGCACAAGAAGCGATATCCGGCGCTCGTCCCATCAAGCAAGGGCGCGCACCACAAGAAGGACAAGCCCGGCCACGAGCTGGCCGCCACCGGCCATCAAAACCCGGCCATCGGCGACGCCAACGCCTGCAAGCTGTGCCCCGCAAAAGGCGGCACCGAGCGCTCGATCAGCTTCGCCACCGGCGCCGAAACCTTCACCCACCTTGACTTCGTGCTGGACGCGCCGCTTCCCATCGAATGGAGCCGCACCTACCGCAGCCAGCTGAGCACCTTTGACCACGGCAATCTCGGCGCGCGCTGGCTCACCCCGTACAGCACCCGCATCGACGTCGTCGGCGAGCGCAAACCGGCCGCCCTGCTCTATCACGCCGCAGACGGCCGCAGCCACCGCTACCCGTGGCTGGGCATCGGCCAGCGGCACCACGACCCGGTCGAGCAAATCACGCTCACCCGCATGAGCGCCACCCTGCTCACGCTCGACTTCGGCAAGCCGCTGCCAGAGGGCGAGCCCAGTCCCTGGCGCGAAACCTACGAGCTGGTCGACACGGTGCGCGCCAAGGCGGCCGAGCTGGGCAAGGAGCATTTCCGGCTGATCGCGTTGCATTCCCGCGACGGCGCCGCGCTCGGCCTGCGCTACGACCACGTCGTCGCCGCCGGCCCGTACGCCGGCGAGGAGGTGCTCAGCGACATCATCAGCAAGCAGGGCGAGACCATCGTCGCCCACGCCGGCACCCAGGTCGACCTTGATACCGGCCGCATCCGCACGCTATGGGAAATCAGGGATGGCAAGCTGGTGCGCCAGCTCGCGGCCTACGACCATGACGACCACGGCGACCTGATCCGCGCCCAGGACGAAAACGGCGCCGCCTGGCACTACCAGTACGACCGCCACCTCGTCACGCGCTACACCGACCGCACCGGACGCGGCATCAACCTCGCCTACGACACCAGCATCGACAGCGGGCTTCACGCCAAGGCGGTTCGCGAGTGGGCCGACGACGGCAGCTACGACACCCGGCTCGAATGGGACAAGAACATCCGCCTGACCTACGTCACCGACGCGCTTGGCCACGAGACCCGCTACTACTACGACATCGCCGGCTATACCTACCGCGTCGTGTATCCGGACGGACGCGAGGAATGGCTCTTCCGCGACGACGCCAAGAACGTCGTCCGTCACATCCAAACCGACGGCAGCAGCGAGCATTACCGTTACGACGACAACGGCAACCTGCTCACGCACACCCGCGCCGACGGCAGCCAGGTGCGCTTCGAATATGACGACCAGCACCGCGTCCTCGGCATTCGCGACGGCGAAGGCGGCATCTGGAAGCGCGACTACAACGCACAGGGCCACTTGGCCGAGGAAACAGACCCGCGCGGCAACAAGACGCAGTACGCGTACGACAAGGTTGGCCGGCTAATCGAAGTCTTTGACGCCAAGGGCGGCGTCACGAAACTCGCCTACACCCCGGACGGCCAGCTCGCCGGCCACACCGACTGTTCCGGGCACAGCAGCAAGTGGGAATACGACGAGTGCAAGCGCCTGGTCAAGCGCATCGACGCCGCCGGCAACGTCACCCGCTACCGTTACACGCCGCTCAGTGCCGAAACGCTGGCGCAAGCGCACGGCGAAGGCAACGACAGCGGCAGCCATCCCGGCCAGCTCGAAGCCGTCATCCACCCCGACGGCAGCAAGGAACAGTTTCGCCACGACGCCGAAGGTCGGCTGCTGGCGCACGTCGACGCGCTCGGGCGCACCACCACCTACCGCTACACCGCGACCGGACTGATCGCGCAGCGCTCCAACGCGCTGGGACACAGCCTGCACTACCGGTGGGATGCGCTCGGCCGCCTGTCCGCGCTGGAAAATGAAAACGGCGGCGTCTACCGCTTCCGGTACGACCCGGTCGGCCGCCTGCTGCAGGAACAAGGCTTCGACGGCAAGATCACCGAGTACCGCTACGACGAAGCCAGCGGCGTGCTGGCGGAAACCGTGGAAGCCGGCGTGACCACCCGGCTCGACTTCGACCCCATGGGCCGGCTCGTGCAACGTCGGGCCGCAGCCCCCGGCCAGCCGGAGCAAATCGAAACCTTCGTCTACAACGCCAACGGCCAGCTGGCTGAAGCGAAGAACGAACACGCCCGCCTGCAATGGTTCTACGACGACGCCGGCAACCTGGTGCGCGAGCACCAGCACTACCAGGGAGCGTTCCATCCCGACAGGCGCACTGCGGTCTGGCACCACCACTACGACGAACTCAACCAGCGTACCGGCACCACTCGGCCCGACGGCCACTGCATCGAATGGCTGACCTACGGCGCCGGCCACGTGCACGGCCTGCTGCTCGACGGGCAAGACGTCGTCTCCTTCGAGCGCGACGCGCTGCACCGGGAAACCGGCCGCACCCAGGCCAACGGCCTGCGGCAAACGATGAAGTACGACCCGCTTGGGCGCCTGATCGAACAGCAACTCGGCGCCACCGCGCGGGCCGGCCAGAGGCACCAAGCCGGCGTGCAAGCCGCGATCCTGCGGCGCTACCGCTACGACCCATCCGGCCAGCTGATCAACCTCGAAGACAGCCGGCGCGGTCACCTCGAATACCGCTACGACCCGGTCGGACGGCTGCTGGCGGCAATCAGCACATTGGGTCATGAAACCTTCGCCTTCGATCCGGCCGGCAACATCCAGGCGCCCGATACCGCGCAGCAGGAGCCCATTGCCCGCAGTGTCCCGCTGCCGAAACTGCTCGATAACCTGCTCAAGGAATATGCCGGCGTCCGCTACCGCTACGACGAACGCGGCAACGTCGTGGAACGTATGCAGAACGGCGAGCGGGCCGAGTATGAATGGGATGCGTTCAACCGGATGACCCGCGCCACGACCCGGCAGGGCGTCACCACCTTTGCCTACGATCCGCTGGGACGGCGCATCGCCAAGCACAGCCAGGCGTCCCGAACCATGTACGGCTGGGACGGCGACACGCTGGCGCTGGAAAGCAGCGTGCACCGGGGCCATGCCGCGGGCGAACGGACGGTGCACTACGTGTACGAGCGCGACAGCTTCGTGCCGCTGGTGCAGGCTACGCGAAACCGGGCGATTCGACTGGCGCCCACCACCGATGTCAAGGCGCTGATGGCGGACAATGACGGCAAGTACGATGTTGCGCTTGATCCGCTATGGAACGGTGAGTACGAGCAGGAAACCGAACCGTTCAGTAAGGATGAGATCGCCTTCTACCAGTGCGACCATCTGGGTACGCCGCAGGAGTTGACGGATTGCGAGGGCACGGTTGCGTGGTCGGCGCAGTACAGGGCTTGGGGGCAAGCGAAGGAGGCGATCAGCCAGGCCGCGCGCGAGGCCGGGATGCGCAATCCGATACGGTTTCAGGGACAGTACTTTGATGAAGAGACGGGGCTGCATTACAACCGGCACCGGTATTACGACCCCGATACGGTCCGTTATCTTTCTCAGGACTCTGTTGGCCCTGCGGGCGGCATTAATCTCTATCGATATGCGCCAAATCCGATCAGCTGGATCGATCCGTTGGGACTGACGGCGTGCTGTCTCTGCACTTCATATGCAGGAGTAAAAAATGCGTCACAATATCTAAAGGAGGCGGGGATATCGAGAGGGCGTCGAAAGGAGATTCTAGAATCGTTTGACCGCGATACAATAAAAATGCGTTCAGCTGGGGAAAATGAATATGGCCTGCGCTATTATGATGGAACTAAAGCACATGCAAAGGGCCGATATTTGTTCGAGACTTTTCCTGCTACTCGGGAATCCCTTGCGGTAAAACAAGAGTGGAATGATATGGATAAAGTTCAACAATGGAAAGTTGAGCCCGGAACGCCAATAATCGAAGGCCGAGCATCCGCACAAGGCCCGTGCTTACCAGGTGGTCAAGTCCAAAAATTCGTACTTGACCTTAACAAATTAAGTAAACCATAAGCTGTCATGACTAAAACCGAAACCGTCGCATCGAAGCTTCGCTTCGCCCTTCAACAAATCGACTCGTTGCCGCCTGACTCGGGAGTCACTTCCGAACACTTACATTTTGCTCGAGAGACTCTAACCGCTTACTTGAAACAGGTTGAAAACAATATTGAATCCATTCCGCTTTCTGATTTAAATCGTGTATCAAGGTTAGTTATCGAATATTGGCCGATTTCCCTTCCTGCCGGTGAAGCGGTTATAGCTGCAGAACAAGCAATGAGAAAACTCGCAAGAAAATAAACAGATAGGCTCTTTGGGCCCACAAAAAATCGGTAGGAAGTTAATTTTTCAAGTTGCCTACGGAGAAATTCATGATTATTGAGTTACCAGGGTTCGACTTTGAAAAGCCTCACCCAAATGCAGTATCGATCCAGTCGTTGCTCGATAAAGTTCGGCAATTTCTTGATAAATAACAGAGACAGGCAATGACTAAATTACAGAACTTCAGACATATCGAACTGGACCCGAGCTACGACAAAATACAGGACCCGAAGCGATTAACAGTGAGGGAACTACTCCCAGTTGGGGCATCATGGGAACACAATGGACAAAAATATGAAGTATTGAAACCATGGGGAGTTCTCGCAGTGCCGTCAAACGATTTCCGCAGCATTGCCATTGTGGAGGGGCCATTCGAAACGGAACAAAAAAATCGTGCTTACGTCATGAATGCAGACGGAAGCGTTCGCTTTGAAATAAACAAGCCAAGCGAATTAACTACTTCGTCATTTTCCGATGTTTATTATGTTTCCGGCGAGCTATGCTTCTTCTCATCGGGATCATCGGGTGACTTTCGATTATCAATAAATGAAATTGACGGCACGATTTCCAAAATCAATCCGAGCCGATAACCGTGTCGTCAATCAGATCTCCAAGATCAACCAGAAAGCATATGCAATCCATTTGATAGCTGGAGAGCCAAAAAGAACAACCAACTCTACTTCATCTCGGAATATTCATGGCGTCTGACTTTTTTCAGAAGTTTTTCCGTTTACCTATCAAGGAGATCATTATGCAGTTCAAAAAAATCATTGTGGCTGCAAACGTTATACTTGCAACGTCTATGGCAATGGCTGAGCCGGCGCCGAAGGCTGTCGATTTGAGTAAACTTTATGGGCGCTTTGAAAAAGCCGGATATTCATCCATGGAGCTTATGGAGAGCACAAAACGGGTACTAATTTCAGGCGTAGCGCTTGATGTTAGCGAATCACTTAGCGGGGATTCAATTTTGAAAGTCGGCACACACGCTGACTCGCAAGATTTAGCGAGGCTGACCGCTGCCGATGATGCTCAGGAAAATAAGCTAAAGGCCTTGAAAGCTGGCGCCAAATTCAAGGCCGTTTGTGATTTAGCGTTCTCCTCAGGGGCGCAATATATGTCTTTTGAAGGGTGTGTTTTCAAATAAAGCTGCCTTACATTGCATTTGACTCGGACGTGAGTACGGCACGCCGGTTAATTCTAGGTGTTATAGCAGCAATCACCGGTTGCTACTGCAAGCGTCAGCTAAGACATATATATACGTTAGCTGTTTAGTTTCGTGCGATCATTTACCTCGCCGTAGCTGGCCTTTGTTTCGTGCAAAGGCTATGCTGGGCGAGTTGATTGCTGGGTTCAGCAGTCCCGGCATTCAATCGCACCAGGAGCAGTTGGCAGCATGAGTTCACGCATTCATCCGCAGGCCCGTACCACACCGAAGATCCGTCAGGAGATCAAGGATTCCGGTCTGTCTTCCAGAGAAGCCGCAAAGGTTTTCAACATCACGCGAGCTACTGCACAGAAGTGGTTGGGACGCGACGATGTACAGGATCGCTCGCACCGCGCTCACACGCTGCATACGACTCTGCCCCAAGCCC
Source organism: Massilia orientalis (assembly GCF_030411975.2). Lineage (NCBI taxonomy): Bacteria > Pseudomonadati > Pseudomonadota > Betaproteobacteria > Burkholderiales > Oxalobacteraceae > Massilia > Massilia orientalis. The sequence continues at coordinate 1,847 of NZ_JASNRB020000008.1, read as the reverse complement.
AGGAAGCCATTGTCCTGGCCCTGCGCCAGTCGCTCTACCTGCCGCTCGACGACCTGCTGTTCATTACGAAGCAGTACATCAATCCGGCCGTCTCGCGCGCGGGCATCGCGCGCCTGCTCAAACGTGAAGGCATGTCGCGCCTGACGGGCTTGATTACGACAGCCGAGGGAGAGAAGATCACGCCGAAGAAGACCTTCAAGGACTACGAGCCCGGCTTCATCCACATCGACATCAAGTACCTACCACAGATGCCGGACGAGACCTCGCGGCGTTATCTGTTCGTCGCCATCGACCGCGCAACGCGCTGGGTTTTCATGCACATTTTCAGCGATATGACTGAGGCGAGCAGCGTCGATTTCCTGCGTCGGCTCAAGCTGGCTTCGCCCATCAAGATCAGCAAAATCCTCACCGACAACGGCTCGCAATTCACTGACCGCTTCACCACCAAAAACAAGAAGCCCAGCGGCAAACACGCATTCGACGTGGCCTGTGCCGCCTTGCCTGCCGAGCATCGCCTGGCACCGCCGCTCCACCCGCAAACCAACGGCATGGTTGAGCGCTTCAACGGGCGCATCAACGAATTGCTGCAGCAGACCCGTTTCGATGGCCGCGCCGACCTGCAGGCCACTTTGCAAAACTATCTGAAGCTGTACAACCACCACATTCCACAACGCGCCATCGGCAGTAAAACGCCTATCCTGGCGCTCAAGGAATGGCAGAAGAAGCGGCCAGAATTATTTGTCAAACGCGTTTACGATCAAACGGGACTCGACACCTAACGGCCGCGATTAGCCGGACGGCCCACCGATCTACTAACGTCACCAATTCCACTGGAGAAATAAATGTCATTGAAGATCATCACAGTCGGAGATAAAACCGATCATGGCGGCACAGTGATTAGCGGTTCGCCCAACCACGACATCAGGGGAAGAGCGATCGCCCGACTGGGTGACAAAGTTGACTGTCCGCAGCCCTACCCCGGCGGCAAACCGCACGGTGTAAACAAAATCATTACCGCCCACGACACACTTACAGTCGACGGGGTGCCGGTTGCGGTCGAGGGATGCACGACGGAGTGCGGGTGCAAGCTGATTGGCAGCTTACCTGCGACGGTTGGTTGAAAGCCTTGGCGTAGCGTTGCCATGTCGGTCAAAGAATACGTCGCCGGCCTCGAAACGAACGCCCTGATCCTGGGGATTGTGGCTCTCAGCATGAAAGATTTCGCCACTCAGCTTATTCGACATGTCAATGCTGGCGGACTGCTTGATGATGCTGGGTTTGCTGCGTTAAAGGCGACGTGTGTACACAATCTGAAGAACATTGCAGCGCAGGGTGTTCCTTTGGAACAAGAAGCAACAGCCTTGAACGAAGCGCTTATTATGTTTGGGCAAATGATGGACCATGCCGTATCACGCGGTAGGGATGAAGGCACAGATCGATCATACGGGTAGCTACCATACCAACAGGCCACCCATCTCACCATGTGACGTACTTGTGACGTGACTCCTGATAAGTTACCATCCCTCCCCTTTGGTGTGACTGGTTAACGCATCTGGCAAGCGTTGCAAGTCATTGATTAATAAAGGTTGTCCGTGCCGCCCCAGCGACTTTTAATCCGTTGGTCGCTGGTTCGAGCCCAGCACGGCCTACCAGAATTCTAAAGTGGACCCATCAGTCAAGACACTCAGCCGGCTAGTTTAAGCTGTGTCCGTTTCCGTTTCCGCTTCTGCAGCTGCCCGGCGCTGCCCCGTATTGCCGATTTTTTCTTGTTCCAGGTCCGCGTCGCCGAACTTGTCGACGATCAGCGCACCGCCTCCGACACCGGCGCGGTAGACATGATCCGGCGT